>JBOHEP010000578.1:0-4351 GCA_050701075.1 Pseudonocardia sp. | reverse complement strand
ACTGGCGCCTGGTCGTGCACTCCCCCTTCGGTGCGCAGGTGAACGGGCCGTGGGCGCTGGCGATCGCCGCGCGGATGCGGGAGCGGCGCGGCGTGGAGGTGCACGCCGCGAGCGCCGACGACGGCATCGTGCTGCGGCTGCCAGATGCCGTCGACGACTCCGGCGCCGAGGTGGTGCCCACCGCCGAGGACGTGCTGCTCGACCCGGGCGAGGTGGAGCAGATCGTGGTGGCCGAGCTGGGGGGTTCGTCGCTGTACGCGTCGCGGTTCCGGGAGTGTGCGGCGCGGGCGTTGCTGCTCCCCCGGCGCGACCCCAGGCGCCGCTCGCCGCTGTGGCAGCAGCGTCAGAAGGCCTCACAGTTGCTTGCCGTCGCCGGCCGCTACGAGCAGTTCCCGATCACGCTGGAGGCGATGCGCGAGTGCGTGCAGGACGTCTACGACCTGCCGGGGCTGCGCGAGCTGATGTCCGATGTCGCCGCGCGGAAGGTCGCCGTCGTCGAGGTTGCCACACCGTCGCCGTCGCCGTTCGCGCGGAGCCTGCTGTTCGGCTATGTCGGGATGTTCCTCTACGAGATGGACGCCCCGCTGGCCGAGCGCCGCGCCGCGGCGCTGTCGCTGGACTCGACGCTGTTGGCCGAGCTGCTCGGTTCCGAGGCGATCCGTGAGCTGCTCGACCCGGAGGTGCTGGCCGAGGTCGAGGCCTCGCTGCAGCGGCTCGCCGCCGATCGGCACGCCCGCGACGTCGAGGGTGCGGCCGACCTGCTGCGCTTCCTGGGCGACCTCACCGTCGCCGAGGCCGCAGCGCGCGGGGTGCGATCGGAGTGGCTCGGCGAGCTGGAGTCGGCACGTCGGGCGATCCGGGTGCGGATCGCCGGTGCGGAACGCTTCCTCGCCATCGAGGACGCCGGACGGGTGCGTGACGCCCTGGGCGCGGCGCTGCCCGTCGGTGTGCCGGAGACGTTCACCGAGCCCGTCGCGGATCCGCTCGGCGATCTCGTGCTGCGTTACGCGCGCACCCGCGGGCCGTTCGCAGCCAGCGACTGCGCGGCCCGGTTCGGGCTCGGGGTGGCCGTGGTCCGCGGGATGCTCGACCGGCTCGTCGGCTCCGGACGGCTGGTGCGCGGCGAGCTCCGGCCGGGTGCTGACGGACTGGAGTACTGTGACGCCGAGGTGCTGCGCCGGCTGCGGCGGGGGTCGCTGGCGCGGCTGCGCGCCGAGGTGGAGCCCGTGGAGCAGCGGGCACTCGGCCGGTTCCTGCCGGTGTGGCAGGGCATTCAGGTGATGGGCAGCGGCGGCGCGGGCGGGCGCGGGCGGGGCCGTGTGCGACGGGCACCTGGCGTGGAGGACGTGCTGGGCGTGGTCGAGCAACTCGCCGGGGCACCCTTGCCGGCCAGCGCGTTGGAGTCGCTGATCCTCCCGGCCCGGCTTCCGGGCTACACCCCAGCACTGCTCGACGAGCTCACCGCCGCCGGCGAGGTCACCTGGACCGGGTGCGGTGCCCTCGCCGGGAGCGACGGCTGGCTCGCCGTGGCGCCGTCCGACGTCGCCGACCTGCTGTTGCCCGAGCCGGAGCCCGAGATCGCCGGCACCCCGCTGCATCGAGCCGTGCTGGCTGCTCTCGGATGGCCCGATCTCGATCTCTCCGGGCACGCGGGTCACATCCGAGCCGGCGGTGCGCTGTTCTTCCGCGAGCTGGCCGACCGGGCCGGGCGGGCGATGGCCGAGGAAGGCGAGCCGGTTCCGACCGACGACGCCATGGTCGCCGCGATCTGGGATCTCGTGTGGGCCGGGCTGCTCACCGGCGACACGCTCAGCCCGCTGCGGGCCCGGCTCAGCGGCGGGCGCGGCGCAGGTGGGCGCGGGGGTGCGCACCGCCCGCGGCAGAGCGCCCCCCGGGGTCGATACGCCCAGCTGCGTGCCGGGCGCCCGGCCATGCCCAGCCGCGGCGGGCCGCCGTCGGTCGGTGGGCGGTGGGCGCTCGCAGTCCAGCGCGAGCCCGACCCCACCCGTCGCGCGCACGCCCGCGCCGAGGCGTTCCTGGAGCGGCACGGGGTGCTCACCCGCGGCGCGTTGGGCACCGAGCGGGTCACCGGCGGCTTCGCGGCGGTGTACCGGGTGCTGCGGGCGATGGAGGACTCGGGGCGGGCCCGCCGCGGATATGTCATCGAGGGGCTCGGGGCGGCGCAGTTCGCGGTGCCGGGGGCCATCGATCGGCTGCGCGCCCTGTCCCGCCCCGACGGTGCACCACTCGGGGCAGGCGCCGAGCCCGGGTCCGGCGCGCCCGACCGCGGCGAGGGCGGCCACCTGTGCCGCGTGGTGCTGGCCGCCGCCGATCCCGCACAACCCTACGGCGCTGCTCTGGCGTGGCCGGACACGGCCGGCGACACCAAGCACCGGCCGGGGCGCAAGGCCGGCGCAGTGGTCGTGCTGGTCGAGGGCGGGCCCGCGCTGTACGTCGAACGCGGCGGACGGTCGCTGCTGTCGTTCACCACCGACCGCGACGAGCTCACCGCCGCAGCGCAGGCGCTGGCCGGGGCGGTGCACGAGGGCTGGCTCGACTCGCTGGCCGTCGAGCGCGCCGACGGAGTCGGTTCGCTCGGCTCCGAGCTGGCCGACGTGCTCACCGACGCGGGGTTCCGCGTCACGCCGAAGGGCCTGCGACTGCGTGCATGAGAGGCTCACCGGACGCCCACCGCACGGAACTCGGCCGCAGCCGCGAGCGGCGCGCAGGCAGCATCCTGAGGCAGGCTGAACTCAGGAACGACACCGGCAGAACCGGTGACTCTTCGGAGGGAAGGGGGCGCACGTGCCGGCGGCGCTTTCACGAGCGGCAACGGGTCGGTGGCCACCAGCGCCGGCGCACCGCCGTTCTTGTACGCACCGCTGAGCACGAAATGGATCTGGCCGGATCGTCGACGCGGACAGTGGGCGGCATCGGCGCGGCCCACATCGCTCGTCGCAGTAGTGTTCCCGCGGGGTCCGGTGATCGACGCCGCCCGCCCCGTGCAGTGGACTCGGCAGCGACGCATCTCGACGTACAACGAGTCCAGCACATCGGGATCCACCGCGCCAGCCTTGAGCTACCCGATGAACGGTCGCACATGCTTCTCGAAGTAACGCTTGTCCATCCGCGCCGTGGTACGGCCGACGTCGAGCGTCGAGGGTACCGGTCAAGCGACTGGTCGAGCGTCGCGCTGGTCCGGGGGTGGGCCGCTCGTCGACCTGATTCAGCAGCCGGGCTCGGGCCGCCTCGGCCAGCGCCGCCGCCTTCCGCCCAAGCGGGATCACCTCCACGAGGTCGTGCCGGCGGCCCGAGATCGGGTCCTCGCCGGTGTCGACGCGCACCCGCCACACACCGCTGGGCTGCTCCTCGATCGCGGCCCGCTACTCCCGGCGGCCGAGCCAGGGAAGTGTCACAGCGGCGAGGCGCGCGCATGTCATGCACCATGTCACGGCGTGTCGGAATGACCCGCAGCGACACCATGTCGCGATCACAGCGGTGGGCGCGGCAGGTTCCGAACCTGCGACCGCCCGGGTGCAGGTTCTGCGCCGCTCGATCGCTGGCGGCATCGTTCGAGGGCACAAGGCTTCTCCGGTGGACGGAGCTGCCAGAATCGGCTGGTGCTACTGTGCTTCGCTGCTGTCCTCACCGATTTCAAGACACGTCCGCCCTCGGAGCGCCAAGGCGCTCATCGAGCAATTTACGCAGCTGGTCCGCCGCGACCCGCACCTCGCGTTCCCAGCGCTGTGCGTAGTCGTCGGTGCTATGCGCCGCATCGAGCTGTGCGAGCACCCATGCACGGATCAGCGCGGTGGGCTGGACCTCACGGTTAGCCGCCAGCTGCCGCAGTTCCTCGATCCGATCAACCGGAATGCGAATGCTATAGACCGCCGTAGGGCTTTTCGCCGGCTCCCGGTGGCGCGCCCACTCCACCTCCCCGTCCGAAGTCGCCTCGGCATCCTCAACGGCCGCAGCGATCCTGTCCTGAAGCTCCTTGTCAGCCATCCTCGCTCCCTTCCCGCCGTACACACGACGAGTACGGCTATCCGCCGGCCACGCGGTGGCGACGTGCCACAACCCACCCGGTGGATGACCATCCGGCACCAGCACCACAACCAGAACTCGGTGCATGCCCACCGAGTAGCCAACTACCCGGATCGCCTCACCGGTGCGCGACTTTGGATCCCGAGCCACGAGTCGACGTGGATCGAACACTGCCTGGACGTAAGCATTCGGTGATCCCGTAGCCGGGTGGGCGCTCGGCTTGCCCGCGACACGCCGCGAGGGCGTGGGTGTTGGACGTGGCCCGCTGGTGGTGATCTTGTGTGCGGGTCATGGGCGGTGATCTCGG
>JBOHEP010000577.1:0-13626 GCA_050701075.1 Pseudonocardia sp. | reverse complement strand
CTGGCCCTGGCGAATGCCGGCGGCGACCGCTTGATCGGGCCTGCGCCGGCGGGGCTCGTGGCCGTGCAGACCCCGCAGGGTTTCTGCGCGGCCCCGCTGCTCGCGGCCTGCGCGGAAGCCGAGCGTCGGGGTTTCACCGGCACCGACACCGCGTCCTGCGTCGAGCGGTTCAGCGATGTGATGACCTGCTGGGTTCCGGGGGACGAGCGCAACTTCAAGATCACCTACCCGCATGACCTGCGCGTTGCGGAGGAGGTGCTCGCCCGACGCTGATCGTTTGCCACTCGTCACCCGAGGGGTACCTCGGGATCGGGGCCCTACGATCGGCGGACGCCGTCCAGCAACAGCCCCATCGCGCCCGGCAGCTGATCCACGCGGTCCACCGGCATGGCGAACGGCAGCCGGATCTCGCACACCCGCTCCGGGCCGGAGAGCCACACCGTGAGTCCGTGACGGTTCAGACCCGAGGGTGCGATCTCGGTGGCCTCGGCGAGGAGCTCCGGCTCGAGCAGGCCGCAGATCTCGATGATGTCCGCGGTGCGGTTGCGGAGCAGTTCTTCCAGGATCGCCGTCTCGTGGTCGACGAGCGGGTCCGGTGCTGCATTGGCATAGGCGTCGGGATCGATCTGGAGACCGTCGACGTTGATCGCGAGCACCTCGCCGCGCAGCATCAGGCATCCCGGCTCGAACGGCGGCGGCTGCGCAGTGCGAGTCTTCGCCAGCCGCAGCGCCGCGATGATGTGCTCGGCCGGGCGGCGGACGATGGTGAGAAGCCCGCGCAGCTCGACGCGGGTGCGGACCCGGTCCGGTACCTGGATCGGCCGCAGCGCCGCAGCGTGCACCACCATGGGTGCTGGGCCCAGCATCCCGGCGAGGAGCTCGGCCAGCGGTGACCGGCGGTCGACCGTCAACATCGGGCGGCCGGAGTCGTCGGTTGCGTGCGCGGATACGGTCGTGACCACCCCGCCGGCGGCGATCTCGAGGGTCGGGCTGATCCACATCGCCGTGCGGGCGCGCTCGGCAGGGGAAGGCTGCGTCATCACCGGTCAGCCCCAGGCCGTATCGATGATCGGATAACTCAGCCAGGTTGTGCCCAGCACCCGCAGCCTGGTCGACCGCCGCGGGTGTTCCCGCGGAGCCAGAAGCGTCGAACCGATCAGCATGAGGCGAGGCTAGCCTAAGGATCCGGTCGGCGCTATATCATATTCGCGGTTCGGACCATGCGGTCCACAGCCGGGCGTAGGGACCTCCGGCAGCCGCCAGATCGGCATGCGTGCCGATCTCGACCACCTGACCGGCATCGAGGACGACGACCCGGTCGGCTGTTGCGGCCTGGGTCAGCCGGTGCGCCACGACGAGCGCGGTCCGGCCCTCCAGTGCTCGCAACGCCGCCGCCTCCAGGACGCGGGCGCCGGAGCTGCCGGCCTCGGCGGTGGCCTCGTCGAGGATCGCGACGAGCGGGTCGGCGAGCACGAGCCGCGCGAGTGCGACCTGCTGGGCCTGGGTGGCGCTGAGCCGGTGGCCGCCCGCACCGACGACCGTGGCGAGACCGTCGGGAAGCCCGCGCGCCCAGCCCAGCGCGCCGACGCGGTCCAGCGCCGCCGTCAGCTCCGCGTCGGTGGCGTCGGGACGGGCCAGCCGCAGGTCCGCGGCCAGCGGACCGGCGAACGTGTGCACCTCCTGGGTCACGAGCACCACGGCCGGTCGCCGGCCGTCCGGTTCCAGCGCCGCCACCGGAACATCCCCGATCCGGATCTCCCCGGCGGTCGGCGTGTGCATCCCGGCGATCAGCTTCGCCAGGGTGGTCTTACCGGCTCCGCTGGCGCCGACCAGCGCGACCCGCTCACCCGGCCGCAACGCGAGATCGATTCCGCGCAGGACGTCGTGTCCGGGGTCATAGGCATGTCTGACGGCATACACGGCGACCCCCCCGTCTGCCGGTTCGATCGTCGGTCCGGCGCGATCCGGACCCGGCAGCAGCGTCACACCGACCAGCCGGGCCAGGCCGGCGGTCGCCTCCTGGGCGTCGTCGACCAGCGCGAGCAGCTGGTTGATCGGGTCGAAGAGCCGGATGAAGTACAGTGCGGCCGCAGTGGCCGCACCGACCGTGATCGCGTCGGCGCGGACCAGTGCGAAGCCGACACCCAGCACGGCGGAGGTACCGATCAGCTCGGCGATGTTGAGCGCGCCGTAGAAGCGGGTCTGCATGACCGTGGTGTGCAGCGCGATGACAACGGCGTCGCGGGACCGGGCGGCGATCCGGGCGGTGTGCTCGGCGGCCAGGCGGAAGGCCCGCACGGTGACGGCACCCTCGATGGACCCGAGCAACTGCTGGGCGCGCGCGCCCTCGGCCGTCCGTTCGGCGGCGTACATCGGCGCCGCCCGGCGGAGATACCAGCGCAACGCGATGGCCTGGACGGGTACGGCGGCGAGCCCGGCGAGCGCGAGGCGCCAGTCCAGGACGGCCAGGCCGACCAGGGTCAGCCCGACCATCAGCCCGGACCGGATCAGCGCCGGCAGGGCCTCGCCGACCAGCTCGGACACCGCGGCGACGTCGCCACTGACCCGGGAGACCAGGTCCCCGGTGCCGGCGCGCTCGATGTCGTCGGGGGGCACCGCGAGGGCGTGGTCGACCACCTGCTCGCGCAGGGTCGCCAGGACGGGCTCGCCGACCTTCGCCACCAGCGTCCGGCCCAGCGCGTCGAGCAGCCCGGCGGCGACGGCCACCGCCAGCAGGCCCAGCGCGGGCGCGGTGATCGCGGCGGCCGGCGCACGCGTGACCACGAGGTCGACGATCGCGCCCAGCAATGGCGGCGCGAGCAGCACCGTGATGGTCCCGGCCACCAGCACCAGCGCGGCGAGCGCGATCAGGACCCGGTAGGGGCGGATCAGCTCCGCGACGGCGCGGCGGACCTGCGCCGATGACGCGACGGGCAGCAACCGCGTCATGACAGCACCGCGTCGCGGTAGGCCTGCGACGTCGCGAGCAGCTTCGAGTGGGTGCCATGGGCGACGAGTGTGCCGTCGACGAGCATGACGACGCGGTGGGTGACGGCGAGCAGGGCCGGGCTGGTGGTGACGAGCACCGTGGTCTGCCCGCCGCGGAACGCGGCCAGGCGCCCGGCGATGCGGCTCTCGGTGGCGCCGTCCACGGCGGTCGTCGGATCGTGCAGCACCAGCACCGGCGCATCGGTGGCGAGGGCACGGGCCAGTGCGACCCGCTGGCGTTGACCGCCGGACAGTGATCGTGCGTGCTCGGTCACCGCGGCACCTTCGGGTAGGGCCGCGACCACCTCGTCGGCGGCGGCCGCGGTCAACGCGTCCGGTACCCGACCCGGGTCGGCGGCTGTGCCGGAAACGTTCGCAGCCACGGTGTCCTCGAACAGGTCGGTGTCGTGCGCGGCGACCAGCAGCACCTGCCGGACGTCGTCCAGGTCGAGGCCACCAAGCACCACCCCGTCGAGCTCGATCTTCCCGGCTTCGGGATCGACCTCCCGGGCGAGGCAGTCGAGCAGCGCGGCGGTCACCGCGGGCTCGGGTGCCACCACTCCCAGCAGCTCACCCGGGGTGATCTCCAGATCGACGCCGAGCAGCGGGCCGTAGGTGAGGCCCGCGAGCCGCAGGGCACCGGGTGCCCGGCCCGTCAGCCGCCCGGGACCCCCGGTCACCGCCGGGGGTGTGGAGAGCAGCGTGGCCGCCCGCCGCGCCGCCGCCCGGCACCGGGCGAACGCCGCTGTCGCGTGCCCGATCGCGCTCAGTGGTCCGATCAGGTACTGGGTCAGGCCGACCGCCGCGATGAGCTCACCGATGCTGATCTGGCCCTGCGCCGCCAACCGACCCCCGACGAGCGCAACGACGGCCAGGAAAGCGCTGGTCACGGCCAATGTGGCGCCGGAGTGTGCGGCGAGCAGCGAGGTGGCGCGCAGCCGGGCGGCCAGCGACGCCCGGCTCGCCTCCCGGTAACGGGTGGCCGCGGCCCGCTCCGCGCGCAGGCCCTTGAGCACCCGCAGCCCACCGATCAGGTCACCGGCCACCGCGGTGGCGTTCGCGGCCTGCTCCTGCTCGGCGGTGCTGCGCCGGTCCAGCGGGCCGGTCAGCAGGTTCAGCAGGGCGAGCACCGGCGGGAGGCCGACCAACACCACCAGTCCCAGTTGCACCGACGCGTTCAGCAGCACCACCGCCGCGACGGTCATCCCCGACGCGGCGATCACCACGGCCCCGACGGCCTCGTTCACCCCAGCGACGCGCGAGACGTCCGCGCTCGCGATGCTGAGCAGCTCACCGGGCAGGCGTCCGCGTTCGGTCCCGCCGCGGGGGTCGAGGATCCGGCGGGTCACCCGCAGGCGCAGGTCGAGCCCGGCGTGTTCAGCGGCCCGGGCGCCGAGCCGGGCCCCGAACCGAAACCCCAACGTGAGTGCGAGGAACAGCCCGGCGAGGGCGGCCAACCACCTCGCCAGCGCGCTGACGTCGCCGGTGGCGACGGCCTCGTCGATGACCACGCCCACGAGTACCGGGACCAGCGCCTCCGCCGCCTGCCATCCGGCGAGCAGCGCGACCGCACCGAGCAGTGCGCGGCGCTGGCCGGTGACCGCCCGCCGGAGCAGCCGTCCGGCCGTCGGGGTGATCGCACCGTCAGCGGCGGGCCTGCCGGGCGAGGTGCGGGTCATCGCGCTCCATCAGCCGGCGACCCGCTTCAGCTCTGGGCCGATCTGGTCCAGCGCCCACGGGATGCTCAGCACGGTCGGCGACCGCAGCGCCGAGGCGGTGGGAAGATCCATCACAATATACCGCCCGTCCCGCACCCCGCGCAGGTTGCCGAACAGCTCGAACTCCTCGACCTGTCGTTGCAGCTCGTCCGACGCGTACAGCATCACGATGATGTCGGCGTCGAGCAGGGAGATGTTCTCGAAGCTCAGTGCCCCGCCGGGGTTGCCGGGCGCGATCGCCGGCAGTTGCTCGACCGACGGCGGGATCTGCATCCCCAACTCCTTGAGCAGCTTGACGGTGGGGTCCTTGTCCGTCTTCAGCGTGACGATCTCACCGGGGGCGAAGGCGTAGGAGAACGTGACGGTCCTGCCGACCAGGCCCGGGTTCGCGTCCCGGACCGCCCGGATCCGTGCCTCGGTCTCGGCGACGATCTGGCGGCCGCGCTCCTCCATGCCCAGGGCTCTCGCGTCGACGAGGGCCTGTTCCTGCCAGGGCTGTTCGCCCCATGCCGTCTCATAGCCGACGGTGGGCGCGATCCGGGACAGGCCGGGGTAGTCCATCTCGAGTCCGAAGTCGTTGACGGCCAGGATGAGGTCCGGCTTGAGCGCGGCGACCTGCTCGATGTTCGCTCCGGCCGCCCCCTCTCCCTCCGCGCCAACCGGGACGTCGATGAACGCGGTCGCGGCCGGATCGATCCGGCCCTCCAGGTGGGGCGCCAGGCCGCTGGTGGTCTGGGTGTTGCGGACGATGCCGACCGGTGTGATCCCGAGCGCGACGGTGATGTCCTCGTCGCCGATGGCGACCACCCGCTGCGGCGGGGCCGGGATGGTCGTCTCGCCGAACTTGTGCGTAATGGTGACGGGGAAGGCCGCGTCGACGCCGGGCGGGCCGGGTGCGGCTTCGGTCGGGGCCGATGACCCACCGCATGCGACGAGGATCGGCAGCAGCGCTGCGATCAGCGCTCCGCGCGATCGAACGTGGGATCTGGTGGTCGTCCGCGGCCGGCTCGGCCGGAGCGACCCGTGGGCAATGTCCATTTCTTTCACCCGATCAGGTTGTGGGCTATTGGGCGGGGGGCTCTGTCGCGGGGTCGCCGTCGAGGGCCGCGGTGAGCATGGGGACGATGCGGTCGAGGGCGTAGGGCAGGCTCAGCGCCGAGCCGAATGCCAGCGCCCCGGTCAGGACCTGGTCGATGAGGAAGATGTCACGCCCCTCCTGCGCCACCTTCAGCTTCGGATACAGCGGGTGGGCGGCCAGCTCGCCGGGAACCGGGGACGGATCTTCGAACAGCTTCCAGACCAGTACCGACGCGGTATCGAGGAGCTCCATGCGCTCGTCGCTGAGATTGCCCGAGTACCCGTCCTCATCGACGAGCAGCGCGGCGATCGGTGCCGGTTGGGTGAAGCCCAGCTCGGTGAACAGGGCGTTCTGCGGCTCCTTCTCGGTGCGGATGTAGGTGGTGGCGGGGTCGAACCGCTCGGCCACGATCAGCTGGGTTCCCGCGAACTCCGGGTGCTCGCGGCGGACCGCCTCGAACCGGGACTCGACGCCGGCGATCAGCTCCTCGGCCCGGGCCGAGGAGCCGAAGGCCGCGCCGAAGGTCCGCATGGTGACCTGCCAGGGCGTCAGATAGTCCGGGTACTCCCCGGACTGGGCCACGGTCGTCGCCAGCCGCGAGGCTCGCTCGTACTCCTCCTTGGTCATTCCGGTGTACGACCCGATGATCAGATCCGGTTGGAAGCTCGCGATGAGCTCGAAGTTGAGCTTGTCGTCCTGTGGGCGGGGCATGACCGCCGGATTCGCATCACCGAGCGCGTCGAGCGCCCACGGCCAGACGCCCTGGGGGTAGTCGCCGTACCAGTCGGTGATCGCCACCGGCTGCACGCCAAGGGGCAGCACATAGTCCGGATCGGTGAAACCGACCGTGACGACACGCTTCGGCTCGGCCGGGATGGTCGTGGAGCCGTACTTGTGGGCGACGGTGACCGGGAAACCCGAAGCGCCGCCACCGTTCGGAGCCGGAGCCGGAGCGGTGTCGCTCCCGCACGCGGTCAGGGCAGCAGCCAGCGAGAGGCCGCCGAGAATGAACCCGCGGCGGGTGAGGCCGTCGACGACGTCGGGGCGGCCGCCGTGATCGGCTGCGCGTGTCATGGCTGTTGCACCACCGTCGTCGGCTGTGAATGGATGATCATGTGAGCACCTCGGTGACCGCGGCAACCGTTCGGTCCAGTCCATAAGGGATGGACAGCGCTGAGGGGAAGCCCAGCGCCGGGCTCACCGAGTTGTCCAACAGGATGTAGGTGCCGTTCCTGACCGCGTCCAACTGCTGGAACAGCGGGCTCGACTCGAGGAAGGCCCGGTCGGCGGCGGTCGGGTACGAGATCAACATGACGTCGGCGTCCAGAACATCGAGGTTCTCCGGGCTCACGGTGGCTCGCCCTGGAGTGTCGGCCTGCGGCAGGGCGGCGACCTCGGGCGAGATCTTCAGGCCAAGCTGTTCGAGCAGTGCGACAGATGCATCTCCGCTGATCATCGTTCGGAGCTTCCTTTCATAGGCGTAGCTGCGACTGAAGGTCTTGCCCGCGAATGCTGGGTTGGCTCGTGCCGCCCGCATGATCTTGGCTTCGATGACCGCGATGACCTGCTTGGCCTCCTCGTCGCGCCCCAGCGCCTTGCCGATGTGGGTGGTTCGCTGCTGCCAGGTATCGCTCTCGACACCGTCGACGTAGGACACCGTGGGAGCGATCCGGGTGAGACGGGCGTAGTTGTCGGGCAGCACGAAGTCGTCGGTGGCCAGGATCAGGTCCGGGCGCAGGCCGGCGATCCTCTCGAACGGCATCCCCTTCGTGGTGTCCAGGAGCTCGGGCATCGGACCCGTCAGTGCCGGCTCCACCCACGGTGCGATGCCGCTCGGGAACATGAAATGTCTGGCCATGGCGACCGGTGTGACGCCGAGGGCCAGTGCGGTGTCCGTGTCGCGTTGGAAGCCCACGGTGATGACGCGCTGAGGTAGTGCGGGGATCGTCGCGGTGCCCTCCTCGCCCACGAGGATGAGAGGAAAGCCCGCCGCGCCGGGGGCCGGCGGGGCCTCGGTGGTCGAGCCGGCGCAGCCTGCGAGCAGGGCGGCCAACGACAGTCCGCCGATCAAGAACTCGCGCCGGGTGGCGTGGTCCTCGATGGGGACTCGGTGGCCGAGCAGGGCGATGGGCATGACGGGCCTCCGTGCAGGCGGCTCAGACGAGGGCGGGGTTCGCCGCCCCCGACGGCCGCGGTGACGGCCTCGATCTCCCCGGCGTTCTGGTCGTAGGTCCAGGACCCCAGCTGGCGGAACGACACGATCTGCCCGGGCCCGGACCGCGGGCAGGGCCGCCCAGGTTGCGACGCCTGCCATGTCCCCTGAACCGGAGGCCAGCAGGATCAGGTCGGCTGGATACTTGTCGGCGAGCTCCGAGCTGGCGGCCCGGTCGTCGGTGAACGTCCACGCTCCCGACGCCGGGGAAGTGGACGTCGAGTTTGATTCGGTTGCGCAGGCGGTGAGCAGGCCCCCGGCGGCGGCCGAGGCGAGGAAGCGGCGGTGGGTGAGATCGCGGCGTACGCCGTCGAGCGCGGCGAGCGGGGGCATCGGTGAGTTCCTTCGCTATCGGGGTGCTGCCGCGGACGCCGGGTAGACGCCGAAGGTCGCGGCGAGGTCGTCGAGCACCTCGTGCGCACCGAGCAGGCCGACGGCGGTGATCCAGACCTCGTTGCTCACCTCGTGGAGCTCACCGGTCAGCCGGCTCCACAGCGGGTTGGCCGTGTACCGGTTCCGGATGGCGACGGAGTCGGTCTCGGAGACGGTGAGGAAGATCTGGTCGGCGTCGGTGTCGAGGATCCGTTCCTCACTGAACTCCACTGCGAAGTCGTCGACGTCCTGGGAGGGCGGGCGGGCCAGGCCGGCGTCGGCGAGCACGATGCCGGAGAAGCTGGCGCGCTGGTAGAGGCGGGTCTGCATCTCGCTGAACCGGATCACCGTGATCGTCGGGTTCTTTCCCTCGGCGGCTCGGATCGCGTCGCCGACGGTCTTGGCGCGCTGTTCGTACTCAGCCAGTCGACTCTCCGCCAGGTCCTCCTTGCCGGTCGCCTGGGCGAGCAGTCGGAGGTTCTCCTTCCAGGTGGGCCCGGTGGTCTCGCTGAACACGGTGGGCGCGATCTGGCTCAGCCGGTCGTAGATGTCCGCGTGTCGGACCTTCGCGGAGACGATCAGATCCGGTTTCAGCGCGACGAGCTGTTCCAGGCTGGGGCTTTCCCGCTCGCCCACCGAGCGGGCGTCCGGGGCGAGCCGGGCCAGCGGGTCGCCGAGGTAGAACGGATTCGTGCCGTCGCTACCGCGGAAGTCGGTGTAGGCCACCACCCCGATGTCCAGGGCGAGTGCGGCGTCGACGAAGGTCTGGTCGAGCGCGACGATGCGGATCGGCGCGGTGGGGACCTCGGTGGCGCCCATCACGTGGGTGATGGTGCGCGGGAACGCGCCGGGCGAACCGGACCCGGGTTCTCCCGAAGGCTGCGCCGGCCCGCCGCAGCCGGTCGTGACCAGCAGGGCTGTGAGCAGCGCCATGGCCGGGCGGGCCATCCCAACCTGCGGGCGACGGGTTCCGTCTGCGATCATCAACGCTCCGATATTTGGGTTGCCTTAGTTCAAACAAATACAGCCTGTGTTGATAGACCCGAACGGGTGACGGTTCAGGCGGCAACATCGGCAAGAAAGAAGGCTAGGCTCCGCTCATGGGCGGGAAAGATCTGCTCGAGCGTCCCCTGCTGAGCGCGACCGTGGCCGCTGCGAACACGATCTATCCGGGTCAACGCATCGTGCGGCTGGGGCTGCCGGCCGAGGAACCGGGTTGGGTGCGGTGCGTCGACGTCATCGGCGATGCCGTGTTCCTCCGGCGGTGGCAGGCCGACGTCGGCGGCGCGCTCGGTACCGAGCACGAGATGGTCCCACCGATCACCTCGGCGACCTATGTGCTGAGCTGGTATGCCGCCATCCCGGCCTTCATGGGCGCGGTGTCCTTTCGGCTCGACCGACGGGTGCCGCGGCTGGCGCCCGAAGCGCTGGGATTCCACCGGCATCAGCGGGAGCATCGGCCCGACGGCATAGCGCTGCTCGACGGCCGGTTCTGGTGCCTGCCCGACGATCCCGCGGCCGAGGATCCGGTTGCCACGGTCGTAGCCGACGAGCAGGTGTTGGCCGCGGTGTTGCGTGGCCAGCTCCGGGCGCACGCCGACGCGTTCCTGGTCGGTTATGACCCCGGTGTCCGGCTGCCCCGGCGGGCCCTGCTCGGGGTGTTCTTCGATGCCCTGGACGGTGCGATCTGGGCTGCGGGCAAGCGGATCGGCTGCGAGGGCGCCGGCGTGCGTGACGCGGCGATCGTGCTTCCCGGTGGCACACCGGAGTTCGGTGACGGGTCAGCGCTGTACCGGCTCGTCGACGCTCGCGGCCGCGAGCACGTCTCCCGTCGCCGGGTTGCGTGTTGCTACTACTACCGGCTCTCGGGGGCCGAGGGTGCCTGCTTCACCTGCCCGCGGACGACCGATGAGGAGCGGGTGATCCGGGCTGCGGAATGGCCGGACGAGCACGGTTGAGGCCGGCGCGTCCGGGCTTCGAGGGAACCGGGTCAGAGCGGACTTGCCAGGTACGTGGAACGTGCCGCTTCAGACGGTCGTCGGGTCGCCGTCGAGAGCGGTAGCGATCTTCGGGACGAGACGTTCGAGCACCAGCGGCAGGCTGAGCACGCTGCTGAAGGAGAAGGCCGCGTTGACGGGGTCGGTGGCCTCGCTCAGGAACACGTGCCGGCCCTCGCGGGAGACCCGCAGCGACCGGTACACCGGATCGACCTCGATCCCGGCGACGCCCTCCTGACCGGAGTCCCGATAGACGACCCATACCACGACGTCCGCCTCCAGGAGTCCGAGCTGTTCGCGGCTGATCTCTCCGTAGAACTCCTCGGCTTCGAACAGACTCGCGAGTGCCGGCGGGAAGGCGAAGCCCAGGTCGACGAGGAACCGCCCGCGCGGATCCTGGGTGGGTCCGTACACACCGAACGCGGTGCCGAAGTCGTAGGCGGCCACCGCTGACTTCCCGGCGAACTCCGGGTGCGCCGCCACGACCTCGGCGAACTGATTCAGGATCGCGGCCACGGCCTCCTCCGCCCGGTCCGTCCGTCCCAGCATGCGGCCGACCGAGCGGGTGAGCTCGGGCCACGGGGTTCCGTACTCCGGGACGTCGGTCGAATGCGCGATGGTGGGCGCGATCCGCGCCAGGATCGGATACTCCGCTTCCAGGATGCCGCCGAGCGGGGCCAGGATGAGGTCCGGCCGCAGCGCGGTGATCTTCTCGAACTCCAGCCCGTCGCCCAGCCCGAGCACCTCCGGCCGGGCGTCGCCGAGCTCGTCACGGGCCCATTCCCAGGTCGCGAACGGCTGCTTGCCGAACCACTCCCGGATCCCCACGGGTGCGATGCCGAGCGCGAGTACCGGGTCCTGCTCGGAGTAGCCGACCGTCACCACGCGCTGTGGTGCCGCTGGGATGACGGTCGAGCCGAAGGCGTGCCTGACGGTGAGCGGGAAGTCGCCGGCGGATGTATCGACGCCGGTGGACCCGGTGGAGTTCGAGCCGCACGCGGTGAGCAGGCCGATGGCGGCCAGGACCGTCAGGAACTGGCGTCGGCTGGGGTCGCCGATGATCGGTGCGGTCATGACTGTGCCGCCGTGGCCGGGTCCCCGTCGAGGACCGCGGCCAGCTGCGGCTCCAGCGCGTCGAGCAGGACCGGCAGGCCCAGCACCGTCTGGAACGACAACGCCGCATCGACCTCGCCCGGGCCGGTGACGAAGATGTCCCGGCCCGGGGTTGCGACGGCGAGCCTGTTGTAGAGCGGGTCGGCGTCGATCCCGACGAGCTGTTCGGGGGCATCGATGATCCAGACCAGTGCGTCGACGTCGAGCAGGTCGACGTGCTCGCGGCTGAGGACGGCGAAGTACGACTCGCCGGTCAGCTCACCGATCGCGGCCGGCAGGGTGAAACCCAGGTCGGTGAGGAGACGACCGCGCGGGTCCTGCGGTCCGAGGACGAAGTACCCGTCGTCCACCGACGCTGTCACCGCGATGGCACCGGCGAGCTCCGGGTGCGCTGCACGAACCGCGGCGAACCGGGCCTCGACGCCGACGACCAGATGCTCGGCCTGCTCTCCGCGGCCGACCGCCCGGCCCACCATGCGGGGCAGCTCCTGCCACGGCACCCCGTAGTCGATGTGGTCGGCGGGTTGGGCCACGGTCGGAGCTATCTGGCTCAGCCGGGTGTAGTCCTGCTCGGTGAGCTCGGAGGACACGGCAAGGACGAGGTCGGGCCGTAGCGCCGCCACCCGCTCGAACTGGATCCCGTCGGGGAAGCTGAGAACCTCGGGCGGGGCCGCGCAGCCCAGCTCGTCACGGGCCCAGGGGAAGATCGTGCCCGGATGCTCCCCGAACCACCCCGTGGCGGCAACCGGGATGACTCCGAGTGCCAGCAGCGCATCCTGTTCAACCAGCCTGACGGTCACCACACGCTGTGGTCTGTCGGGATTCTGGAGGCTGCCGTACTTGTGCGCGATCGTTGTTGGACCGTCCGTCACCCGGCTGGGTGGCGCTGGCGGGGCCGAGGAGCCGCATCCGACGAGCAGCGCGGCAAGCGACGCGCCGCCGATGAGCAGCTGTCGCCGGGTGACGTCGTCGACGATCGGGGTGGGGTCGTCGAGCGCCGGGTCGTCGAGCGCCGGGTGGGCGAGCGCCGGGTGGGTGATCAAGGTGGAGGGCATGACGGGTTCTCCTACTGTTGTTCACGTCACGAGGTCGGGGTTTGCGCTGCGCACTTCGCTGAGGAGCCCCTCGATATCGGCGGCGAGGCTCTGGGGGATCGGGTCCTCGAGCTTTCGCCACTGCGCGAACCGGCTGGCCTGAGCCGCATCCGACGCCACGGTGGGATCTCGGCGAGCGCGTCCGGCTTTCCGGACGGGCACCGCGGGCGTAGCGGACGAGGTCTGCTGGGAACTTCCCGGCCTGCTCGCAGCTGACTCCACGTCGACCGGCTCGGTTCCGGTCAGGTCGAGGCCGCCGGGGCTGAGGCTGTGGGTCGTGCCAACCCGGCGAAGATCCTGGTGGGGCTTGACGCCCAGGCGCGCCAGGGCGTACCGGCCGTGTCGTCGGCGACGACCCGCTCCGGGCGGGTGATCAGCGACAGCGGCACGCCCACGTCGTCGGTAAAGGTCACGACCCGATGTGGGCGTCGCGGGAACCGCAATGGCGTCGCTGCCAGAAGCCGTCAGCAACCCGGCGGCGGCTGCGGTGGGGTGACAATGGCGATTACGCCGAGTGATCTCAGTGGTAGATACCTTCACTCGAACAGGTTATGTGGGTACCCTTCATTATGGAAGGCTATCTTCAGTTCCGTCGCAGAGGAGTCGACCGTGAGGTTGCACCGTACCACCGTCGTGTCCGTCGCCACCGTTGCCGCGCTGCTCGTCGGCGCGTGCGCGGGCGCCACCAACCGACCGGATGACGGCGGCGCGTCGGCAGGCCGCGCGATCGCCCACGCGATGGGCGCCACCACCGTCCCCGCCGACCCGCAGCGCGTGGTGGTGCTCGACACCCAGGAGCTCGACGCGGTGCTGTCGCTCGGCGTGGTGCCGGTCGGCGCGACCCGCGCCACGATCGCCGAGGCCCTACCGTCGTTCCTGGCCGGCAAGGCCCCGGCGGCGGAGATCGCGACGGTCGGCACCATCCAAGATCCCAACCTCGAGGCGATCGCCGCGCTCCAGCCGGATCTCATTCTGTCCAGCAAGCTCCGACATGAGGACATCTACCAGCAGCTCTCGGCGATCGCTCCCACGGTGCTCGCCGAACGCACCGGCG
>JBOHEP010000576.1:0-2762 GCA_050701075.1 Pseudonocardia sp. | reverse complement strand
CACCGAGTGGAATGACACCGACCAAGCGGTGCCGGCGGTGACGTTGCCGGAGTTGTTCGCCACCCAGGTGGCCCGTTGCCCGGATGCGGTGGCGGTGGTGTGTGGGTCGGTGGAGTTGTCCTATACCGAGCTGGACCAGCGGGCCAATCGCCTGGCACATCGGTTGATCGGGTTGGGGGTGACGCCCGAGCAGCCGGTTGGAGTGTTGCTGGAGCGCTCGGTGGACTTTGTTGTTGCCGAGTTGGCGGTAGTCAAGGCCGGCGGTGGGTATATGCCGATGGATGTTCGCGCTCCGGTGGGTCGGATGCAGCAATTGTTGGCCCAGGCTGGAGTGTCGGTGTCGGTGTCGGTGTCGGTGTTGGTGACCGATGAGGTGTGGTTGGCCACGGCGGGTGGGGCCCATGGTGGGCAGTTGGTGTTGGTCAGTGATCCGTCGTTGGCCGATGAGCCGGACTGGAATCCGGTGGTGGCGCTGGATCCGAGGCAGTTGGCGTATGTCATGTACACGTCGGGTTCGACGGGGGTCCCAAAGGGGGTGGCGGTTTGCCATCGTGATGTAGTCGGGTTGGCGTTAGCGCGGTGCTTTTCTGGTCGGGCGCACGAGCGCGTGTTGCTGCATTCCCCGGCGGCCTTTGACGCGTCTACCTATGAGTTGTGGGTGCCGCTGCTTCGGGGTGGTCAGGTAGTGGTGGCGCCGCCGGTGGAGGTGGATGTCGGTGTGGTGCGGCAGGCGGTCGCTGAGCAGGGGGTGACCGGGCTGTGGTTGACCGCGGGGTTGTTCCGGTTGATCGCGCAGGAGGCTCCGGAGTGTCTGGCGGGGTTGGGCGAGGTATGGACCGGGGGAGATGTGGTCCCCGCGGCGGCGGTGCGTCGGGTGCTGGCAGCGTGCCCGGAATTGGTGGTGGTGGATGGTTATGGACCGACGGAGACCACTACGTTTGCCAGCTGCTATCGGATGTCGGCTGATCGGCCAGTGCCAGAGGTGGTACCGATTGGATCCCCGATTCCCAATACTCGGGTGTTTGTGTTGGATGGGTGGTTGCGGCCGGTGCCGGTGGGTGTGGTGGGGGAGTTGTTTATTGCTGGGGTGGGTTTGGCGCGGGGGTATTTGGGTCGTGCGGGGTTGACGGCGTGCCGGTTTGTGGCGAATCCGTTTGGTGGGTCGGGTGAGCGGATGTATCGCAGTGGGGATGTGGTGCGGTGGACTGTTGGTGGTGAGTTGGAGTTTGTGGGTCGGGTTGATGAGCAGGTGAAGGTTCGGGGGTTCCGGATTGAGTTGGGGGAGATCGAGGCGGTGTTGGCCTCTTATCCGGGTGTGAGTCAGGTGGCGGTGGTGGCTCGGGAGGATCAGCCTGGGATCAAACGGCTGGTGGGTTATGTGGTCCCGGCTGGTGATGTGGTGCCTGGTTTGGTGGATTTGCGGTCGTGGGCGCAGCGGACGTTGCCGGATTATATGGTGCCGGTGGGATTTGTGGTGCTGGATGGGTTGCCGTTGGGGCCGACGGGGAAGGTGGATCGGAAGGCGTTACCCACACCGGATCAGGTGGGTATGCCGGTGGTTGAGTACGTCGGGCCGCGCACACCCACTGAGCAGACCCTGGCCGGGATCTGGGCTGAGGTGTTGGGGGTGGATCGGGTCGGGGTTTTGGACAACTTTTTCGAGTTGGGTGGGGACTCGATTGTCAGTATTCAGGTGATGTCGCGGGTGCGGGTGGCTTTTGGGGTGGAGTTGTCGCCGCGGGTGTTGTTTGTTAATCCCACGGTGGCGGGGTTGGCGGGTGCGGTGGCTGGTGCGGTGGTGTCGGATGCGCCGGTGATTGGTGTGGTGGATCGTGTGGGGGAGTTGCCGTTGTCGTTTGCTCAGCAGCGGTTGTGGTTTTTGCATGAGTTCGCCCCGGAAGACACCGGGTATGTGTCGGCGTTGGGGTTGCGGTTGCGTGGCCGGTTGGATGTGGAGGCATTGGGTGGGGCGTTGAACGCGGTGGTGGTCCGGCATGAGTCGTTGCGCACCACGTTTGACACTGTGGATGGGCGGGGGGTGCAGGTGGTGCATCCGGCCCAGTCGGTGTCGTTGCCGGTGTGGGATGTGTCGGATCTGGAGGTGGCCCAGCGGTCGGCGCGGGTGGATCAGGTGCTGGCCGAGCAGCTCAGCCGGCCGTTTGATTTGGCTGGGGGGCCGTTGTGGCGGGTGGTGGTGGTGCGTTTGGATGCCACCGAGCATGTGGTGGTGGTGGCGATGCATCACATCATCACTGATGGCTGGTCGATGGGTGTGTTGGTGGCTGAGTGGGGGCAGTGTTACGAGGCCGCAGTGGCTGGTCAGTCGCCGCAGTTGCCGGTGTTGGCGGTGCAGTATGTCGATTACGCGCTGTGGCAGCGGCAGCTGTTGTCGGGTCCGGTGCTCGATGCCGGGTTGGCCTACTGGCGGGATCAGTTGGCTGGGGTGGCGGCGTTGGAGTTGCCTACTGATCGGCCTCGGCCGGCGGTGATGACCTCGGCTGGTGCGGTGCATGAGTTCGTGGTGCCTGCCGAGATCACGGGTGGGCTTGAAGCGCTGGGGCGGCAGCGGGATGGCACGTTGTTCATGACGTTGGTCGCTGCTTGTCAGGTGTTGTTGAGCCGGTGGTCGGGGCAATCTGATGTTGCGGTGGGCACGGTGGTGTCGGGTCGGGACCGGGCCGAGTTGGAAGTGTTGATCGGGTTTTTCGTTAACACGTTGGTGTTGCGGTCTCGGGTTGATGAGCAGTGTAGTTTTGTGGAGT
>JBOHEP010000575.1:0-9418 GCA_050701075.1 Pseudonocardia sp. | reverse complement strand
GATCTGGGTGGCGCCACTGACCCCGCTCGCCGGCCTGTTCGCCACCGCCCTGGTCGTGCTCACCTTCCGTGGGTGGGAGAACCTGGGCCTGGTCGAACCGGTGATCGGCGTCGTCGTGGCGATCGGGGCGTTCGGGTGGAGCGCCTGGTACTGGGCCACGACGTGGTACCGGGTCACGGCGACGCATGTGGAGCTGCGCAGCGGGCTGCTCGTGCGCCAGCACCGGTCGGTCGCCCGGGACCGGCTGCGGTCGGTCGACCTCACCGCGGACGTTGCGCACCGCCTCGCGGGCCTCGCGGTCGTCGCGATCGGCACCGGTCGTCAAGGCGGGGAGTCCGATGATGAGGTCAAACTCGATTCGGTGGCGATGGCGGTGGCCGAGCGACTGCGCGTGGTGCTGCTGTCCCGCGACGCCCGCCCGGGCACCCCTGACGCCCCCGCGGTGCCCCCGCGCGATGTCGCGCCGCCACTGGCCGTGTTCGACGCGTCGTGGGTGCGGCTGGCGCCGCTGTCGCTGCTGGGGCTCGTCGCGATCGGGTTGCTCGGCGCCGGCGCGGGCCAGCTCGCGCGCGCCGTGGACGTCGAGGTGTTCGAATCGGGCCCGGCACAGGCGGTGTTCGACTGGTTCGGGCGCACTCCGCTGCCGGTGTCCGTGCTCGGCGGGCTCGCCGTGCTGGTGGTGGCGAACGCGGTCCTGTCGACGGTGGTGTACGTCGTGCTCTACAGCGGCTTCGAGCTCACCCGTGCCGACGACGGCACCCTGCGGATCTCCTACGGCCTGCTCACCAGGCGATCGGTGTCGATCGAGGAGCGGCGGATCCGGGGGATCGCGCTCGAGGAACCCCTGCTGCTGCGCCTTGGCGGCGGGGCGCGCGCCAAGATCGTGGCCGCCGGACTGGGGACCAAGGATCGCGAGGGCAAGAACAAGCCGGACAGCGACCTGCTGCTCCCGGCCGCTCCGATCACCGTGGTCCACCGCGTGACGGCCGCCGTGCTGAGGTCGGACTCCGCGCCGGTGACCGGGCCGTTGACCCGGCACCCGGTTGCGGCGTTACGGGTGCTGGCGCGGCAGTGGGTGGCCGCCGCGGCGGTACCTGGCGCGGCGTTGGGGCTGTTCGCCGGTCTCGGGCTCGTCCCGCACTGGACGTGGCAGCTCGCGCTGCTCCTGCTCCCGCCGGCCGCGGCCCTCGCTGTGCTCGAGTACCGCAACCTCGGCCACGGGATCGTCGACCGTTTCCTGATGATCCGCGACGGCTCGACGATGCGCCGCACCGTGGCACTGCGCCGCGATGGGATCATCGCGTGGCGGTTCCGGCGCTCGGTGTTGCAGCGCCGGCCACGGCTGCTGACGGTGTCGGCCGCCGTCGCCGCCGGGAAGGGCGCGCACACGATCAGCTATGCCGACCAGGACGAGGTGCTGGCGATGGCCCGCGACGCCGTGCCGGGCCTGCTCGCGCCGTTCCTGGAGCTCGACGCGGGGTAGCGCGAGGCCGGACCGTCAGGCCGTGGGGCGCAGCGCGGCGGTGACGCTGTCGGAGATGTCGAAGAGCCCCAGCAGGCCGGTGGCCTCCAGCGCGCGGGTGACGATCCGGGAGCCGCACACCAGCCGCAACCGGTGCTGGTGGCGCTCCGCGTCGTCCTTTGCCGCAACCAGGACCGCCAGGCCTGCCGAGCCGAGGAAACCGACCTGCGACAGGTCCAGCACCAGCAGCGACACGGTGGGCAGGTACTCGTCGAGCTGGACGCGTAGTGCGGGGGCGGTCATCGTGTCGATCTCCCCCAGGACATGGACGACGCATGCGTCGTCGCCGCGGGGGATGACCTCGAACCGGATGACCTCGCCGACCTCGGCGGCATCGTCGGCAGTCCCGATCTCGACACGTGGGTCGCCGCTCATGCGTAATGACTCCTTGATGGGGTACCACAATTCGACCTTGCGGCTGTCGGGCCGCAGCCTGACCCTACGACCGCGGTTCAACAGGCACAACGCAGCCCCTCCCGCCCGGGCTCGGGGACGGCACCGAGCCCGGCGCACTAACGTCACCGGTATGGATCCCGGTATGGACCACAGTGCCCGGCGCCCCCGTGCCGCGATCATCGTCACCGGCAGCGAGCTGCTGACCGGCACGATCGTCGATCGCAACGGTCCGTGGCTGGCCCGTGAGCTGGGCGAGCTCGGCTTCGAGGTGGCGCATCTGCTGGTGGTGGGCGACCGTCGCGCTGATCTCGTCGCCGCTCTGAGTCTCGCGGCCGACGCGGGATGCGCCCTGGTCGTCACCAGCGGTGGCCTCGGCCCGACCGCGGACGACATCACCGCCGACGCCGTCGCCGCTTTCGCCGGTGTGGACCTGGTGCTCGACGAGGCGGTGCGCGAACACATCGGTTCCATCCTGGCGAGCTGGGCGGCGCGCAGCGGCTTCGACGGCCCGGCGCTGGAGGCGGGCAACCGCAAGCAGGCGATGGTGCCCCGCGGGGCTGTGGCGCTGGCGCCGACGGGCACCGCGCCGGGCCTCGTTGTCGACCGCCCCGGTGGCCCGCTGGTGATCGTGCTGCCCGGCCCGCCGCGCGAGTTGCAGGCCATGTGGCCCGCGGCGCTGGACGCGGCGCCGGTGCGGGAGCTGCTCTCGGGCGTACCGAAGGCGGCGTCGCGGTCGTTGCGTTACTTCGGGCTGCCCGAGTCGGAGATCGCCGCCACGCTGCGCGCGCTGGCGCCGGAGCACGATCTCTGCGCGGTGGAGGTGACCACGTGCCTGCGCCGGTCGGAGCTGGAGGTGGACCTGCGGCCCCGCCCGGGCGCGGAGCAGGTCGCGGCCGGCCTGGCCGACGAGCTCGCCATCCGCCACGCGAAGCACCTGGTCAGCGCGGACGGCACCGCGACCGACGAGCTCGTGGCCCGCGCCGTGGCGGGTCGCGGGTGGACCGTCGCCACCGCGGAGTCGTGCACGGGCGGGCTGCTGGTCGCGCGGCTCGTCGACCGTCCAGGCTCGTCGGTGTGGGTGGCCGGGGGGACCGTCGCCTACTCGAACTCCGCGAAGATCGCCCAACTCGACGTGCCCGCGGTGCTGATCGAGACCCAGGGTGCGGTGTCGCCGGCAGTGGCACGCGCGATGGCGGACGGCGCCCGTGCGCGGTTCGGTGCCGACGTCGGCGTCGGGATCACCGGCGTAGCCGGCCCGGGCGGTGGCACGGCGGCCAAACCGGTGGGCTACGTGTGCTTCTGCGTGACGACGGGTGACGGCGCGGTGCTGGCCCGCGACCCGGTGCTGCCGGGTGGGCGCATCGACATCCGGGAGCGGTCGGTGAGTGTGGCGATGCACCTGCTGCTGCGGGTCGCCCGCGCGTCGCCTGCCGTGCCCGAGCGGGCTGTCCGTTAGCGTTCGCCCCGGCGCAGGTCGGGCCGCTCCGCTAACGTGGCCGTCAACCGGACCCGACGATCCGACCGACCCGAAGGAGCGAGCGCGCCGCGATGGCCGTTGAGGGCAGTACCAAGGCGGTGGTCACGGCCCTTTTCGCCAACCTGGGTATCGCGATCGCCAAGTTCGTCGCCTGGACCATCACCGGAGCGTCGTCGATGCTCGCCGAGGCCGTGCACTCGCTGGCGGACACGAGCAACCAGGCGTTGCTACTCCTCGGTGGCAGGCGGGCACGCCGCGCTGCGACCCCCGCGCACCCGTTCGGCTACGGGCGCTCCCGCTACATCTACGCGTTCATCGTCTCGATCGTGCTGTTCAGCATCGGCGGGCTGTTCGCGCTCTACGAGGGCTACCACAAGCTGAGTGAGCCCGGTGGGCTCGTCTCGCCGTTGATCGCGGTCGGGGTGCTCTCCGTCGCGATCATCTTCGAGAGCTACGCACTGTGGACCGCGGTTCAGGAGTCGAACAAGATTCGCGGTGCCAGTTCGTGGGTCGAGTTCGTGCGCCGCGCCAAGGCGCCGGAGCTCCCGGTCATCCTGCTGGAGGACGTCGGCGCGCTCGTCGGCCTGGTCTTCGCCCTGCTCGGCGTGGGGCTGTCCGCGCTCACCGGCAACCCGGTCTGGGACGCCGTCGCGACTCTGGGCATCGGCGTGCTGCTCGTCGTGATCGCGATCATCCTCGCGGTCGAGACCAAGAGCCTGCTCCTCGGCGAGGCGGGCACCGCACAGGATGTCGAGCGGATCCAGGCGGCGCTGCGGGCCGAGCCGCTGGTCGAGCGCATCATCCACCTGCGCACCATGCACCTCGGACCGGACGAGCTGCTGGTCGCAGCGAAGATCGCGGTCTCGCACGATGACACGGCGGGTGAGATCGCCCGCGGTATCGACGCCGCCGAGCAGCGCATCCGGTCGGCGGTACCGATCGCGACGCTGATCTACCTCGAGCCGGGCTTGGACGCGTCCAGCAAGGTCTCCGGCCGATAGTGCCGCGCGTCGTGGAAGTCCTCGGGGTCTGGATCACGCTGTCAGCTTCGTGATCGTTGAATGGGAACACGGAGCCGCATCCCGTGCGGCCCCCCGTACCGAGACGCTGATCTTGGCAGGTCACTGCGGCTCCGATGGTGCCATGACCATCGATTGGGAACCCGGAACCGCGCTCGGCACGGCTGACGGTTCCCCAACATCGATCAAACGCTCACCGGATCTCCGCACCATCACTGACTCCGCCGGCTGGGGGTGAGCAACACTTTCGCCCGTACCTAGCGTGCGAAAGTGCCGCTCACTCCGCCAGTCTTCCGATCGGTGTGAGATGCATGACCCGGTGTGCCCAGCGGGCCAGGAGCCCGCTGTCGTGACTGATCGCCAGAACGGCGGCACCGGTCTGCTCCTGGTAGTCGCGGATGACCCCCACCAGGGCCGCGGTGCTGGAGGCGTCGAGCATGGTGGTCATCTCGTCGCAGACGAGGTAACCGGGACTCAACGCCAGGGCGCGGGCGACGCAGGCTCGCTGCAACTGTCCGTCGCTCACCTCGTGTGCCCGGCGGCCGAGCAGCTCGTCGGTCAGCCCGGTGAGCTCGGCCAGCTCACGCACCCGTCCGTCGACGCCCGTCGCGCGGGTGGCCCACAGGGGTTCGGCCATGGCTCGGCGCAGTGTCATGCGGGGGTCGACCGAGAGCCGTGGCTGTTGGAAGACGACACCGATGCGGGTGCGCAGCTCGCGGGGGGCGCGGTGCCGGAACCGGGTGACCGCGATCCCGTCGAGCCGGATCGTGCCGGCGAACGGCGGATGCAGCAACGCCAGGACCCGGGCCAGGGTCGACTTGCCGCAACCGCTGGGCCCGGACAGTCCGACGGTCTCGCCTGCTCCGATGTCCACGTCCAGGTCGACGATCACCGGTCGGTCCCGGTCGTAGCCGGCGACGAGACCCTCTGCTCTCAACGCGGTCGGCATCGTCACGACCCTCCGGACAGTGGCCGATAGCACGCGACGGCGTGGTAGACCTGCTCGACGGGATCGTCGGCCAGTGGGGGTTGCACCTTGCACTGCGGCACGACACGCGGGCAGCGCGGAGCGAACGCGCAGCCCGGCGGCAGGTCGGTGAGCAGCGGCGGCAACCCCGGGATCGGGACGAAGTCGCGGTCGGGTAACGACTGGACCAGGCCGTGGGTGTAGGGGTGGCGGGCCGCCCCCAGCACGGCGTCGGACGGCCCGACCTCGACCAGCCGACCGGCGTACATGACCGCGATCCGGTCGGCCACGCGGCGGGCGGCGGCCAGGTCATGGGTGATGAGCAGCACGGCGCGGCCCGTGTCGACCAGCCCCCGCAGCTCGTCGCTCAGTGCCTCGACCAGCGGTCGGTCCAGCCCGGTGGTCGGTTCGTCGGCGATGAGCAGCCAAGCGTCGCCGACCAACGCGAGTGCGGTGGCCACCCGCTGGGCCATCCCGCCGGAGAGCTCGTGCGGATAGAGGTCGAGCTGTCGGGGGTGCAGACCGGCCCGGGCGGCGATGGCCTCCGCGCGGGCGCGGACCGCGCGCTCATCCGGATGCAGGGCGCGGACGGTCTCCTCGAGCTGGGCCCTGGCGGTGTGCACCGGCGTGAGGTGGGCCGCCGGGCTCTGCGGTACCAGCCCGATCCGGCGGCCACGCACCGTTCGGGCCAGCACCCGGTCCGGCGCGGTGAGCAGGTCGAGGGTGGGCCCGTCGGGTCCGGTGAGGAGTGCGCGCCCGGCCACCTCCGTGTTGGCGGGCAGGAAGCCCAGCAGCGCGCTGGCCAGCACCGATTTGCCACAGCCGCTCTCGCCGACCAGAGCGAGGCATTCACCCGGGCGCACCTGGAGCCACACGTCCCGCACGGCGGCCACCCGCGCATCGGGCAGCGTGAAACACACCGACAGGCCTTCGACGGTCAGCTCCGGATCGGCGGGCTGCTCGACCCTGCCCATGTCTGCGGGGCTGATCCCGTCGGGGCCGACCTCCCGGGTACCCGTCTCCGTCGCGGTCACCAGGACAGCTCCGAACGGCGACGGGGGTTCAGCCGGTCGCGCCACACGCCGCCGAGTCCGGCGATCGCCAGCGTGAGGATGATGAAGGCCAGGCCGGGCGCCAGCGACATCCACCAACCGCCGGTCAGCAGCGATCGGTAGCCGTCGTTGAGCATGTTGCCGATGCTGGCCAGGTGGGGCGGCAGCCCGAGCCCGAGGAACGACAGCGCGGTCTCGTGAAAGATCGCGTGCGGCACCATCAAGGTTGTCACGAGCAGCACCTGCGGCGCGACGTTGGGCAGGTAGTGTCGGGCCACGATGCGTAGCCGGGAGGATCCGCCGACCACCGCGGCGTCGATGAACGGACGGGACCGCAGCGAGAGCACCTCGGACCGAACGATCCGGGCGGACGAGAGCCAGTGCGTGAGCGCGATCGAGATGATCACAGAGCTGAGACTCGGCCCCAGGATCGCGACGAGCACGATCCCGAGCAGCAGGTGCGGCACGGAGGCGACGGCGTCGACCACTCGCATCAACAGCCGGTCGGTCCACCCGCCGGCCGCACCGGCGATGGCGCCCACCGCGGTGCCGATGACGGTGGAGACCACAGCGGCGATCAGACCGACCGCGAGGGAGACCCGCAGCGCGTACACGCAGCGCAACAGCACGTCGCGACCGAGCTCATCGGTGCCGAACGGGTGTGCCCACTCCGGGGCCCGGTCGGCCACGGCCAGGTCGACGAACTGCTGGTCGAGGCCGACCAGGGGCGGCACCACGAGCACCGCCGCCACGATGACGCCGAGGATCGTCGCCGACGGGATCAGCCGCCACCGTGGTCCCAGCGGAGCCCCGGCGGCACCGATCGGGGATCTGACGGCAGGGCGCCACCGGGGCGGTCCGTCCGTGCCCGACGCGGGCTCGGGCCGCGCGATCGGCGGCCCGGTCACGTTCAGCAGCTCAGCCATCCACAGCCACCCTCGGGTCGGCCAACGCGTACAGCACGTCGGCGAGCAGGTTGCCGACCAACACCATGGCGGTGGTCAGCACGGTCAGCGAACCCAGCAGCGAGAAGTCCAGTGCCAGCGCGGAGTCCACCGTGGCCTTGGCGATCCCCGGCCAGGAGAACACGGCCTCCACCAGCAGCGCTCCGGTGACCAGCTCCGGCAGGCGCGCACCGAGCAGGGTGCAGAACGGGAGCAGTGAGGTGCGCAGGGCGTGGTGCAGTACCACCCGGCGGTCGTCGAGTCCACGGGCCCGAGCACCGATGACGTAGTCCAGGGTGAGCGACTCCAACAGCGTCTGGCGGACGAACAACACGAACGGCCCCGCCTGCGACACCGCCAGCACCGACGCCGGCAGGATCAGATGCTCCGCGACCTGCCCGAAGCTCAGCTCGGCGCGGGGGTCGGTGAGTCCGCCGGTGGGCAGCCACCCCAGCACCAACGCGAAGATGATCACTGCGACGATCCCGAGCAGGAACGGCAGGGTGGCCTCCAGGACGTAGGCCGTCGCGGTGATCGCCCGGTCGAGCCACCCGCCGTTGCGCCAGGCGGCCAACGTGCCCAGCAGGAGCCCGAGGATCAGCGCCGCCCCGAACCCCACGGTGACCAGCAGCACCGACCAACCCAGCCGCTCCCCGATCACCTGGGAGACCGGCTGTTGCAGCGAGATGGAATCCCCCAGATCCCCGGAGAGGGCGTTGGTCAGCCAGGCCCACCACTGTCCGACGAGCGGGTCGTCCACCCCCCAGTTCTCCCGGATCTGCGCGATCCGCTCCGGATTCGCCCCGATGATCCGCACCCCGAAGTAGCGTTCGATCGGGTCGAACGGCGAGGCCTTGGCCAAGGCGAACAGCCCGAAGCTCACCACTAGCAGGACGGGTGCGGCGAAGCCCAACCTGCGGGCCACCAGCCAGGCGATGGCTCGGCCCCGCCGGCGCCGAGCCGGTGCCCGCACCGGCTCGGCAACCGTCGTCTGCGTGCTCATGACGCCACCATGACCAGCAGGTGCCGCCTGCTCATGACGCGCTGGGGGCCCAGTCCTCGAGGTTCCACCACACCCCGTGCAGCAACCCGTGGTCGTGCGGCTCCACCTGTTCGACCTGCCCGGTCCACCCGTTGCGCAGTACATAGGTGTGGTCGAGGAAGACGAGGAACGCCCAGGCGGGGTCGGCGAGGTAAGCGGACTGGAAGGTGTCATAGGCCTGCTCGCGGACGGCCGGATCGATGCTGTTGCGGCCGGTGTCGAGCGCGGCGTCGACAGCCGGGTTGCGGTACAGCGACATGTTGACGAAGCCCTCCTGTCCGATGTACTTCGAGTGCAGCAGGGTGTACGCCGCGCTGTCCGGGTCGTACGGGTCGCCGCCGCCCCAGAGGGCCGCGGTCTCCCGCTGGCGTGCCTGCATGACGTCGAACGTGGTGCCCTCGGCGGGCGCGTCGATGCCGAGCCGGGCGATGTCGCCGGCGGCGGCCAGGGCGAGCTCCTTGCGCAGCACGTCCGAGGCCGGGTAGAGGATCGGCAGCCGCGCTGTGACCCCGTCCTTCGCCCGCTTGCCGTCCGGCCCGGCCACCCAGCCCGCCTCGTCGAGCAGCTGCCCGGCCCGTGCGGGGTCGAACGCGAAGGTGGCGTCCTTGTCGTACCACTGCTCCAGGTAGGGCGAGATCGGCGTGGCGGCCGGGAGCCCGGCGCCTGCCAGCACGGTGTCGATCATCGCCTGGCGGTTGATCCCATGGTTGATCGCGAGCCGAACGTTCGGGTCGGAGGTGAACGGCAGCTCCGACGGGATCCCCAGGCCGCGGTAGTCCGCACTCGGCGACTCCAGCACCTGGTAGCCCTCGCGCCCCTCGTAGCTCTTGGCCAGCTTCGGTGGGAGCACGGTGACGTCGAAGTCACCCGCCGCCATCCGCGTCGCCCGCACGTTGTCGTCGGAGACGTAGATCAGGGTCGCGGTCTTGACCGCCGGGGCGCCGCCCCAGTAGTTCTCGTTGGCGGTCAGCACCATCCGGTCGCCCTTGCGCCACTCCT
>JBOHEP010000574.1:0-1622 GCA_050701075.1 Pseudonocardia sp. | reverse complement strand
AGCTCGCCCTGCCACAGGTTCCGGTGCTCGTCGTGCAGGGTGAGCGCGACCCGTTCGGCCGCCCGGACGCGGCCCCTGGACGTGAGGTGGTGGTGCTGCGCGGCGACCATTCCCTCAAGGCCGACCGCGCCGCCCTGGTGGCCGCGGTGGCGGGATGGCTCCTCAGCCGGGAGTGGACAGCGCCGAGTCACCCGCGGACCGTCTCGCAGCTCTGGTCATGACGTCCTTGCTGTCGGCCCCCCAAACCACGTCCCTGTTCCCGGCCCCGCAGCTGACGACGTCCCGCTCACCGTCGTTACCGAGCCGGATGGTGTCGTTGCCGGCCCCGCCGGAGATGACGTCCCGGCCCGAGGCCACGTACGTCCAGCTGGAAGATCGTTCGACATGACGTCTCTGTTACCGGATCTCGACATCGTCATTCCGATCGGCGATCGGCGCGAACCGGTCCCCAGACCTCCGGAACTTGGCGGATGTAGCAGTTGAGGGCGGTTGGCTGCCCTGGAGGTACGACTGACGGAGCGTTTCAAGATCCATCTGTCATGTCCTGTGCTCCATCCGACCCGGAACCGTTCATGATCGCCATTAGAGTGGGCCGGCGGTGAGACTCTTCGGTGTGGCCCACCCGTCCAACGGGGACGTCCGGGCGAACTCATCTCTTTCTGGACGGTGCGACTTCTGGACCGTGCGACCTCAAAAGGCCACGTCAGCGGGATGCTCCTGAGTCAGTTCCGGAGATCTGGGCTCCGGTGAGTCGTCGCTGGTTTCCCCTTACCGGCCACGACGGGACGATAACGGCGGGAATGGCGCACCGGGCAGCGGCGTTGGCACGCTTGTGATGCACGCACTGATGGATCGCCCGCCAGAGTCGATGCGCACTCCGCAGCCGGTGCGTGTTGAGTCGATGCGCGCTCCGCTGGCGCTGCGCGCGGTGAGCGAGTCTGCGGGTGGGCGCGTACTCTCGACGCGTCATCCGGTCGCCGAGGCGGTGGCCGCACTCATGGTCCCCTCGCGCGGGGTGACCCGGCGCGAGAGGAGCACGGTGCCCGGCACCCCGGTGTCCACCGGCCCGCACGACCCGGCCACGACCCAACAGACCCCTGCGCAGGCGCGGGCGCAGGAGCAGGAGTCCGGACAGGAGCGGGTCGCCCGTTTCGAGCGCGACGCCATGCCGCTGCTCGACCAGCTCTACGGCGCGGCGCTGCGGATGACCCGCAATCCCGCCGATGCCGAGGATCTGGTGCAAGAGACCTTCCTCAAGGCCTACTCGGCGTTCGCGACGTTCCGGGCCGGTACCAACCTCAAGGCCTGGCTGTACCGGATCCTCACCAACACCTACATCAACGGCTACCGGAAGAAACAGCGCCAGCCGTTGCAGCAGCCCACCGACGAGATCACCGACTGGCAGATCGCCCAGGCCGGTGAGCACACGTCGCGGGGACTGCCGTCGGCCGAGGTGGAGGCCCTGGATCGGCTGCCCGACGACGCGGTCAAGGCTGCCCTGCAGCAGCTCCCCGACGACTTCCGGATGGCGGTGTACCTGGCCGACGTCGAGGGCTTCGCCTACAAGGAGATCGCCGACATCATGGGCACCCCGATCGGCACCGTGATGTCGCGGTTGCACC
>JBOHEP010000573.1:0-2419 GCA_050701075.1 Pseudonocardia sp. | reverse complement strand
CCCCAGTGGGCGCGCGAAGCCCTCGGCCCCGTCCCCGACGCCACCACCGACCCGGACGGGCGCGCCGAGTGGGAGGCCCGTGCCGGGTGGGCTGGCTCGTACCGCGAGCTCGTCGACCACACCGACGACGCCGATCCGCTCGGCGCCGCCCCACCAGCCGGGCTGGTCGAGAAGCACGCCGTGTTCCGCGCCGCGCACACCGCGCTGGACCTGCCCGACGCCGGCGCCGACGAAGAGGCCATGAGCGAGGGCCAGCTCCGTGCCCGCGTGATCGCCGCCCGCCGGGAGGAGGCGTGGGCTCCCCGGTATGTCGCCGACGAACTCGACGCCACCCACGAAGCCCTGCGCACCGCCCGCGCCGACGCCACCGTGTGGGCCGCCCGCGCGGGCACCGAGCCCGACCCGGACCAGGCCGCGCAGCTCCGGGCCGCCGCGCAGGAGGCCGGCGAGCGGGCCGGCCAGCTCGCGCAGCTGGTCGCGGACCTGACCGCGGCGGACGACGCCCGCTCGCTGTGGCTGATCGAGACCACGCTCACCCGCGAGAAGGGCGAACGCGCCCGCGTCGCGCTGAGCTGGCGCGGGATCGACATCGACTCACCCGAGGACCGGGTCACCGCACAGGACTGGCTCGACGCCGACCACGCCGCGAAACTCGCCGCCGACCCCGACCGGCCCATCACCGAACACGACCTCACCGCCCCCGACCTGCGTGATACCGACCTGCACGACACCACACTGCCCGACACGGACCGGCACGACCAGCAGCGCGACGACCAGCAGCGCGACGACCGGCAGCTCGGCAGCCGGTACCGCGACGCGCGGCCCGGAGACCACGCCGACCGAACGACCGACCCGGACGAGACCCTGCCCGACATCCGCCCCGCGCCGGCCCTCGGCGCAGCCGACGACGACCGCGCCGCCACCGAGCGCGACGCCACCGAGCGCGACGCTGACGACCGCGCCGTCGCCAACCGCGACGCCGACGAGCGCGACGGCGAAGGCCACGCCATCGACCGCGACACGGACCCGGCTGTGGATCAGGACCGCGAGGCGGACCAGATCGACGACGGCGATCTCGACAACCGCATCAATCGGCCGGAGCTGCCGGAGCTGGTCGTGCCCGACATCCGGGAGACCTCGACACCGGACATGGGGGAGCGGGCCGACCCGGCGCAGCGACGCCGGGTCCCGCTACGCGACGAGACCAGCGTGACGGTGGACCGGGCCCGGCTCGCCGTCGCCGAGGTCGACGCCCGACGCGCCGCCGAAGCCGCCGCGCTCACCGACACCGAGCAGGACCACGCCGACGACACCGACATGGCGGATAGCGCGGATGCGCGCGTCGATCCGGACGCGCAGCGCCGCGAGGAACTGATCCGGTGGAGCGCGCAAGACGACCAGGGCCCCGGCCGTGACCGGCACGCGGGCGAGGCCGACGGCGACGCCCTCCAGCGATGACCGGCCCGACCCCCGGCCATCGTGCGCCCGCCCGTCACGCCGGCCGATGCTCCGGCCAGGTTGGGTCACATGATCGGGGCGAGGAGCTGCATCCATCGCGGCTGGTGCTGCTCCCCGGTGGGGCGGGAGATCCAGCGCATCAGGTAGCCGGTCTGCTCCCAGCCGGCCAGCACCCGCAGGAACGCCGCATCCGCCCACGGGCGGGGTTCGCGCCACACCGCGAGGAGCTGCTCCACCGCCGTGGGCAGCCGACCACCGGGATAGCGGGCCGGCGGCCCCCAGCGCGTGGCCATCGTCTGCCGGCCCTGCACGGTCGGGCCCTCGGTGAACAGCGCCGGGTACCAACCGATGGTGTGCCCACCGGCCGGGTCCCCGCCCGGGTCGAGGGCCGCGTCGACGACGACCACCCCGGTCGGGGCGGCGTCGGCGGCCGGATCCTCCCACGCGAGCGCCATGTCGGCGTGCTCGTAGGTGATCAGCAGCCGGGACGCGCCCAGCATCGACCCGAACAGGCCCATCACCACGACCGCTTCGTGCGCGTCACCGCCGCGGTAGAACGGCCGACACAGCAGCTTCCCCACATAGGGCGGGTCGAGCCCGTCGACCAGGACGTGCACCACCGGGGGGCCGACACCGAACCCCTCGCGCACCGTCGCGTCGGTGGCCGACACCGCGGCCTGCCCGATCGCGTCCGCCCACCGCTCCACCCCGTGCCCGACCCGCGCGTGCCCGGTCTGCTCCATACCGGGAGTGTGCACCCGACCCCGGACAGTTTCGGGTGCTGTTGCGCAGGTCGAGCCGGGACACCGGTGCCGGGCCGGCCACCGGACGGCGGGGGCGAGGGTTCGCGCTCACGGCCGCGCGGGCCGAGCCAACCGCCCTGATGGACCGCCTGCGGCGGGGGCCTGTCGGCCCTTGGCTTAACACGGCCGGTCTCAGCGTCAAGGGTGCTCCGCTGCGC
>JBOHEP010000572.1:0-1241 GCA_050701075.1 Pseudonocardia sp. | reverse complement strand
GACGCTGTCCGGGTCGTGGGGTTCGTGAGCCGTCCAGCGCAGCGGTCGGGCCGCCGTGTCCTCGATGTAGTAGCGAGGGACGAACTCGTGGCGGGGCACGGCGAGCACGGCGTCACGCCACGCCGGGGTGCGCAGAGCGCCATCGGCCGCGATGCGCTCGGCGAGCCGGTGGGCCAGTGGTTGCCAGGTGGATTGGGGGACGCTGACGGTCATGCGGTCGCTCCTTGAGCGAGGAATCGAACCAGGCTTTCCGTGACCGGGATACCTGTGGCGGCTTCCAGGAATCCGTACTGTCCGCCCGATTGATCTCGAGTTCGATGATCTCGTAGGTGAGCGCCTCATAGTCGGAGCGCCAGTCCACGCGCGCGCTGTCCGATCCAGCGTGGATGGCAACCGCGAAGATCTCGTCTCCGACGACCACCGCCCGACATTCCCAGACCTTGTCGACCCTAGTCCTGCACGAGATGGGCGGTCACGTCGATACCACGGAGATCGGCAAGGTCATTGCCTGATAACCGGCGCGTCCACCCGGTCTTGTATGTGCCGTCCTCGTAGATCAGGTTCGCGCTGAGGGGCTTCACAACCACCCCGTACGGCGACTCCTTGGCGAACCTCTCGACCGCGTCCGGGTCGTTCGTGACGAGTGATCGCGGAACATTCATACGCAGCGGGAGGCCACCGCCCATTGCAGCGGCCGATAGACCGCGGTCGCGGAGCGATCAGGTCGGTTGGCCCACAACATGCCGGGCAGGGCCATGAGCGCACCACCGACTCCGATCTTCGCTTCGCGCCTGGCGAAATCGCGCTCGGCCGTCGAGAGGCTGTCGGGGAATGCATAGGCGTTGGGGGTGCGCACCCACACCGAGCGAATGTCGGCGAGGTCGACCGAGTGGTGGTCGGTCCGCAGGGTGCCCCGGCAGGCACCATCGTGGAACTCGGCGTCCCGGTCAGTCATCCGGGACCGTTTCCCAGCCGTAGTCCTTGGACGGCCCCTCCTCGCCGTCCTTGTGCGCGACCGTCGTCCATTCCTGCTTGCACACCGGCGGTCGCGGGGCACCGGTGACTACGTCGACGGCGACCTGCCGGATCGGGCAGTACCGGAAGGAAGTCGGCGCGGCCGGAACGCCGATGTCGATGAGCCATCGCAGCGAGAATGGACGGATCGCAGGATCAGAGGGTGGAGCGCTATCCGGCGGTGGCGTGAAGTCGCAGTGGTTGAGCGGGAACTGGCCCGACACCGA
>JBOHEP010000571.1:0-5626 GCA_050701075.1 Pseudonocardia sp. | reverse complement strand
CCGGGTCGGCTGGTCGTCCCGACGCCGGCCGGGCGGCCGTTCACCCAGGAGCTCGCACACGCCTACGCCGCCGAACCGCGGCTGCTCTTCGCCTGCGGGCGTTACGAGGGCATCGACCAGCGGGTGACCGAGGACTACGCCCGGCGCCTCCCGGTGGACGAGGTCAGCATCGGCGACTACGTGCTCGTCGGCGGGGAGGCGGCGGTGCTCGTGATCGTCGAGGCGGTGGTCCGCCTGTTGCCCGGCGTGCTCGGCAACCCGGCGTCGGCGCAGCAGGACTCGTTCTCCGACGGCCTCCTCGAGGGCCCGGCCTACACCCGGCCGGAGACCTGGCGCGGGCTGGCCGTCCCGGCCGTACTCCGCAGCGGCAACCATGCGGCGATCACCCGCTGGCGCCGCGATCGCGCCCTGGAGCGCACAGCCGACCGTCGCCCCGACCTGCTTGCGGTCCTGCCCCCCGACGCTCTCGACGCCGCCGATCGTTCGGTCCTGGCCCGGTCGGCCGAGCGGAGCGGTGACCGGCCGGTTTCGTCGTCGTCGGTCCCGTCTGGCACTATGAGCTGGTTGCCAGCCCCCGGCGTACCGAGTCGGGGTGACCCGGCGCCACCACCCTCGCGCGGAGCGGCGCCTCTGCACGACTGCGATCATGACGAGGACGGACCTTCGCGATGAACACCCTTGACGCCCTGGACGCACAGCTGCTGCGCTCCGACATCCCCGCCTTCCGGCCGGGTGACACGCTCAAGGTTCACGTGAAGGTCATCGAAGGATCCCGCTCCCGGGTCCAGATCTTCCAGGGCGTCGTCATCCGTCGGCAGGGCGCAGGAGCGCGGGAGACCTTCACGGTCCGGAAGGTGTCGTTCGGGGTCGGCGTCGAACGCACCTTCCCGGTGCACTCCCCCAACCTGGACCGGATCGAGCTGTTCACCCGCGGTGACGTTCGGCGGGCCAAGCTCTACTATCTGCGGGAGCTGCGCGGGAAGGCCGCCAAGATCAAGGAAAAGCGCGAGACCCCATCCACTTCCTGACCTACCTGGCGAAGGTGACGTAGCCTCATGGCTGTGGCGCTACCTGAGCTCCCCGACGACCGGCGGGCTGAGCCCCGTCGATCGTCTCCGGCGGCCCGGTCGGTGCTTGCACGGCCAACCGATCCCGTCCCGCCCGCCCGCGGTGAGGCACCGGATCCACCATTGCGCGGTGGCTCGGCAGGGCCCCCGCCGCCGGGCCGTCCGCTGCCGCCGAGGCCACCCGTGCCCCGTCACGGACTTCCGCCGGTGCTGCCCGGGAAGCGTGCCGCCGGGCCCCCCTCGAACCGGCGCCCGGCAGCGCCACCCAGTGGGCAGCCGGCCCTGCCGCCGCGGACCGATGCGCCGAACGGGCGCCCGGTTCCGCCGCCGGTCGGTCGGTCCAACCGACGTCCGGTCGTGGCACCCAAGGGCTACCCGTACGGCCGCCCGGTGGTGCCGCCGAACGAACGGCCGCCTCCGCCGCCGCCCAACAGGCGTTCGGCAGCTCCACCGCGCAGTGACGACCCGAACGGGCGCCCGGTCGCGACGCCACCCGATGACGATCCGACCGAGATCGTCCCCATCGACGATGCCCCGACCACGGTCAACGAGCCGGTTCCGGACGACTCTCTCCTGGACGACCCCGGTCTGGACGACCCCCGTCTGGACGACCCGCGGGTCGACGGGTCACCGGCCCCGGATGCCTCGGCCGAGACGACCGGCACCGAGCCGGGGCGGCGGCATCGGCGGCGTGCGGGACAGTCCTCGAACGAGCGCCCGGCGTCGGCCTACTGCGCCGAGGCCGAAGCCGGCTCAGACACCCGGACACCGCGGGCGGGGCGGCGCAGGCGTCCGACGTTCTGGAAGGAACTGCCGCTGCTCATCGGGGTGGCGCTGCTGCTGACGTTCGGCATCCAGACGTTCCTGGCGAAGGTCTACGTGATCCCGTCCGGCTCGATGGAGACCACACTGCACGGGTGTACCGGTTGTGTGAACGACCGGGTGATCGTCGACAAGCTCAGCTATCGGTTCGGTGACCCGGCACCCGGTGACGTCGTGGTCTTCCGCGGGCCGACGGGCTGGGTCAACGAGTTCGACGTCCAGGAGCCCGGCAGCGCCCTGGCCCGCGGCTTACAACAGTTCGGGTCGCTCATCGGCCTCGCGCCACCGGACGAGAAGGACTTCGTCAAGCGGGTCATCGCCGTGGGCGGCCAGACCGTCCAGTGTTGCGACACCCGCAACCGCATCCTGGTCGACGGCGCTGCGCTCGAGGAGCCCTACGTCTACTACCTGCCCGAGGCCGGGCCGCCGCGCCAGGACCCGTTCGGGCCGATCCAGGTTCCGGAGGGCCGGCTGTGGATGATGGGCGACAGCCGCAACAACTCCGCCGACTCGCGGGTTCCGGGCCAAGGAGCGGTCCCGTTGGAGAACGTGATCGGCCAGGCGCGCCTGATCGTGTTGCCCTTCAACCGATTCAGCGGGATCGAGGCGATCAATCCACAGGCCGTCGCCGTCGGGCCTGGTCCGACCGACCGCGACGTGGGCGCCCCGTTGGCCCTCGGCCTGCTCGGCGCGTTGCCGCTCGCGTTGGGCCGACGCCGGTCGGTGGGCTCGGAGGTCGACAGTTTCCTCCCATCCACCCGCCGTCGTAGCTGAATGAAGCCCGCTCGTCCCACCCGGCGGCAACACCGCGCGCCCACGCGCGTCGTGTTGCCGCCGCAATGTGGCCCGGCTCGGGCGATCGTGCGCCGCTCGGCGGGCATCTGGGCGTTGCAGTCCACGCTGCACCGGCACGGCCTGGGCCCGGTGGCCGGGGTCGACGAGGCCGGCCGCGGGGCCTGCGCCGGCCCGCTCGTCGTGGCGGCATGCGTACTGCGACCCGGTGACGCGAAGCGTCTCGACGGGCTCACGGACTCGAAGCTGCTCACCGCCGTCGCCCGTGAGGAGTACTACGCGTTGATCACCCGCTGGGCGCAGGACTACGCGGTCGTCGTGATCCCGCCGCTCGAGGTCGACCGGCGCGGCGTACACGTGGCGAACATGGAGGGCATGCGACGGGCGGTCGCGGCTCTGGCGGCGCCGCCGGGCTACGTGCTCACCGACGGGTTCCCGGTGCGCGGGTTCGGCCGTCCGGCCCTCGCCGTACCCAAGGGTGACCAGGCGGCGGCCTGCGTCGCCGCCGCATCGGTGCTGGCCAAGGTGACCAGGGATCGGATCCTCATCGAGTTGGACACCGAGTTCCCGATGTACGGGTTCGCCGAGCACAAGGGCTACTGCACCTCGATGCACGAGGCCGCGCTGGCGGCACACGGCCCGAGCCGGGTACACCGGTACTCGTTCGTCAACGTGCGTGCGGCCGCCGCTGTTCGGCTTCCTGCGGGTCTGGTCCACAATTACCGGTCGGAGGCGCCGAGCCTGCCGGACATGGATGTGGATGTGGATGTGGAAATGGACGTCGACCGAGGGGCACCGGACGTCGACTGAGGACACCGGCCGAGAGCGAGCTCGCGAGTTCACCGATCAATGCAGCCGAGCTCACCATTCAACGCCGCGAGAGCGGCCGACGAGCGTCAGCGAGGAGGGCTCTTGAGCGCCGAGGATCTCGAGAAGTACGAGACGGAGATGGAGCTCACGCTCTACAAGGAGTACCGGGACATCGTGGCCCAGTTCTCCTATGTGGTGGAGACCGAGCGCCGATTCTATCTGGCCAACTCGGTGCAGCTCGACGCACGCAACGCCGACGGCGAGATCTACTTCGAGGTGCGGATGTCCGATGCCTGGGTGTGGGACATGTACCGTCCGGCCCGGTTCGTCAAGAACGTGCGGGTGCTGACGTTCAAGGACGTCAACGTCGAGGAGCTCGACAAGCCGGATCTCCGGTTGCCCGAGGGCAACCAGTTCGGTTCCTGACGCCCTACCGCAGCGCCGCCTGCATCGGGTCCCGGATGACGCCTCCGACTTCGCGATCGTTGGACGGGAACGGAGCCGCATCCCGTGCGGTTGCCCGCCCACCGGATCCCGTACCACCTCCACGCGTGCCCTCGCCCGACCGAACCCCCGAAGAACTTCCGCGGCGATGCACTACCGCACCACCCTGACGTTTCGCTGCATCCGCGCCTTTTCCCAGGGTGGTTGTCCCCAAGCGGTGCTGGTTGTCCACAGTTTCGAGGACGGGCTGCCCGTGGTGGCCGAATCGCTGGATCGTGAACGGCATGGCAGCGAAGGACGAGCTCGGGCGCCGCGGGGAGGACCTTGCGGTGCAGTACCTGGAGCAATGCGGTTTGGTGGTGCTGTCGCGGAACTGGCGGTGCCGCGACGGCGAGATCGACGTGGTGGCCACCGACTCCGACCGGCTGGTGGTCTGCGAGGTCAAGACCCGTTCCGGCACCCGGTTCGGGGAGCCGGCCGAGGCCGTCACCACGCGCAAGGCCGTTCGGATCCGGCGGGTCACCCAGGCTTGGCTGGCCGCGCACCAGGTGCGCTGGTGCGAGATCCGGTTCGACGTGTTGGCCGTGCTCGTGGAGCCGGGTCGACCAGTCACCGTGCAGCACTACCAGGCGGCGTTCTGATGGGGCTCGCGCGCGCGTGGTCGGTGGCTCTGCACGGGGTGGACGGTCAGCCGGTGGAGATCGAGGCCGATGTCGGTGGCGGCCTGCCGGGTATCCATCTCGTCGGCCTGCCCGACGCGGCGCTGCACGAGTCCAAGGACCGGGTGCGGGCCGCGGTGGTCAACTCGGGGCGCAACTGGCCCAACGAGCGCATCGTGTTGGCGCTGTCCCCGGCGACGCTGCGCAAGACCGGCAGCGCGTTCGACCTGGCGCTGGCCTGTGGAGTGCTCGCGGCGAAGGGGGTGGTGGCGCAGCGGGCGCTCGACGACACGGTGCTGCTGGGTGAGTTGGCGCTCGACGGCCGGCTGCGGTCGGTGCGCGGGGTGCTGCCCTGCCTGCTCGCCGCCCGATCGGCCGGGTTGCGCCGGGTCGTGGTGCCCGAGTCAGCCCTGGCGGAGGCGGCGCTGGTCGACGGCCTCGATGTCTTCGGCGCGGGCTGCCTCAACGAGGTGCTGCGATTCCTGGCTGGCGAGGACGTGCTGCGCAGGCCGGGGCCGGTGGCGTCGTCGGGCGGTGATGAACCACCTGATCTCGCCGATGTCGTCGGGCAGGACGACGCCCGACGGGCCCTCGAGGTCGCCGCGGCGGGCGGGCACCACCTGCTGCTCGTCGGACCGCCGGGCACCGGAAAGACCATGTTGGCCCAGCGCATCGTCGGGTTGCTCCCCCGGCTCGACGCGGAGGAGGCCCTCTCGCTGGCCGCGATCCGCTCGGTTGCCGGGCGGTTACCTGCTGACGGCCCGCTGAGCAGTGTGGCGCCGATGGTCGCCCCACATCACTCCAGCTCGATGGCGGCGCTGGTCGGGGGTGGCAGCGGGATCGCCCGGCCGGGAGCGGTCTCGCTGGCACACCGGGGAATCCTGTTCATCGACGAGGCACCCGAGTTCGGTGCCCATCTGCTCGACGCGCTGCGCACCCCGCTGGAGGACGGCGAGGTCCGGTTGGCCCGGTCGGAGGGCACGGTGTGCTACCCGGCGCGGTTTCAGCTGGTGCTTGCCGCCAATCCGTGCC
>JBOHEP010000570.1:0-7275 GCA_050701075.1 Pseudonocardia sp. | reverse complement strand
AGAACAGTGGATTCACCAGTGATGAGGCCATCGACTGGGCCGCATGGCTCAGTGAAGATGAGACGTTCGCAGCGGAAGGTCGCCAACACGCAGATCTCGCCGAACGCATACGGCATCGACCTGTTGTGCCCTGACCAGGCCTCGACCATCCTGGAAGGTTTCGAAATGACGGTGGTGGGTCCGCTCCTGGCCCGCCTGGGCACTCCAGGCTGGTGGGCTAGCAGGTCATCAGTGAACGGCCCATCGCTCACCAGGATAATGGCCAGCCGTCACCGCACGGTCGGGTCACAGCCCGATGGTGGCAGCAGGCGCGTGATCGCTGAGTTCGCCGGTTCGAGTCAGCGGTCCCGGTGCGGTGGGCGGCCCCGGGCGCAGTCGCTGCATCGAGCCGGGCCGACGACCACCCAGATCAGACGTTTGCATCCGCCGCAGGTGAGCCGTCGTATCCGCACCCGGCCTTTCGTGATCAGCTCTTCTGGGCCCGCCACCAGGCGTCGCACGATTCCGACCATGGCGTCGACTACATCAGCTCGCCGGGCGGAGCGGGCCGGATCGGTCCTTCGGGAGAGCGGCGTTGCGACAGCATGGGCCACGGGCGGTGGCGTGGGCACGACAGGACCGTCCGCGCGTCGGTTGCTCCTGGTACGGACCCCGAGTCGACGCGTGGCGCGCCCGCCGAGCGTCCTTGCCACCGTCCTCTGCCGGTTACCGTCACGGTCTGCACATCATCCAGCTCGTCACCGCCTCATTTCAAGGAGCGGCATTGGCCACCGACCAGCGGGGCAACGTGGTGTTGGGGAAGCTGCTGGCCGAGCTCGCCTGGTCGCCCAGCCGGGCTGGCCCAGGCCGTCAACGGCGTGCTCGGGCCCGGCTACGTCGGGCGCAGCACCGCCTCGGAGTGGCTGCACTGTGACCGGCTGCCCCGCCACCCGCTGCCCACCGTGGTGGCGCACCTGATCTCCGACACACTCGACCGGGAGGTCTGCGTCGACGAGCTGTGGTCCGGCCGGGCCCAGCGCGCCGAGCTGTGGGTGCCCGCCGACGCCGGGCTGCACCTGCCGTGGACCGCGGCAGGTACCGTCGAGATGTTGGACGACTGGCTCCGCAACACCGGAGGCTCGATCGGGTTGGACCGCCGCTCTTTCCTCACCATCAGCGGGGCGGCGCTCACCGCACCGGCCTGGGGCTACATCGATCACCTCACCGGCACCCGGGGAGGCTCGTTCGCCGCGCTGGCCGATATCTCGCGTCCCCTCACCGTCACGCCGGCCATGGTGGACGCGGTGGCCGCCGCCACCGCCGGGATCCGGAGACTGGGCAACGCCGAGGGTGGGCACGAGGACAACCTGCGGTTCATGCACCGTCACCTGACGTGGGTCGCCAAGCTGCTGCGGCAGTCCCGGTTCACCACCGGGGCGGTGGCCGACCGGCTGCTCGCCGAGTGGGCCCATCTGGCCCAACACGCCGCCTGGATGGCCCACGACGCGGGGCGCCACGGTCTGGCCCAGCGATACTTCACCAGCGGACTGCACGCCGCACATACCGCCGGAGACCGCTCCGTAGGCGCCTACCTGCTAGCCGTCACCAGCCAGACGGCAGTGCACCGCGGCCGGCTGAACGACGGGATCGGTCAGGCGCGCGCCGCCCGGGACGCGGTGGAGCTGGCCAACGCCGCACACGAGGCCGCCAGGTCCACCCCGGCCGTGGTGCGCGCGCAGGCGGCGAGCGCGTTCGCGCAGGCCCAGGCGGCGGTCGGGAACGCCCGCGGCTTCCACGCCGCCGCCGACGACGCCCGCGCGCTGCTCGACACACCGGGCGCGCTGGACAACCTGCCCCCGTACCTCACCTGGTTCTGGCCGGGCAACCTGGAGGATTGTCTCGCCCAGGGCGCACTCACCCTCGCCGAAGTCACCTCCCGCGACTGCCCCGGCCTGCTGGACAGCGCGGACGCGGCACTCGGCCGGACCGCCGCCGACGGCGCCGACAGGCCCCGCAACACGCTGTTCCACACGGCGTTGCTGTCCCGGGCGCACATCGCGGCCGGCGACCTGGACCGGGCGGTACCCGCCGGACTGACCGCGCTGCGCCAGCTACCCACGGTGCGTTCCCGCCGCTGCGCGCTGATCCTCCGCCGGCTGGAGGCCGACCTCGCCGCGCTGCCACCCACCCGCCGACCGGCATCCGTCCGATCGCTCCAGGACCAGCTCCGCGCCACCCACGCCGCCTGACCACCCACCCGCGAGATCACGCCGGGGACCGGCACCGGACATCCGATCATTCCGTCCGCCGCAGCACCGCCAGGAACATCGCGTCGGTGCCGTGCCGGTGCGGCCAGAGCTGCACGGCCGGGCCGTCGCCGAGATCCGGTACCCCGGGTAGCAGGGACCTGGCGTCCACCTGCACGACATCGGCCCGCCGCACCGCCCGGCCCACCACGCCGACCGTCTCACTCAGGTGCGGCGAGCACGTGACGTAGGCGACCACGCCCCCCGGCCGCACATGCCGCAGCGCGGCGGTGAGCAGCTCGCGCTGCAGCTTGGCCAGACCCGACACGTCCTCGGGGCGGCGCCGCCAGCGTGCCTCGGGCCGGCGGCGCAGCGCGCCCAGCCCGGTGCAGGGGGCGTCCAGGAGCACCCGGTCGAACACCCCGTCGGGCAGGGGTGCGTCCCGGCCGTCAGCGGTGTGCACGGTGACCGGCAACCCGTCGACGGCGCGGCGGACCAGGTCAGCACGGCTGGCATTGCACTCCACGGCGTCGAGCGCCGCGCCGTCGAGCGCCGCGAGCCCACCGAGCAGCACCGCCTTCCCACCGGGGCCCGCGCACAGGTCCAGCCATCGACCGCCGTCGAGGCCGTCGAGCCCGGCCCGCGCGAGGGCGATCGCCACGAGCTGGCTGCCCTCGTCCTGCACCACGGCCAGACCCTCGGAGATCACGTCGAGCTCACCGATCTCACCCGAGCCCGGGGGCAGGTGCACCCCGTAGGGCGAGTACGGCGCCTCGTCACCACCGGTGACGGCCGCCAGCTCCTGGGCGGTGATCTCCCCGGGCCGGGCCAGCAGGTGCACCGTCGGGCGCGCGTCGTCGGCCGCCAGGGCCGAGTCCACCTCGGCGGTGCACTGCAGGGCGTCGACGAAGGCCTGCGCGATCCATCGGGGATGGGCGTGGGCGAACGCGGCGTGACCCACCGGATCGTCCTGGGCCGACGGCGCCAGCTCGCCCACCCAGCCAGCCTCGTCGCGCTCGCCGACCTTGCGCAGGATCGCGTTGACGAAACCGGCCGCCCGCGAGCCACCGTCGGCCCGCACCAGCTCGACGGTGGTGTCCACCGCGGCGTGGGCCGGGATCCGGGTGCGCAGCAGCTGGTAGGTGCCCAGCCGCAGCGCATCGAGCAACGGCGCCTCGACGCGGATGAGCGGGCGGTCGGCGCAGGCCTCGATCACCGCGTTCAGCAGGCCCTGCGCGCGCAGCGTGCCGTAGCCGAGCTCGGTGGCGAGGGCGGCGTCGCGGTCGTGCAGGCGGTGGCGGCGAAGGATCGCCGGGAGCGCGAGGTTCGCATACGCGTCGCGGACCCGCACGGCGGTGAGCAGCTCGAGGGCGGCCAGCCGTGACGGGTCCACCTCGGGCGGGCGCGGCGGCCCCTCGCGACCCCGGGGTGGGCCGGCGCCCCTCGGTCCGTTCGACCGGTCGCGCTGCGACTGCGGGCGGCGAGGCCGGCGGGGCACCGTCATGAGCACACCTCCCCGTTCTCGAGGCGGATCCCGCGCGCCCAGTCCGACGCCGGCATGGCGCGCCTGCCCACCGGGCGGACCTCGCCGAGCTCCACCGGCCCGGTCGCCGTACCGGTCAGCACCCGGCGTTTCTCCACGGAGAGCTCGCCGGGCTTCAGCTCCGGGCCCTCGACGCCGGGCCGCACCGGACCGAGGCCCAGGCGCTCGCCGCGGAACTCCGTCCATGCCCCCGGCTCCGGCGTGACCGAGCGGACGAGCCGGTCCACCGCCGCCGCGGGCACCGTCCAGTCGATCCGGGCGTCGGCGACGGTGACCTTCGGGGCGAGCGAGACGCCGTCGACGGGTTGCGGGACGGCCGCCACGGTGGCGTCGGCGATGCCGTCCAAGGTCGCGCGCAGCAACGCGGCCCCGGACACCGCGAGCCGGTGCAGCAGCGTCCCCGCCGTGTCGGTGGGCCCGACGGCCTCGGTGACCACGCCGAACGTCGGCCCGGTGTCCAGGCCCTGCTCCAGCAGGAAGGTGGTGGCCCCGGTGATCGGGTCGCCGTGGCGCACGACTGCCTGCACCGGCGCCGCACCGCGCCAGGCCGGCAGCAGTGAGAAGTGCAGGTTGACCCAGCCGTGCGGCGGGACGTCGAGCGCAGCCCTCGGCAGCAGCGCACCGTAGGCGACGACGGGGCAGCAGTCCGGCGCGAGCTCGGCCAGCTGGTGCAGGAACTCCGGATCCGACGGCCGGGCCGGGGTGAGGACCGGGATTCCCGCCTCATCGGCGACGGCGCCGACCGCCGAGCGGGTCAGCCGCCTACCCCGACCCGCGGGCGCGTCCGGACGGGTGAGCACCGCGACGACGTCGTGGCGGGGCGAGTCGAGCAGCGCCCGCAGCGACGGCACGGCGGGTTCGGGCGTGCCGGCGAAGAGCAACCTCAGGCCTGATGGTGGCGCCCCGCTCACCGCGCCTTCCCCAACAGCGGGTGCGGGCTCACCTTCACGATCGGCCCCGGACGCCCGCCCCCCGGCGAGAGGGAATTACCGCCCCCCGGCGAGAGGGAACTACCGAACCACGGTGCCGCTCGGATCTGTGCCATCGCCTGCTTGCGCGTCTCCGAATCGAGCCGGTCGACGAACAGCACACCGTCGAGGTGGTCGGTCTCGTGCTGCACGCACCGGGCCAGACTCTCGCTGCCCTCGATCGTGATCGGCTCGCCGTGCATGTCGAACCCGCGGGCCACGACGTGCAGGTGCCGCCGGCAGTCCCAGGTCATCCCCGGGATCGACAGGCAACCCTCCGGGCCGAGCTGCTCCTGCTCACCGACGGTGTCGAAGGTCGGGTTGACGAGGTGACCGGCGACACCGTCGACGTCGTAGGCGAACACGCGCAACCCGATGCCGATCTGGGGCGCGGCCAACCCGGCGCCGCACTCGTCGTGCATGGTGTCGGTGAGGTCGGCCACCAGCTTGCGCAGCTCGGCGTCGAACGTCGTGACCTCGATCGCGGGCGTGCGCAGGACCGGGTCACCGAAGAGCCGGATGGGCGTGACGGACACAGATCTCCTTTGTTGGCGAGGTCCGGGGACGTGACGGGCGCCACCGCGGCTTCACCCCGCGCGGCGCACCCGACAATGCTCGATCCTGCCACGCCGCCCCGACGATCTCGACCCGGCCGACCGCCCCGGCGCTCCGCACACCGACCCCACCACCCCACAGCCCCGCCCCCGCCGCCCGCAGTCCCGCCCACCGACCCCGTGTAGGGCGGTGGGCGCGGCCGGCTATACCGCGATGACCGTCGGCACGATCATCGGCCGCCGCCGGTACGTCTCCCCCACCCACCGCCCGACCACGCGACGAACGGCCTGCGCGATGCGGTGGGTGTCGATCACGCCCTCCTGTCCGATGCGCACAAGCTCGTTCTCCACCAGCGGCAGCACGGCTTCGAGCGCCTTGGGATCCTCGGAGAAGCCGCGGCCCGACAGCGTGGGGGCGGCCACCGCACGTCCGGTGGCCGCGTCGATGGCGACCGTGATCGAGATGAAGCCGCTCTCGCCGAGCACCAACCGGTCCGCGAGGGTGGGTTGCTCGACGTCGCCGAACGCGACCCCGTCGACATAGGCTCGACCGACCGGTACCCGCCCGGTGATCATCGCTTTTCCATCGACCAGGTCGACGACCACGCCGTTCTCCGCCAACACGACGGAGTCCGGGGACACCCCGGTCTGCTCGGCCAGCACGGCGTTGGCCCGCAGATGCCGCCATTCCCCGTGCACCGGCATGACGTTGCTCGGCCGCACCGCGTTGTAGAGGAACAGCAGCTCACCCGACCACGCGTGACCCGATACATGCACCTTGGCGTTGCCCTGATGGACCACCTGGACCTCCGCCCGCACCAGGCTGTTCATCACCCCGTGCACGGCGTGCTCATTGCCGGGGATGAGCGAGCTGGACAGGATGACGGTGTCGGTGGGGCGCACCTGCAATGTGCGGTGCTCACCGCGCGCGACCCGCGACAACACGGCCATGGGTTCGCCCTGAGATCCCGTACAGACGATGAGCAGCTCGTCGTCGGGGATCTCGTGCACGTCGTCCAGCTCGACCAGGACGCCCTCAGGCACCGAGAGCAGCCCGAGCTCCATGGCCAGCGCCATGTTTCGCAGCATCGAACGGCCGATGAGACACACCCTTCGGCCGTTCAGGACTGCCGCGTCGATGATCTGCTGGACCCGGTGGACGTTGCTGGCGAAGCAGGCCACGAAAACGCGGTCCGGGGCCTTCCCGATCGCGGACGCCAGGCCGGGACCCACCGAACGCTCGGACGGCGACACCCCTTCGACCTCGGCGTTGGTGGAGTCGACCATGAAGAGATCCACACCCTCGTCGCCGAGCCGGCTGAAGCCCGGCAGGTCGGTCAACCGGCCGTCCATCGGCAGCTGGTCGAGCTTGATGTCACCGGTGTGCAGGACGACGCCCGCCGACGTGCGGATCGCCACCGCCAGCGCCTGTGGAATCGAGTGGCTCACGGCGAAGTACTCGCATTCGAAGACCCCGTGCCGGAGCCGCTGGCCTTCGGTCACCTCGAGGAGGTGCGGGGTGAGCTTGTGCTCACGGCACTTCGCGGCCACCAGCGCGAGGGTGAAGGGCGAACCGACGACGAGCAGGTCAGGACGTTGCCGCAGTAGGAACGGCACCGCGCCGATGTGATCCTCATGCCCATGGGTGAGCACGAGCGCGTCGATGTCGCCGAGCCGGTCGGCGATCGGGCGGAAGTCGGGAAGGATGAGGTCGACACCGGGCGAGTCGGCGTCGGGGAACAGCACGCCGGAATCCAGCACCAGCAGCCGGCCCTCGAACTCGAAGACCGTCATGTTGCGGCCGATCTCACCGATGCCGCCGAGCGCGACGACACGCAGCGCCCCGGCCGGCAACGGCGGCGGGGGGCTCATCGGCACTCCGACGACGGTGACCTCCTCCGGCGGCGCCGGCGTGGGTCGGGCCTGGTCCCGTCGTGGCGGGCGGGGGCGGCGGTCCGACCGGGGGCGGTCGGACCGTGCGGGGG
>JBOHEP010000569.1:0-1132 GCA_050701075.1 Pseudonocardia sp. | reverse complement strand
AATCGCTTTTGCTAAATCTGGATAACTCCTAGCGCCAAGAGAACGTAATATGTTCTTAACTTTTGACCAACAATTTTCAATAGGTGAAAAATCAGGAGAATATGGTGGTAAATAACTCAACTTAGCTCCAGCAGCCTCAATTAATTCTTCAATGTCTCCACCTTTATGAATTGAGCAATTGTCCATGATTACATAATCACCTTTTCTAAGTTGCGGAACTAATTTTTGAGAAATATAAGCTTCAAATGTCAAACCATCAGTTGCACCTAAAATACTAGATTGACTAATCACACCTCTGAGACCAATTGCACCAATTATTGAGACATTTTTACTACGTTTTTGAGGTCGAGAACCGTGCGCTCTTTTACCTTTTTGGGAACGAGCAGAGTGTCTGATTAAAGATATATTAGCTCCAGCTTCGTCAATAAATATCAGATTTTCTGCAGGTATCCCCTGAATTTGGAGCCAGAACTCTATTCTTAATGATTGAACTCTTTCAGTTTCTTTTTCCGAGGCGTGCAATGTTTTTTTTTAAGGTGATTTCCATCTTCTGTAACATTCTGTCTACTGTAGAAATCCCAATCGTTATCCCGGTTTTTTCTTTAAGTTGCTCACGAATTTCTGATAAAGTGGCATCATTCTTGGCTTCTACTATTTCCACAAGAACATTAAATTGTTGAGAGTTTAGCTTTGGTGGAGTTTGTTGTGTCCTGACTTTAGGCGCGATACTTCCTGTTTCTCTAGCTTGTTTCAGTAATTTCTCAATAAAACTTAAAGTTACACAAAATCTTTTTGCTAACTGACGTTGTGATATTCCACCTTCTAAATATGTATCAAGTATTTTTTGGCGTAAATCGAGGGAATATGCTTTCATTATTTACTGTTGAGAAGATGCACAGCTTTATTTGATTAAGTGTACTTTATTAGACCGGGAAACGCTATATTAGTCTCTTGCCTCTAACTCCTATTATTTGAAAATTTCAACGCAGCTGACAGAAAGTTTTGATTATATCCCAAATTTCAGGTAGAACATTGCCTAAGGCGTGGTCGCTTTCCAGTTCAATCAGTTGCACCCAAGGACGCTTTTGGACAAACTCGCGGCTGGCGAGTATGGGGATAACCTGATCGTGGC
>JBOHEP010000568.1:0-1263 GCA_050701075.1 Pseudonocardia sp. | reverse complement strand
AACCGGGTGTAGAGGAAGCCGGGCACCAGCAGCAGCACCGCGATGACGGCGTCGGCGTCGGCGACCGCACCCAGCGCGGGCCGGGCCTCGGGACCGAACGGCCAGCCGAGCCGGGAGAGGAACGCGGCGAGGACGTATCCGACGATCGCGACGAGCAGTGCGTACAGGCACACGCTGCGCGGCCCGGCCGCCGTGGTGTCCCGCAGCAGCATGCCGGCCCGGATCTGGACGGGCGCCCCGATCGCGGCGCTCTGCATCGAACCTCGCCAGCTGGCGTGCGCACGGCTGCTGGTCGGGTCGTTCTCCAGCGCCATGTCCAGGTAGAGCTCCTCGTCGTAGAGCTCATTCGCGGCCTGCCGGAGCTGGTCGGGGAACAGCCGGGGATGGCGCAGGATCGAGCTGTCGACAGCGCCCTGTTCGCCTGCCGTGCCCTCGCCTGCCACCGCGACCATCGCCAGGCTCGTGCAGGCGACCATGCGCCGGGTCGGGACGGCGATGCCGGCCTGGGCGGCATCCCAGCGGCGGCGGCGGACCAGGTCGGCGAGGGCGCGCAGGGTCGTCTGCATCTGCAGCTCCAGGATCTTGCTCGACGCCCGGTTCGGTACGCGGCGTTCGTTCTCCAGGCGCTGGGCGAGAACGGTCAGGTCGGTGTGCAGGGTGTCGGTGGTGCTGGCGTCGGCGTCGGTGCTCAGGTACATCCGCGCGATGTCCACCCCGGCCTCGGTCTCGACGACCAGGTGGTAAGCGGGGATGGAGGAGGAGATGTGGCTGCGGTACTCCAGGCAGTAGCCGTCGGCGCTGGACCGCAACAACCGGGTGATCCGACGCCCGGGCTCGTCCTCCGGTGCGACGTGCAGCGGTGTCTCGTAGGTGAGCAGATGCTCGTCGGTGGTTGGCTCAAGGGCGACGATCAACAGCTCGTTGTCGAGCGCGATGTCGAACAGTTCGAAGTAGTCGGCCAGGACACCCTCGTGCTTGTCGAGCACGGCGAGGGCGAGCGACCGGTACCGCGCTCCCTGGCCCTCGACCAGACCGGCGGCAGGTGGCTCGTGACTCCTCGGGAGCACCGACTCCGGCCGGTGGCGCTCGGTCATCAGGATGTCGATCGCCTGCTGCACCAGCCACTCGGACTCGTGCGCCCGGTGCAGGAACCGGTGCAGGTCCGAGCCGGGGGTGGCCGCGGGAAGGCTGTCGAGGATGCCGCGCAGCAGCCGGAACAGCCCCGACGCGAGCAGCCGGCTGGCCTCGTACTGGGTCAGCCGG
>JBOHEP010000567.1:0-18626 GCA_050701075.1 Pseudonocardia sp. | reverse complement strand
CACGGGCAAGCCGCACGGTGTGGTGCACGGCGAACTACGCACCGTCTGCGGCGGCCCCCCGACGGCGATGGCCACGATCGACCAGCTGGAGCAGCGAATAGCCACCCTCCGCACCTGGCGCTGACCCCACCCACCCCTCCCGCGAGTTGCCCGATCCGACACGGCGAGTCTGCCGATCGGACACGGCGAGTCTGCCGATCGGACACGGCGAGTCTGCCGATCGGACACGGCGAGCGGCCCCCGATCTACTGAAGGCTGGACTGACCGGCGAACTCGCCGGGCCGGATCGGCGAACTCGCCGTGCCGGATCGGACAACTCGCCGTGCCGGATCGGACAACTCGCCGTGTTGGGATGGGGAACTCGCCGTGCCGGATCGGACAACTCGCGGTGGTGGGATGGGGAACTCGGTGTGCTGCCTGGGCCGCGAACGTGCGGGAAGGAGGACGGGGCGGGGAACCCGGTGGGATTCCCCGCCCCGATGTGTGGGCAGGTGGGTGGGGGTGGGGGTGCCGGCTCTTGCCGGCCTGGATCAAGCGCCGCTCTGCACGTCTACGTCCATCTCGCGCAGCCTCTCGGCGTGCGCACGGGCGTGGTGACCGCAGAACAACAGCTCTCCACCGGAGGGCAGGACAGCACGTACCTTGGCGCCTGCCCCGCATCGGTCACAGCGGTCAGAGGCGGTCAACGTGGGTCGACTCAGGGTTCCTGGCTGCATGGCGGTCTCCCTCCGTCTAGACGCCGGGAGGTCCCGGTGTCTCTTGCAGTGACGACCGCGTACGCGGTGCGTCCCACTCTTCCAGACGTACAGCACCCCCGCATGTGTTCCCGCATACGCGTCGCGAGGAGCGTCACACCTGACCTTCAGCGGTTGGCGAGCGTCCACGCGGTGTCATGTCGGTGACGACCGCGGATTCAGTTGACTACGAGTGAATGATGCGACGCGAGATGTGACACCGCAAGGTATCGCATGTAAATAACGCCCGCGCGGCGACTACGGTACGTGTTGTGGCCCCCAAGGTCCGCGATCGGGCCGTTCCGGCCCCTGCGCTGTTCGTGCTCGGGGGAACCTCGATGTACATCGGCGCCGCCCATGCCGTCGGTCTGTTCGATCAACCGTCGCCTTCGGTCGTTGCGATGTCACGGCTGTCCGGCGCGGCAGTGGTGCTCCTCGGCTGGCGCCGTCCGGGCCGGGCGAGGTGGGGCAGTGGGAGTCGGATGCGGCGGGCGGTCGCCTTCGGGTTCGCGACCGGCCTGATGAACCGCGCGTTCTACGAAGCCGTCGCGCGGCTTCCGCTGGGTACTGCCGTGGCGGTGGAGTTCTGCGGACCGGTCGCGGTGGCGGCGGTCGCATCGTGCCGGGCGCGGGACGTGGGCTGCGGTCGGGCTGGCCGCCGTCGGGGTGTTGCTCATCGCGGATGTGCGCTGGTCAGGCGGCTCGTCCGGGGTGTTGTGGAGCCTCGCGACCGCCGCGATGTGGGCGGCCTGCGTCGTGCTCGTCAAGCGCGTGGCGGGGGCCGGTTCTGGGCTGGACGAGATGGCCGTCGGGCTCGCGGTTGCTGCGGTGGCGCTGTCCCCGCTGCACCTGCTCGGTGGTCCTGGGCTCTGCGCGCTGGCCGACCCGCGTGTGTCGGCATTGGCGGTCGGCGTCGGGTTGCTGTCGAGCGTGCTGGCGTACGTGCTCGACCAACTGGTCCTGCGCCGCGTCGGGCAGGCCCGGTTCGCGGTCCTGCTGGCGCTGCTGCCCGCCACGGCGACCGCGATCGGGCTGGTCGTGCTGGGCCAGGTCCCCGGTCTCCTGGAGGGGGTGGGGATCCTGTCGGTGATCGCCGCTGTGGCCCTGCGCTCAAGGGATGGCGACGTGCCGGCCAGTACCTCCGTGCGATCGTCATCCGGATGATCGGGGCGATTTAGCTACTCTCCGTAGTCATGGCGGAGTGGCGCGGAGGCGCTCAGGTCGGAACGACGTCGCCGCGGACCGGCGCAAGGTCCGTGGTCGGTGTACCGGCGACCGGGCGCCCTGACCGTGACGGCGTCGATGGCGGACCGGCCGATCGTGCGAGCCAGATCACGAAGTCCGTGGTCGCTATGGGCCGGCTGGTGCCGCGTCGCGGAAGTTTTTCGGGTCCGGTCGGGTCGAGGACACGCGTTGAGGTCGTGCGGGGATCCGGTGGGCGGACGGAGCCGAGCGTTGATCGATGTCGAGGAACCGTCAGCCGTGCGGAGTGCGGTTCCGGGTTCCCAACCGGTGATCACCACCAAAGGAGCCGCGGTGACCTGCCGGAGCCGCAGTGACATACCAAGATCAGCGTCTCGGTACGGGGCGCCGCACGGAACGCGGCTCTGTGTCCCGTTCGACGATCATGAAGCCGGCGGCGCCACACGAAGGTCGATCAGCCGCGGCGGATCTCAAGGCTCACGTCGCGCCCACTCATCGAGACGATCCGCACAGCCAACCCGCCGACCACCGCGTCCTCGCCGGCGGCCAGCCGCGCCTGGTCACCAAGGGCGGACACCGTCACAGCGCCCGGCACTATCGGGCCGACCCGAAGATCCCGCTCGAACGAGCCGAGCTCGATGTCGAGGGTCTGTGCGCCGCTGAGGTCGACCTTGCAGACGTCGCCCGCGCACGACGTCGAGGAGGACCGGGCCGTGGACGAGGACGTTGCGGAGCAGGCGGACGTGACGACGAGCAGCAGGGTGGTGACGGCCGGTCCGGGGTGCACTCGCACGGCGGGATCTCCTCAGAGATGGGGCTGTCAACCGTACCGCCGGCGGGTCGAGGACAGCCTCCTCGATGACGGCGAGTCGGCCCGGTCACATCGGCGCACATGTTGATCGAACGACCCCGCCCATCTCGCGATGAACGTGGCGCCGTCAGCCGAACGTGGAAATCCGCCGATCCGCTGCGTACGCTCAGCCGTACCCACGGGAGCACCCACGTACCGAGTGCTGAGAGGGCGGCAGGACCGGCCGTCGACCGTTCGTACCTGACCCGGTTAATACCGGCGTAGGGAGGAACCTCGTGCGCTTCGTCCGCATGCTCGTCGGCCTCGGTACGGTGCTCATCCTCGTCCTCGCGGGCTGCGCCGGCGGAGGCGACGCCAGCGCCCCGATCCGGGTGGCGCTGGACTGGACCCCGAACACCAACCACACCGGTCTCTTCGTCGCCCAGCAGGAGGGGTACTTCGCAGACGCCGGCCTCGACGTCGAGTTCCTCCCGTACAACAACACCTCGCCGGACACGCTCGTCGACGCGGGAGTCGCCGAGTTCGGGGTCAGCTTCCAGGACTCCTTCACCTTCTCGAAGGCGACCGGCGCGGAGATCACCTCGGTGATGGCGGTCCTGCAGCATTGGGCGACCGAGATCGCGGTGCGTGCGGATCGGGCGGACATCCGGACGCCGGCCGACCTCGACGGCAAGACCTACGGCGGGTTCGGTGCCGCCTACGAGGAGCCCAAGATGCGCACAGTGATCACCGGTGCCGGCGGCGCCGGGACGTTCGACACCGTCGTTCTGGGCACCGCCGCCTACGAGGCTCTCTACGCGGGGCAGGTCGACTTCACCGAGCCGTTCGTGGCGTGGGAGGGCATCGAGGCGGAGTTGCGGGGCCAGCCGCTGAAGACGTTCTCCTACACCGACTACGGCTTCCCCGACGCCTACAACGTGCTGCTGGTCGGCAACTCGTCCTGGCTGCGGGACAACCCCGCGCAGGCCCGGGCGTTCGTGCAGGCCGCGCAGCGCGGCTACCAGCTCGCTGCCGACGCCCCGGCCCGCGCCGCCGAGCTGCTCATCGCGGCCAACCCGGGCGCGTTCGCCGACGAAGAGCTGGTCATGCGTAGCCAGGACATGTTGAGCGCGGCGTACCTGCGTGACGAGTCCGGGCACGTCGGCCGGCAGACCATGCGGAAATGGGCAGAGTTCTCCGGGTTCCTCGTCGACGCGGGCGTCCTGACCGGCGCCGACGGCGCACCCCTGACCAGCAGGCCGGACTTCGCGACATGGTTCACCAACGACTACCTGATCCCGCCGTCCTGACGGCGGCGGCCGTGCGCCGGTTTCGAGGGGTCCGGCGGACGGCCGCCGCGGGGGCACCGCCGCTGCTCCTGGTGGCGGCCGGGTTGGTGGCGTGGCAGTGGTACGTCACCGCGTACCAGGTGCGCCCGCAGGTGCTGCCGTCACCGCTGCGGGTAGCGGTTCAGGGCTGGGCGTTCCGGGAGCAGATCTGGGCGAACACGGTTCCGACGTTGCAGGTCACGGCGGTGGGGTTCGCGGTGTCGCTGGTGCTCGGCTGGGTGCTCGCGGTGACGGTGGACTTCTCGCCCTGGCTGCGCCGGGCCCTCACCCCGCTACTGGTCGCCTCGCAGACGCTGCCGATCATCGCGATCGCCCCGCTGCTCATCATCTGGTTCGGTTTCGGGTTGTTCCCCAAGGTCGTGGTGATCGCGCTGGTGACGTTCTTCCCGATCGCGGTCGGGCTGATCGAGGGCTTCGCCGCGACCGACCGGCAGGCGTCGAACCTGCTTCGGAGCATGGGAGCGTCACGGTGGGCGGAGTTCCGTTACGTCCGGCTGCCGGGCGCGTTGCCGTACTTCTTCACCGCCCTGCGCATCGGCATCACCTACGCGGTCACCGGCGCGATCTTCGCCGAGTACGTGGGCGCGACGGCGGGGCTGGGCATCTTCATGAACGTGGCGAAGAACTCCTTCCGCACCGACCTCGTGCTGGCCGCGGTGGTGGTCACAGCGGTGCTCAGCGTCGGGTTGTTCATGCTCACCCACCTCGTGCAGCGGCTGGTCATCCCCTGGCACGGGGCGGAGCGGCGCAGCGGCCGTGCCTGAGCCGAAGCTCGTCCTCGACGACCTGACCAAGGGCTTCCGCACCGGGGCCGGGACGCTGCCGGTGCTGGCCGGGGTGTCGCTGGACGTCGCGCCGGGGGAGTTCGTGTCGGTGATCGGGCCGAGCGGCTGCGGCAAGTCGACGCTGTTCAACGTGATCGCCGGGCTGGAGCTCCCCGACACCGGGAGGGTGGTCGTGGACGACGCCGACGCCACCGGCCGCACGGAGCCGTTCGCCTACATGCCCCAGCAGGACCTGCTCTTCCCGTGGCGGACGGTGCTGGACAACACCGCGCTCGGCCTCGAGGTGGCCGGCGTCACACGGCGCGCCGCCCGCGAGCGGGCTCGGGCCCTGTTCGCCCCGTTCGGGCTGTCCGGCTTCGAGGACGCACGGCCTCATCAGCTGTCCGGTGGTATGCGGCAACGGGCGGCGCTGCTGCGCACTGTGGTGCAGGACCGCTCGGTGCTGCTGCTCGACGAGCCCTTCGGTGCGCTGGACTCGTTGACCCGCTCCGACATGCAGAGCTGGCTGGAGGTCGTGCGCGCCCGCTTCGACTGGACGGTGCTGCTGATCACCCACGACGTCCGGGAGGCGGTTTTCCTCTCCGACCGGGTCGTCGTGCTCGGTCCACGGCCCACCTGCGTGCACCACGAGATCGCCGTGGCTCTGCCGCGCCCGCGCGGAGCGGAGCTGGTCCCGTCGCCGAGGTTCGCCTGCATCGAGGCAGAGCTGCTCGCGGCGTTGCGGAGACGATGAGGATCGGCCGACCCCGGCCGGCCGCGGGACCGGTCTCTGTCGTGTCGCGTAACACGAGTCGCCTGCCGGACGAACAACAGATGCGACTGATTGCGTACCGGCAATCAATACGTCGAAGGGCGCCACATCAACCCGTGGTCAGGAAGGTCCGCGTCCCGGCAGTACGGCTCGACCGGCACACAGCCGACCGGCACACCGTGCTGCCCGCCGGAGTTGCGCTTGGCTGAGCTGAGTCAGCGAAGGAGGATCATGACCAGGGTAGGGTACCCCAATCTCCTGCCGCTGGCGCCCGCGACCCAGGTGCGTCGTCGCATCGTCGATGAGTTGCTCGACGACGCGACGCGGCGGCGGGTGTGCGTCCTGATCGGCGCCGCGGGGTGGGGGAAGACCACGGCCGTGTCGTCCTGGACGACCAAGACCGCGATGGCGTGGGTCCGATGCTCCGGCCCCGAGGAAGCTGCTGACGCATTCCTGCTGGACGTGTACGGGGCTCTGCAAGCCCACGTGGTGACATTCCTCACCGCCGACGGGCCGCCCGAGGTGGAGGCCGGCGGAGCCGCACTGTGCGCCCACCTGCACGCCCACCTGCACGAAGACGTGATACTGGTCATCGACGACGTCCAGGAGCTGCGCGCGGGAGGTGGTGCCGCCCGTCTGCTCGAGGATCTCTGCCGGCACGTCCCGGAACGGCTGCACCTCGTGCTGGTGTCCCGCCAGGAGCCGCCGTTCTCCCTGGAACGGCTGCGCGGTCAGGGCCTGGTCGCCGAGATCGCCGCACCGGACCTCGCCCTCGACGTCGTCGATGTGGCCGCCCTCCTGCATCGGACCGTCGGTGAGGTGTCCGCAGGCCTGCCCGCTCGGGTGTGGGAACGGACCGGGGGCTGGCCCGCGGCCGTCACCGCGGCGGTGGAGCTGCTGCGGGGGGTCGAGCCGGACCAGCGCCTCGGCCTTCTCGAACACCTGTCCCGTCCGGGTGAGCGGCTGCACGGCTACCTGACCGAGGAGGTCATCGACTCCGAGCCGGCGCCGGTGCGGGAGCTGCTGCGTCGGCTGGCGGTATTCGGCGAGGCCAGGTCCACCACCGGCGTCGGGGCCGGGATCGATGATGCGACAGCGCTGCTGGCAGACCTCGCCCGCCGGGGGCTCGTGCGGCGTGACGCGGGGGACAGCGTCCGATGGTCGCTGGTCCAACCCTTGCGGGACTACTTCGCCCATGAGGCCGTGCTGCCCTCGGGTGATCGCGCGACGCTGCACCTCGCCGCGGCGCAGGACTGCCTCGCGCGTGAGGCGCCCGGTGAGGCGCTGCGGCACCTGGCGGCGGCGGGCGACCATGCCCGGTGCGCTGCCATGCTCCTCGACCACGGAGTCGCGCTGCTGAACAGCGGCCAGATCGACGCCGTCCTTGACGCGGCCGAGCTACCGGAGCAGTACTTGGGCGACCCGCGCATCCAGCAGGTCCTCGGGCAGGCCAGACAGGTCCGGGGTGAGTGGGCCGCCGCGATGGAATGCTTCGAACGTGCCGGGGACGACCCCGCGGAGCTCGAGCCCGCCCTCGCCTGGCGGATGGCCCAGATCGCCTTCATGCAGGGGGAGTTCCCCGAGGTTCGGGCCGTGTACGACCGCACCCGCTTCACCGGGCAGGACACGGCCGACGAGACGCAGATGCTCGGGCTGGTGGCGACCACGTTGCGCATGGTCGGCGACCTGATGGGCCTGCAGGAGGTGCAGACTCGAGCCGTAGCCGCGGCACGGCGGTGCGGCGCGCCGCGCGCCTGGGCCGCGGTCCACAACGTCCTCGCGCTGCGGGCAGGCGCCGACGCCGATCGCAGCCAGGCCGACGTGCACTTCGCCAATGCCCTGGACAGCGCCGCGGCGGGGGACGACCTCCTACAGGCCTCCTCGATCCAGGCTTCCCATGCCTTTCACCTGCTCGAGCTGGGGCTGCCCCGCCCCGCCCTGGCCGAGGCGCAGACGGCGCTGCGACTCAGCGAGCGGTGCCAGAACCTGTTCCGGACTGCGCAGGCATTGACCACCCGGGGTCGGGCGAACGTGCGCCTCGGCGTGCTCGATCCGGCGCTCGCGGATTTCGTGACGGCCATCGACCTGTTCCAGCGGATGGGCACCCGATTCGTCGCCTGGCCGCTGTGCGGGCTCGGAGACGTCTACAGTGCGCGGGGCCAGCTGGGCCGGGCCCGAGCCGTGTACGAGGAGGCGCTCGCGCTGGTCGAGCCGCACCACGACGTGTTCGGCCTCAGCTCGGCGTTGATCGGCTTGGCTCGCGTCCGGGCCGCCGACGACCTCACCGTGGCCCGCACGCTGGCCGACCGGGCAGTTGCGCTGCACGAGACTCTCCGCGAGGTTCCAGCCCTGCTGACCCGGGGTTGGGTCGCCCTGCTGGCCGAGGACCGGGCGGCCGCGCGCATCGACGCCGCCCAAGCCGCCGCCGCCGCCCGGCTCCGGCGGGACGGCCCTGGGCTGGCCGAGGCGATGATATTGACGGTGCTCGCCTCGGATCAACCCGTCGCCGGCGTCACTCTCTTCAGCGAAGCGATCGACATCTGGCGGGAGAGCGGTTGCCGCCTTGACGAGGCCGCTGCGCGCGTCGTGGCTGCGCGCATCGGCACGGACCTCCCCGAGCTGGGTGCAGACCTCGCGGAGCAGACGCTGCGCGACTCCGGCGTCGACGTCGGATCTCACCGGATGAGCGCCGGGCCGCTGGCCGTCATGAGCAGCTACGCGCCGTCGGTGTCGATCCGTGCCCTCGGGGCCTTCCAGGTGCTCTGCGACGGCGTCCCGGTGCCGAAGGCCGCGTGGCAGTCGAAGAAGGCACGCGACCTCCTCAAGCTCCTGGTCACCAGGCGTCGCCCGGTCCCGCGGGAGCAGCTCATCGAACTGTTGTGGCCCGAGGTCGACCCGGCCAGGGCCGGCAACCGGCTGTCCGTGCTGTTGTCGATGGTCCGGGACGTGCTGCAGCCGCAGCGGCCCGATGCGGGGCCACTGGTCACCGACGGTCACGCGGTGTGGCTCGACCTCCGCCAGGTCGACGTCGACGTGGAGAACTTCCTCGGCCACGCCGAGGGTGCTCTCGAGGCTCATCGGCGGGGGGTGCCGGGCGTGATCGGGCGGCTCGTGGAGGCCGAGGCCGCCCATACCGGGGGATTCCTCGAGGACGATCCCTATCAGGACTGGGCCGAACCGCTGGCCGAGGAGGTCCGGGCGGCCTACATCGCCGTACTCAGGGCGGTGACCGTCCGGCTGCGAGAAGCCGGTGACGTCGACGGAGTGGTGCGGTACATGTTGCGGCTGCTGAACATGGACGGTTACGACGAGCAGGTCCACCTCGATCTGGTGGCGGTTCTGCTCGAGGCCGGGCGCCTCGGCGAGGCGCGCCGTCGCTACCAGATCTACGTCCGGCAGATGGGGGACATCGGCGTGGCGCCTGGCCGGATGCCGCGGGTGACCCGTGCCGCGGGTCGGACGTAAACCGCCAGTTTTCGTAAGCCAACCTGAAGATCCTCGGAAGGGTGTCGTTCTAACGTGTCACACATGCTCCTTGCCTCCACTGTTTGTCCACAATGCGTCAGTATCGATAATGATCTGCCCCACATGGGGGTCCTTGACGGCGGGGTTGTTGACGGCGGGGTTGTTGACGGCACAGTCACGCGCTGGTCCGGGACCGGTTCTTGATGCGGGAGGCGATCGCCGAGGAAGCTCGCCCCCTCGTGGCGGCGGACGCGACCGAGAACGTCCACGACCTCCCGTATCCGCAGACCCGGGTGCTCAACCGGGTCGGCTCGCCGAGGGATGGATCAAGGCCGTCCGAACCGGGCACCCCATGGACCGGTAGGAGCGACGCTGCCCGGGGGCCGGTCGACCGGGACTGGTTGGCCGCGACCCTGTCCGTGCTGGCCGACAAGCACAAGGTCCCCGGTGCCCAGCTCGCCGTCCACCGAGGTGGGGTGACCGTCGCGGTCGAGGTTGGTGAGCTGGAGCACGCAGGGGGCATTCCGGTCACCCGCGAGACCGCCTTCCCCATCGGGTCGATCAGCAAGGTCGGGACCGCGACCCTGGCCATGATCCTGGTCGCGGACGGCGACCTCGAGCTCGACGCACCGCTGGACGAGCACCTGCCCGACCTGGACGATCTGGCCGGCCGGCTCACCCTGCGCCAGCTGCTCAGCCACACCAGCGGTTTCGCCGACGTACCGGAGCCGTCCACCGTGTCGCTGCGGCGCTACGTGCGGCAGCACTGCCGCCGCCACGACCTGGTCCTGGAGCCCGGGAGCGGGTTCTCCTACTCGGGCCGGAACTACGCCCTGGTCGGCCACCTGATCGAAACGATCACGGGGATGAGCTGGTGGGAGGCCATGGAGTCGATCCTGCTGCGGCCGCTCGGCGTCGACCCCGCCGCCGTCGGGGGGGAGGCGGGACGAGCGCCCTGCGGGCGCCCCATCGCCACCGGTCACTCGGTCAACCTGACCCTGGATCGGACCCAGCCCGTGGAGCAGTCACCGGCATTCGCCGAGGCCGCGGCTGGGGCGCTGGCGATGAGTGCCGTCGATCTGGTGGCCCTGGGACTGATGCACGTCGGGCCGGGCTTCCCGGAGCTGCTGCCGGCCGCCTATGCCGAACGGATGCGACGGGCCGTCCCCGGCGCCGACCCGTTCGGGCTGGCTGACGGCTGGAGCGCCGGGCTGGCCGTGTTCCGGGACGGGACCACTGACTGGGTCGGCCACGACGGCAACGCGAACGGCACGTGCTGCTACCTGCGCATCGATCCGGTCGGTGGGTCGGTGGTGGCGCTCACCACCAATGCCAACACCGGGTTCTCCCTGTGGGAGGAGCTGCGCACCGAGCTGCGTCGGGCGAACCTGCCGCTGGGAGCGCCGAGGCCCGACATACCGTCGCAGGCGTCGGTCGCCCCCCCGGCGGAGTGCATCGGTAGCTACTTCAACGGCCCGGCGGAGTATCTGGTCGTCGCCGGGCACGACGGGGGCCGGTACCTCGCGAACGGCGACGAGCTCATCGTGCGGTTGGCCTTCTACGACGACTTGGATTTCGTGTTCCAGGACCTGACTTCGGGCCTGGGACTGCATGTCGGACGTTTCCTGCGCGACCCGATCACCAAGCAGGTCGAGCAACTGCACATCGGCGGCCGGATCGCCAGGCGGCGACGTCCTCCCATCGTGCCGGAAGCTCGGTCGGCGCCCGGCTCCCTGCGCCGCGTCTGAGCGCCTGCCCCTGGATCCATCCCCCGCCGCATCGCACCCGAAGGTCTTCATCAAGCATGGTGGTTGACAATCTGATGTCCCTGCCGGGCCGGCACGGTTCGCCGCAGGTGCCGTTCGCCGAACAACTCCGGTACTGGGCCGGCCGGCTGGCCGGCGTGTCGGCCCCGGAGTTGCCGACCGGGCTTCCCGTCGATCAGACGCGGCAGGCCGGCACGCCTTCGGGTATCGGGGCACATGACGTCACCGTGTCAGGAGAGGTGGCCGCGGGCCTGCTGGCGTTGACCGCCCAGCTCGACGTCACGCTGCTCGACCTCGCGGTAGCCGCTTGCCAGGTCGTCCTGGCCCGCTACAGCGGGCAGCGCGACATCGTGGTCGCAACTCCCGCTCCGGAACGGGCCCATCCCGTACTGCTGCGCTCCGATGTCCGCGACTCGATCCAGTTCCGGGACTTCCTGATCGAGGTGCGAGCCACGGCCGCAGCGGCATTCGTCCACTCGGATGTCCCGTTCCGGCAGGTGGTCGAGGAGCTGGTCCTGGACCCGGCGCTGGCGCGCATCGTGGTGGCCGCCGGCGATCAGGCCGCCGTGTCGTCCCCCGACATCGTTCCCGACCTCACGGCACGGCTGGTCGAACGGGACGGCGAACTCTCGGTCGTCGTCGAACATCGTGCCGCGACGTTCGATGCGGTGACGGTGCAGGGTCTGGCCGGGCAGCTTGCCCACGTGCTTGAGATCGTCGCCGCCGACCCCGCGGTGCCGCTGGGCGGGATCGACGTTCTGACGGCGGCAGAGCGCGTCCGGCTGCTCATCGAGTGGAACGACACCGACCGCGACATCATCCCGGCCACTTTTCCGGAGCTGTTCGAAGCCCAGGTGGCCCGGGCCCCGGATGCGCCGGCCCTGCTGTTCGGCGCGACGTCCGATATCGAGTCGTCCGATATCGAGTCGTCCGATATCGAGTCGTCACTGAGCTACGCCGACCTGGACGCACGGGCCAACCGGTTGGCCCATCTCCTGATCGCCGGGGGTGCGGGTCCGGATCAGGTCGTGGCGCTGGTCTTGCCCCGTTCGGCGGACATCGTCGTCGCCCAGCTCGCCGTGCTGAAAGCGGGCGCGGCCTTCCTGCCGGTGGACCCGGCGTACCCGGCGGAGCGGATCGCCTTCATGCTGGCCGACGCCCGCCCCGTTTCGGTGCTGACCCGACGCGACGTCGCCCCGGTTCTTCCGGGTGGCGGTGGCGCGTCGGTACTGGTGGTCGACGAACCGGCAGTCCGGTCGGAACTGGCCAGGATGGCAGATCGGGCACCGACCGACGCGGATCGGTGCTCCCCCCTGGTTCCTGAGCACCTGGCCTACGTCATCTACACCTCGGGGTCGACCGGGCGGCCGAAGGGTGTGGCGGTCACTCACGCCGGGCTGGCCAGCTTCTCCGCCGCCGAGGTCGATCGGTACGCGGTCGCGCCGGGGGACCGGGTGCTGGAGTTCTCCTCGCCCAGTTTCGACGCCTCGGTGCTGGAGCTGTGCATGTCACTCCCGGCGGGGGCCGCGCTGGTCGTGCCGCCGCCGGGTCCGTTGCTGGGTGAGCAGCTGGCCGAGGTGCTCGCCGACCGGCGGGTGACGCATGCACTGATCCCGCCGGCCGCGCTGGCCACCGTGCCGTCTGCGGCGGTGGACATTGGGTTGCCGCACTTTCGGACGCTGATCGTCGGTGGCGAGGCCTGCCCGGGTGAGCTGGTCGATCGCTGGGCGCCGGGCCGCCGGATGATCAACTCCTATGGGCCGACCGAGTCGACGGTGGTGTCGACCTGGACGGAGCCGCTGTCGCCGGCCGGGGTTCCGCCGATCGGCCGGCCGATCTGGAACACCAGGGTGTACGTGCTCGACGCGGTCCTGCGGCCGGTGCCACGAGGTGCCGCGGGTGAGCTGTACGTCGCCGGGCAAGGCCTGGCCCGCGGCTATCTGAACCGGTCGGGGTTGACCGCGCAGCGGTTCGTCGCGAATCCGTTCGGCACCCCGGGCTCCCGGATGTACCGCACCGGCGACCTGGTCCGCTGGAGTGCGCAGGGCCAGTTGGAGTTCGCCGGTCGCGTCGACGACCAGGTCAAGATCCGCGGATTCCGCATCGAGCCGGGTGAGATCGAGGCGTTGTTGCGCCAGGACCCCAACGTCGCCGACGTCGTGGTGATCGCTCGCGAGGACCAGCCCGGCCGCAGGCGGTTGGTCGCATATCTGGTCCCGGTCAACGGCCGGGTGCCGATCGCGAGTGAGCTGCGCGCGCTGGCCGCCGGGTCCCTGCCCGAGTACATGGTGCCCTCGGCGTTCATGGTGCTGGGCTGCCTTCCCTTGAGTCCCAACGGCAAGCTCGACCGGCGCGCGCTGCCCGCGCCGGAGGTCAGCGGGGCCGGGCACGCCGGCTACGTCGCGCCGCGCACCCGTACCGAGCGCGCATTGGCCGGGATCTGGGAACGGCTGCTCGGGATGGAGAAGGTCGGTGTCGAGGACGACTTCTTCGTCCTCGGCGGCGACTCGATCCTGAGCTTCCGGGCGCTGTCGCTCATCCGGGAGACCTTCGGCTCGGAGCTGCCTGCCCGGGCGGTGTTCGACGCCCGGACCGTGGCGCGGCTCGCGGAGCACCTGCCCCAGCATCCGGTAGCCCAGAGCCCGGTGTCCGGGCATCCGGTGTTCGGCTCCATCGGACGGATCACCGCCGCGGCGCGGGGAGACGCTGGGCCGAGGGGAGAGACCGTGCCGCTCTCGCCGGCACAGCAACGGCTGTGGTTCCTGGACGATCTGACGTCGGGCGGGACCGAGTACAACACCGGCATCGCGCTGCGGCTGTCCGGAGCGGTGGACCTCGAGGCCCTGAGCTCGGCCCTGGCAGCCCTGTGCGGCCGGCACGAGTCGCTCCGGACGACGTTCGACACCATCGACGGGCGCGGCGTCCAGGTCGTCGCGGCACGTGGTGAGATTCCGCTGCGGGTGTTGGACCTGACCGACCACCGACCGCACGGCGCGCTCGAGGCGGCCCTGACGCAGGAGTTGGGCGCCCCCTTCGAGCTGCGGCGTGGTCCGCTGACCAGGGTGCTGCTGGTGCGGTTGGCCGCCGACGACCACGTGCTGCTGCTCAACCAGCACCACATCGTCACCGACGGTTGGTCGGTCCGGATCCTGGTGGACGAGCTGGCCGAGCTCTACCGCGCCACCCGACGCAACGTCGGCAGCATGACAACCGCGCTGCCGGAGCCGCCGATCCAGTATCCGGACTTCGCCGTGTGGCAGCGCGAACGGTTGTCCGGACCGGCGTTGGACGAGCACCTGCGCTACTGGAAGCACAAGCTTGCCGGCATCGAGGTGCTCGAGCTGCCGACGGACCGGCTCCGGCCCCCGCTGCGCACGACATCGGGCGCCGTGCATCGCCACGACCTGTCGACCGGCCTGGTACGGCGACTGACCGCGGTGGGGCACGCGCACGCAGCGACGCTGTTCATGACGCTGACCGCCGCGGTGGCGCTGTTGCTGTCCCGTTACAGCAACCAGCGCGACATCGCCGTCGGCACCGTGACCTCCGGGCGCAACCGGGCCGAGCTGGAGAAGCTGGTCGGGTTCTTCGTCAACACGGTCGTGCTGCGCTCCCGGGTGCAACCCTCCCAGCCCTTCGGCGACTTCCTCGGCGCGGTCCGGGAGACCGTGCTGGAGGCGTTCGCCCATGACGAGGTCCCGTTCGACCGTCTGATCGAGGAGCTCCGGCCGGAGCGCGACTCCAGCCGTACCCCACTGGTGCAGGCCATGGTCGTGCTGCAGCAGGAGATGGTGCCCCCGCGCGAGATCGCCGGCCTGCGCATCACCGAGCACGACCTGCCTCGCCCGTCCGCCCGGTTCGACCTCGTCGTGGAGTTCCTGCCCCGGGACGGCTCGCTGAACATCACCGTCGAGTACAACACCGACCTGTTCGACGCCGGCACCGTCGCGGGGATGGTGGCGGGTCTGGAGGTGCTGCTCGAGGGAATCGCCGACGATCCGGACCGGCGGCTGGCCGAGCTTCCGTCGTTGACCGAGGACGAGCGGCACTGGTTGCTGGTGGAGCGCAACGACACCGCGCAGCCGGTGCCCGCGGTGGTGTGGACGGAGCTGTTCGAGGCCCAGGTGGCGCGGACCCCGGATGCGGTGGCGGTCGTCTTCGAGGAGGAGGAGCTGTCCTACCGGGAGTTGAACGAGCGGGCGAATTCTCTGGCGCGCAGGTTGATCGAACGGGGGGCGGGTCCGGAGCGGTTCGTGGCGTTGGCGGTGCCGCGTTGCGCGGAAATGGTCGTGGCCGTGGTGGCGGTGTGGAAGGCGGGTGCGGCGTACCTGCCGATCGACCCCGACCATCCCCCGGAGCGGATCGGCTTCATGTTCTCCGATGCGTGCCCGGCCTTGGTGGTGACCACGAGCGCGGTGGCGGATCGGGTGCCCGAGGCGGCAGGAGTGGTCCGGCTGGTTCTCGATGACGCCGCGACCGTCACGGAGCTGGCGGGCTGTTCGAGCAGCGATATGGTCGAGGCAGATCGAGTGCGGCCGATGGTGGCGGCCAATTCGGCGTACGTGATCTACACCTCGGGTTCGACGGGCCGGCCCGAGGGGGTCGTCGTCAGCCACGCGAGCGTGGTGGATCTCGCGATATGGGCGGCGTCGGACTTCGGGTCGTCGGGACTGTCCCGGGTGGTGGCGTCGACCCCGCTGAGCTTCGACGTGTCCGTGTTCGAGATCTTCTGCCCACTCGTGGCCGGGGGCACCGTCGAGGTGGTCCGTGACCTGCTCGCGTTGACGCAGCCGCGAGCGGGTGGTTGGGCAGCGAGCCTGGTCAGCGCGGTACCGTCAGCGTTCTCCCAGGTCATTGCCCATGCGACGGTGGCCGTCAGTACGGACACCGTGGTGCTGGCGGGGGAGGCGTTGTCGGCCCCGGTGCTTCGGGAGATCCGTTCGGCGACGTCGTGCCGCAGGATCGCCAACATCTACGGCCCGACCGAGGCCACGGTGTACGCGACCGCGTGGTACTCCCCCGCCTACGACCATGACGAGACGGCGCCCGGCGCAGCGGTCCGGGACCAGCCGCCGCCGATCGGGCGGCCGATCGCCAACACGCAGGTGTACGTGCTCGATGCCGGGCTGCGGCCGGTGGCGGCAGGTGTGCCGGGGGAGCTGTACCTCGCCGGTCGTGGCCTGGCCCGTGGCTACCTGCACCGCCCGGGATCGACCGCGCAACGGTTCGTGGCCAATCCGTTCGGGGCGCCGGGTGCACAGATGTACCGCACCGGAGATGTCGTGCGATGGAACACCCGGGGTGAGCTGGAGCATCTGGGCCGGTCGGATCAGCAGGTGAGGATCCGGGGACTCCGGATCGAGCTGGGCGAGGTCGAGGCCGCCGTCGCGCGCCACCGCGACGTCGTCGAGACGGTCGCCATCGTCAGCGACGAGGACTCCGGGCGCTCCCGCCTGATGGCCTATGTGGTGCTGGCTCCGGGTGTGGCACCGGACACCGCATCGCGGACGTTGCGCGGGTTCCTCCGCCAGTCGCTGCCCGACTACATGGTCCCGTCGGCTTTCGTGGCACTCGACGCACTCCCGCTGAGTCCCAACGGGAAGGTGGATCGCGCTGCCCTGCCCGCGCCGGACCGGTGGCTGGCCGCTGGCCGCGACCACGTGGCGCCCCGGACTGATGTCGAGCGCGCTCTCACCGAGATCTGGGCCGAGATGTTGGAGGTGGAGCGGGTCGGGATCGAGGACAACTTCTTCTCCCTCGGCGGGGACTCGATCCTGAGCATCCAGGTGGTGTCCCGGGCTCGACGAGCAGGCGTGCGCATGACCTCCCAGGACATCTTCCAGCATCAGACCGTCGCGTCGCTGGCGGCGAATGTGACGGTGGTGGTGCCGGAGGTGGTGGAGCTGGGGCCGGTGAGTGGTGCGGTGCCGCTGACCCCGATCCAACACTGGTTCTTCGAGTCCGAACCACGTCGGCCGGAGCATTTCAACCAGGCGTTGGCGTTCGAGCTGGTCGACGGCGTCGAGGAGAGCGCGCTGCGCTCGGCGTTGGCCGCGGTGATCGAGCACCACGACGGGTTGCGGATGCGGTTCGAGTACCGGTCCGGTAGCTCTGGGACGGTCGGGTGGTGTCAGGACAATGCACCGGTCGGGCCGGTGGATGTGCTGTGGTGTCGCGTTGTGTCCGGGACGGACGCCGAGGATCCCGAGGCGGTGATGGACCAGGTCACCAGGCAGGCCCACGCGAGCGTCGACCTGGCTGGTGGTCCGTTGCTGCGGGCGGTGTTGTTCGACCTGGGGGCCGCTGGACGGCCGGTGTTGTTCCTGGCGGTGCATCACCTGGTGGTGGACGGGGTGTCGTGGCGCATCCTGTTGGAGGATCTGGACACCGCCTACCGGCAGGTGGTGGGTGGCCGGCCGGTGGATCTGGGGCCCAGGACCACCTCGTTCAGGGACTGGGCGCTGCGGCTGTGTGAGCACGCCGCGACGGGTGGCTTTGCCGAGGAGCTCGGTCATTGGGCCGAGGTGGTCGGTGACGCCGACCCGGCGCTGCCGATGGACGACGCCGAAGCCATGCCCGACACCCGCGCCGGCGGGGTCAACACGGTGGCCTCGACGCGATCGGTGAGTGTGCGGCTGGATCCGGAGCAGACCAGGGCGTTGTTGGCCGACGTGCCGGGGGTGTACCGGACCCAGGTCAACGATGTGTTGCTGGCCGCGTTGGGTCGGGTGCTGGCCGGGTGGACCGGACATGAGCGGGTGCTGGTGGATCTGGAGGGCCACGGTCGCGAAGAGGTGTTCGGGGGGGTGGACCTGTCCCGCACGGTGGGGTGGTTCACCACGATGTTCCCGGTCGCGTTGGACCTTGCCGGTCAACGGGACTGGGGCACGACGCTGAAGTCGGTCAAGGAACAGGTGCGTGCGGTGCCTGGCCGAGGGCTGGGGTACGGGGCGCTGCGCTACCTCACCGAGACCGGGGTGAGCGAGCAGGCGAGGCCCCTGATCAGCTTCAACTACCTCGGCCATTTCGACTGGCCTGCCACCGCGGACGGGCTCTACCACGCGATGCGTGGCGAGCTGGTACTCGACGCCGACCCGACGCAGCGCCGGGCCCACGTGATCGACGTCGTCGGCCGGGTCGAGCACAGGTGCCTGGAGCTCACCTGGTTCTACTCCGACCAGATGCACCGGGAGGACACCATCGGTGCCCTGGCGCAGGACCTGCTCGCCGCACTGCTGGACGTGATCGGGCACTGTGCGCAACCCGGCGCGGGCGGGCGGACCCCGTCTGATTTCCCGTTGGCTCGCCTTGATCAGTCCGCGGTGGACGCTCTGGTGGGTGATGGACGGTCGGTCGAGGACGTCTACCCGCTGACCCCGATGCAGGCGGGCATCGTGTTCCACGCGTTGTCGCAGCGTGAGCAGGGGGTCTACTGCGAGCAGGCGACGTTCGTGCTGGATGGGGTGCTCGACCCGCGGGTGCTGGGCGCGGCGTGGCAGCACGTGGTGGACCGGACCCCGGTGTTGCGCAGCAGTGTGGTCTGGGAAGGGCTTGACGAGCCGGTGCAGGTGGTGCACCGGCGGGTTGAGCTGCCGGTGGTCCATCACGACTGGCGGGGGTTGCTCGCCGGGGACCGGGACCGTGAGGTGGCGCGGTTGCTGGCCGGTGACCGCGCCGAGGGTTTCGACCTGGCTGTCGCTCCGTTGCTGCGGGTGCGGTTGGCCCAGCTGTCGGACACCGAGGTGCGGGTGGTGTGGACCTTCCACCACGTGCTGCTGGACGG
>JBOHEP010000566.1:0-5402 GCA_050701075.1 Pseudonocardia sp. | reverse complement strand
GACGCTTCGCCGTGCTGCGGGCGATCGTCGCCGACTACGTCTCCACACACGAGCCGGTAGCGTCCAAGATGATCGTCGAACGGCACAATCTCGGGGTGTCCAGCGCCACCGTCCGCAATGATATGGCTGTGCTCGAGGAGGACGGCCTCATCGCCCAACCGCACACCAGCGCGGGCCGAGTACCCACCGACAAGGGCTACCGGTTCTTCGTCGACCGGCTGGCCGAGATCAAGCCCCTCTCCGCGGCCGAGCGACGCGCGGTGCAGGCGTTCCTCGACGGCGCCATCGACCTCGACGACGTGCTGCGGCGCAGCGTCCGGTTGCTCGCCCAGCTCACCCGACAGGTCGCGGTGGTGCAGTACCCCACGCTCACCCGCTCCACGGTGCGCCACCTCGAGGTGGTCGCGCTGACCCCGGCCCGGCTGATGCTCGTGCTGATCACCGACAGCGGGCGGGTGGACCAGCACGTGGTCGACCTGGGAGAGGTGCTCACCACCGAGGATGTGGCGCAGATCCGCACGCTCATCAACGGGGCGCTGGTCGGGCGGCCGCTGGTCGCGGCGTCGGTGGCCGTCGCCGAGCTGCCGGACAAGGTGCCCGGGGAGTTGCGCGACGTCGTCACGACGCTGGCCACCGTGCTGATCGAGACCCTCGTCGAGCACCCCGAGGAACGCCTGGTGCTCGGTGGCACGGGCAACCTCACCCGCAACGCGGCGGACTTCCCGGGTTCGTTGCGGCAGGTGCTCGAGACGCTCGAGGAGCAGGTCGTCGTCCTCAAGTTGCTCGCCTCGGCGCAGGACAAGGGCACCGTCACGGTGCGGATCGGCGAGGAGAACGAGGCCGAGGAGATGCGCAACACCTCGGTGCTGTCGATCGGCTACGGCGGGGGCACCGTGCTGGGCGGGATGGGAGTCGTCGGGCCCACCCGGATGGACTATCCGGGGTCGATCGCGGCAGTGCGTGCGGTGGCCCGGTATGTGGGTGAGATCCTGGCTGGGCGCTGAACGCGACAAGCTCTGCTGGAAACGATCGAGCGAGAAGGATCATGGGGAACGCGAGGGTGGCACGGGACTACTACGGGATACTGGGCGTCGGCACCGACGCCGGGCCCGACGAGATCAAGCGGGCCTACCGTCGGCTCGCCCGCGAGCTGCATCCCGACGTCAACCCGGATCCGGGGGCGCAGGACCGTTTCCGCGAGGTGAGCGCGGCCTACGAGGTGCTGTCGGACCCGGAGAAGCGGCGCATCGTCGACCTCGGTGGCGACCCGCTCGGCAACGGCCGCGGCGCCGGAGCTGCCGGGTCGGATCCGTTCAGCACGTTCGGTCTCGGCGACATCATGGACGCGTTCTTCGGTGGAACCGGCGGTGGCCGCGGCCGCGGTCCGCGCAGCCGGGTCCAACCCGGTGCCGACGCGCTGATCCGGATGCAGCTCACGCTGGAGGAGTGCGCCACCGGCGTCACCCGTGACCTCGCCGTCGACACCGCGGTGCTGTGCTCGGAGTGCACCGGCTCGGGTTGCGCGCAGGGCACCCGCCCCACGGTGTGCGACATCTGCGCCGGGCGGGGTGAGGTGCAGAGCGTCCAGCGCTCGTTCCTCGGCCAGGTCGTCACGTCGCGGCCGTGCCCGAACTGCCGCGGCGTCGGTGAGGTCATCCCCGAGCCGTGCCGCCAGTGCGGGGGCGACGGCCGGATCCGATCGCGGCGCACCGTCGCGGTGCGGATCCCGGCCGGGGTGGGCGAAGGGATGCGGGTGCGGTTGGCCGGGCAGGGCGAGGTCGGCTCCGGCGGCGGATCGGCGGGCGACCTGTTCGTGGAGGTCGAGGAGGTGCCGCACGAGACCTTCACCCGCAACGGTGCCGACCTGCACTGCACCGTCCCACTGCCGATGACCGCGGCCGCGCTCGGCATCGCGCTGCCGCTGCCCACCCTGGACGGCACCGAGGAGCTGCAGATCGAGCCGGGCACCCAGACCGGCACGGTCCGCACGCTGCGCGGCAAGGGAATGCCCCGACTGCGCTCCACCGGCCGGGTGGACGGCCGCGGCGACCTCATGGTGCACGTCGAGGTCGTGGTGCCCACCAAGCTCGACGCCAAGCAGTCCGAGCTGCTCCGCCAGCTCGCCGCGCTGCGCGGGGAGGAGAAACCCGACCTCGGTGCCGGCAACCGCAACGGTCACGGCCTGTTCTCCCGGCTGCGCGACTCGTTCGGCCGCTGAGTGCGCTGCGTGTGAGCACCGCGCCACTGTTCCTCGTTGACGCGGTGCTCGATGCTGGCGCCGCGTATGTGCTCGACGGGCCCGAGGGCCGCCACGCCGCAACGGTCAAGCGGCTGCGGGCCGGCGAGGTGGTGCTGCTCGCGGACGGTCGTGGTGTGCTCGCGCATGCGGTCGTGCAGGCGGCTGGCCGCGACCGCGTCGATCTGCTGCTCACCCACCGCTCGGCGCTGCCCGCGCCGACCCCCCGGGTGCTGCTCGCGCAGGCGCTGGTCAAGGGGGACCGCGGTGAGCTGGCCGTCGAGCTGGCGACCGAGGCGGGCGTCGACGGTGTGCTCCCGTGGTGTGCGGCCCGCTGCGTCGCGCGCTGGGAGAGCGGTCCCCGTGGGGACAAGGCGCTCGCGCGCTGGCGTGCCACCGTGCGTGAGGCCGCCAAGCAGGCGCGTCGGCCGTGGGTGCCGGTGGTGGAGGAGCCGGTGACGACCGCGCAGCTCGCGCGCCGGATCGCCGGCGCGGCCGGTGCGTTGGTGCTGCACGAGGGCGCGGACGACGGCCTCGTCGAGCTGGCCGCGGACGGCGGGCTGCCCGACCGGGGGGACCTGCTGCTGGTCGTCGGCCCGGAGGGCGGGATCACCGACGCGGAGGTTGCGGAGCTGGTCGCGGCGGGGGCGCGGCTGGTGCGGTTGGGTGCGGAGGTGCTGCGTGCGTCGACGGCGGGGGCGGTCGCGCTGGGCGCGCTGGGCGCGCTCACCGGACGCTGGGCCCTCCGGCCCCCTGCCGTGGTGACCGTTCCCGCTGAAGCTGGCCAAGTCCCAGTGAAGGTGGCCAGCGCCGGCCAGGAGGCGGATGATGCACCGGCCGCGGCCGAGTGCACCGCCAAAGCCGCAGGTAGGCGACGCGCCGGACCAGCCGGGTCAACCGAGCCCGACGAGACCGGCCAGCTTCGATGGGAAGCTCGCGAACACCGTCGTCCCACTCATCCCGACCCATCGCAGGTCAGCGACGCGGGCGATGGCCAACTACAACGGGAACGGACACCGGGATGAGGCCGGTGAGCAGATTGCCCCGTGCGTGACCTCAGCACACGAGGACTGGTATAAGCACTGGTATGAAATCCGAGATGGAGTCCGTGAGGTGTCCTTCGTGGACCGGCCCCCGACCCGGGAGCTCTACGTCGGCACCCGTTACCGGTTGCGGGTGAAGAAGCACGACATCGACGGTGCGATTGCCACCTTCCTCACCCAGGGCGCGCTGGACTTCCTCGAGCAGGAACCCGCGACCCTGGACGGTCTCGACGAGGTCCGGCTGATCGCCGGCTATGGCTGGGACCCGGAGCTGCGCGAGGTCGGCGCCGCGGTGATCTCCCTGCGCGACGGTCACGACAAGGTCATCTGGAAGCACGAGCTGGACGAGCCGACCGGTGGCGTCACCGCGACAACGACACCGATCCTGCCGCCCACCGGGCCCCGGCCGCCCCGGATCGAACGGGCGGGCGACACCGAAAGCGAGCAGAGCAACGACGGGACTCAGGACCGGTGACCGAGCTCGGTGACGTCCTGGAGACCGCGCGCCGAGCGCAGGGCCTCACCCAAGCCGCACTGGCCGCGCAGGCCGGCATCACCCAAGCGGCGCTCTCCCGCTACGAGAACGATCTCCGTCAACCCGAGCCCGAGGTCCTCGCCACGCTCGCCGACGCGCTCGGGGTCACCGTCGCCTTCCTGACCCATGCCGGACGGGCGCGGGGCGGGATGGCCATGGACGCGCACATGCGGCGACGGGCGAGCGCGCCACCGGGAATCTGGCGCCAGCTCGAGGCCCGGCTCAACATGTACCGGTGGCATACCCGGCGCCTGTGCGAGGAGGTGTCTCTGCGAGCGGAGCAGCATGTCCCGACCCTCGACCTGCTTGACGTCACCCCGGAACAAGCCGCGCGGTTCGTCCGAGCTCAGTGGCGGATGCCCGCCGGCCCGGTACGGCGCCTCGCCCAGTGGCTCGAAGCCGCGGGCTGCTTGCTGATCGGGGAGGACTTCGCCACCAGCCGTGTCGACGGACTATCGCAGTGGGTCGGCGACCACCCCGTCATCCTGTTCAACAACACCGCGCCGCCCGACCGTGTCCGGCTGACCCTCGCCCACGAACTCGGCCACCTCGTGCTGCACACCGATGCGCTGTCGGTAGATGACGTCGAAGCTCAGGCCAACGCCTTCGCCGGAGAGTTCCTGATGCCGGCCGAGGTGATCCGCCCCGCGCTGCGCAACCTCAAGATCGGGCGCCTGCTCGATCTGAAGCGCGAGTACGGCGTGTCCATGCAAGCCCTCGTCGAACGCGCCTACCACCTCGGCCTGCTCAGTCCCACCCAGCGCACCAGCATGTACAAGATATTCAGCGCGAAAGGCTGGCGATCCCGCGAGCCCGGCAGCGACGACATCGCGCCAGAGCAGCCCACCCTGGCCGAAGCGATCGCCCAGGAACTCAGCGCCCGCGGGCTCAGCGTCCCCGAGGTCGCCAGCATCGCCGGATTCTCCCAGCCCGACCGCAACACCCTGTTCCGGACGCGGGGCCTCCGCGCGATCTGACGGTCGGACCGCTGCAGGTCAAGTACGTGATAATCCCCACTGATCATGTACTCGGCGATATGAGGATTTGCGAGTGCATCAATGACAGTGGCCCGCCGGCTGGGGTCGCTGCGTTTCACCGAGCGTGGCGTCGTCGACGCGGTGGCCACGCCACCGGAGACGGTGTGCCCGCTGTGTGACCATGCCCAGCCGCGCACGGTCGGCGACGAGCTGCCCGCCGCGGTCGAGGTCGCCTGCCGGTACCGGCGGGGTGTGCTCGGCGGTTGGCGGCGCTGCGCTACGACGCACTCGGTGCCCGCCGACGCCGTGCTGGTCGTGTGCCCCCACGTGCAGCGTCCCTGGCCGCTGCGCCGGCCCCCGGCTGATCGTCTCGTGGGTGGGCGTGCCGGCGCGTCCTGAACCCCGTCCCGACTCGTCACGGCGGAGGGCTGTCCAGGACGGACAGCGTGGGTGTGTCGGTCCAGACGGTGGTGCGGGTCGGTGAGGCGGTGATGCCCAGGCGGGTCGCGGTCGGGCATCCGATGTCCTGCCATCGCGTCATGGCCGCTTCGAGGTCGTGCAGGAGGCGGCCGGTGTGGATCGCGGCGTGGGCGACTGGGTCGAGCTCGACC
>JBOHEP010000565.1:0-11194 GCA_050701075.1 Pseudonocardia sp. | reverse complement strand
CCAGCGCGGTGCCGTCGAGCCGGCGCAGCACGAGCTGGTCGAGCACCGCCGGGGTGGCCCAGTAGAGGTCGTTGCGCGTGAGGACGACCTCACCGCGAGCCCGGTCCACCGACACGATCCGGAACGGTCCACCCGAAGCCGGCAGCCCACCGGTGAGCGCGCCGACCCACGAACCCGGAGCGTCCTTCAGGATGGACGCGGGCAGCAGGTTGGTGAACAGGTGCTGCCAGGCGGGATAGGGCTTGGCGAACACGACGTCGACAGCCTTGCCACCGGCCCGCGAGCGGACATCGGTGATCAGCCGATAACCGGCGGCGTCGACGACCCCCGGCTCACCGCGCATCCGCTGCCACAGGTAGACGAAGTCCTCGGCGGCGATCGGGGTGTTCGTCGACCACGATGCCCGCAGGTCGATCTCGTAGCTCACCGTGAACGGGTCGGTCGAGATGACCTCGGCACTCGTCACGACCGTGCGGTCCAGCCGCAGGACTCCGTCGGCGTCCGGGCGGAACACCGACGGCAGCACCAGCGTGGCCAGCGCCGTCGTGGTCGGGGAGAGGTGGGCGAGCAGGTGCGGGTTGAAGCCGGGCCCGAGCTCGTCGACAGCCACGACGAGCCGGGTGGGCTCGATCGGTGCCGCCGCAGGTGCAGGGGGGGGCGCGGGAGGCGGTGGCAGCGGCGCAGGGGCGGTCGTGCACGCGGCAAGCAGCACAGCGAGCAGCACCACCAGCCCACGCTCACCCCAGCGCGCGGAGCCGCCCGGCGACGAACGGCACTCTCGTCGGGCAGGTTCGGACGAGAGTGCCGTTCGGCGGATCATCCGGGGGCTCCCGGGGGCGGGTTCGGCGCCATCGACCGCCTGGCCTCAGACGGCGGACTTCGCGCGCGCCCGCATGCGGTTGCGTGTGTGCGAGTCGAGCTCCACCTTGCGGATCCGCACCGACTCGGGCGTGACCTCGACACACTCGTCGTTGGCGCAGAACTCCAGAGCCTGCTCGAGGTTGTGCACCGTGGGTGGTGTGAGCTTGACCAGCTCGTCGCTGGTGGACTGGCGCATGTTGGTGAGCTTCTTCTCCCGGGTGATGTTCACCTCGAGGTCGTCGCCACGGGTGTTCTCCCCAATCACCATGCCGGAGTACACCTTCGTGCCCGGGCCGATGAACAGCACGCCCCGGTCGGCGAGCTGGTCGACCGCGTAGCCGGTGACCGGGCCGGTGCGGTCGGAGATCAACGATCCGCGCAGCCGCGTGCGCAGCTCACCGACCCACGGGCCGTAGCCGTCGAAAACATGGCTGGCGATGCCGGCACCGCGGGTGATCGTCAGGAACTCGGTGCGGAACCCGATCAGGCCGCGGCTCGGCACGCGATAATCCATCCGCACGCGGCTGTCACCGTGAACCATCTGGCTCAGATCGCCCTTGCGGGAGGCGAGCAGCTGCGTGACGGCGCCAAGGTGCTCGGTGGGGACGTCGACGGAGAGCTGCTCGAACGGCTCGTGCACCTTGCCGTCGATCACCTTGGTGACCACCTCGGGCTTGCCCACGGTGAGCTCGAAGCCCTCCCGGCGCATCGTCTCCACGAGAACGGCCAGCGCCAGCTCGCCACGGCCCTGGACCTCCCAGGCGTCGGGGCGCTCGGTGGGCAGCACCCGCAGGGACACGTTGCCGACGAGCTCGGCGTCCAGCCGCGTCTTGACCTGCCGCGCGGTCAGCTTGGTGCCCGGGTGCGGGTCGCGCCCGGCCAGCGGGGAGGTGTTGGTGCCGATGGTGACGGCGATGGCCGGCTCGTCCACGTTGATCCGCGGCAACGGCACCGGATGCTCCGGGTCGGCCAGGGTGTCGCCGATCGTGACCTCCGAGATGCCGGCCACCGCGACCAGATCCCCAGCGGACGCCGACTCGGCGGGCACCCGGGTGAGGGCCTCCGTTCGCAACAACTCGGTGATCTTGACCAGGGTGGCCTTGCCGTCGGCGGTGCACCAGGCGACCTGCTGCCCGCGGCGGATCGTGCCCGCGCGGATCCGGCACAGCGCGATACGGCCGAGGAAGGACGTGGCGTCGAGGTTGGTGACGTGTGCCTGCAGGGGGGCGTCCGGATCGTCCGCGGGCGGCGGGACGTGTGCGCTGATCGTGTCGAAGAGGGCCTCGAGGCCCGGATCGGCGGGCATCCCACCGTCGGCGGGACGGGTCCTCGACGCCCGGCCCGCGCGACCACTTGCGTAGACGACCGGGAGATCGAGCAGGCGGGCGGTGGTCGCCTCGCCCAGCTCCAGCTCGTCGGCCAGCTCCAGCAGCAGCTCGAGACTCTCGTTCACGACCTCGGCGACGCGGGCGTCCGGGCGGTCGGTCTTGTTCACCACCAGCACCACCGGCAGCCCGGCGGACAGGGTCTTGCGGAGCACGAACCGGGTCTGCGGCAGCGGGCCCTCGCTCGCGTCCACCAGCAGCAGCACCCCGTCGACCATGGACAGGCCACGCTCCACCTCACCGCCGAAGTCGGCGTGCCCGGGGGTGTCGACGACGTTGACCGTCATCCCCTGCCAGGCGATCGCGGTGTGCTTGGCGAGGATCGTGATGCCCTTCTCCCGCTCCAGGTCGCCGGAGTCCATGATCCGGTCGACGACGGCGGCGCGTTCCCCGAAGGCGCCCGAGGCTCGCAGCATGGCGTCGACCAGCGTGGTCTTGCCGTGGTCGACGTGGGCCACGATGGCGACGTTGCGCAGCTCGGCGCCCGTCACCGGGGTGCGACCCGCCTCGCCGGGACCGCGGGTGGCGGCGACCGGAGTGGCGATCGGGCCCGTCGCGTGGACGGCCTCGAGGGTGGAACCTGCTGTGCTCACACCTCACGATATCCCGTCGCGGCGCCGGCCCGTGCCCCGCCGGGAAACCTGACGCCACGGGCCTCGCCACTGCTGGATGCGATCGGCCGCGGCCGTCCGGCCGATGAACGGTGCCGATCGGCGCGCGCGCCGGGTGCCGCCCGGGCGGCACCGCGGTCGGGGGGTGACTCCGTCGCGCCGGTCGAGCTGCCGTTTCGGGACCGTTCGAGAGCCGTGGAGCGGTGAACGGACCAGGTCGGTGGCCGGGCGGTCCGGAATGCGGTCGGTGAGGGGAGGTAGGTACGGACGACGCTCGCGTCCGCACGCGCGACCTGCGACGTCACGGCATCGATGATCGGCGATCAGCGGTGATCGATGATCGGCGATCAGCGGTGATCGGCGATCGATGATCAGCGGTGATCGATGATCGATGATCAGCGGTGATCGATGATCGACGATCCGCGGTGATCGATGATCGACGATCAGCGGTGATCGATGATCGACGATCCGCGGTGATCGATGATCGACGATCCGGAACGCTGCACCGCGCACGGCGCACCACGGAGTTCCCAGGTTTCGATCACGACGGCAGGTGTGCAAGATCACGTCCGTTGCGAGCCCGGGCAGCCGTCTGTCACGAGCCCGGGAAACCGTATGCAACGAGCTCCGGTGGCTACCGTCGGTGCGCGTTGCCGCCGGTCCCGGTGGCCGGGACAGCAGCTCATGATCATCGATTGGGAACCCACAGTCGGGTGACGTCCGGTTTCGGGTTCCCAGACGTGGATCTTTCAGCTGGGGGGCCGCCGGTGGGCCGGTACTCGCGAAGATCACCGGCTTGGAACCGGCAACCGCGCCACATCCGGCTCCCCGTTCCCAGAAGCGGATCTTCCGGCTGCGCGAAGCCGCCGGCGGGCGGCGTCCCCGGAGATCATCGGCTCGGAATTGGTACCCGCGCGGAACCCCGGTTCTGCGTTCCCGGATGTCGATCTCAGGCCCGGACGGGCAGCGCGGCCGCGATCTCGTGCAGGATCTCCGCGATCACCAGCCGCGGTCGTCCGGCCAGGTCGTGCCAGGTGTAGCGCAGGATCGTCCAGCCTGCGCGGACAAGCGCGTTCTGCCGACGCTTGTCGGCCTGGGTGCGCTCGGCGTCCATGTGCCACGCCCAGCCGTCGACCTCGATCGCCACGCGGGCCACCGGGAAGGCGATGTCAATCTTGTGGCCGGCGGCCGGGAAACCACACTGCCAGCCTGTCGTCCCAGCCTCCCGGAGCATCCGGACCAGGAGCCGCTCAGCTACCGACGCCGAGCGGTCCGCCGCGGCGACCAGCAACCGCCCCGCGCTCGACGATCCGTGCGACCCCAGGTTACGGCAGTAGGCCTGGTACGCCTCTGGGAACGGGACCCAGAGCTGCAGTGCGCGGTCCAGCAGGAGACTTCCGGGCCCGCCGAGTTCGACCGCCGCCTCCAGCACCGTCAACGACCGTGCGGTGACGGCGACCCAACGACGGTTGGTGACGTCGGCCGCCACGAGCTCACGGCGGCGGACGGCCACCCCTGGACGCGGACGCGGGTACCGGCGGCGGGAGACCGTCACCCCGACGGTCGCCGGGGCCCGCTCGACCATCCCGTGCCACCACGCCGCTGCCGCGCCGGAGAGCACCGCGCCATCCCCGGCCCACAGCACCGCGGCCCGCACGCGGACCTCGTCGTCGTACCGGTGGCCGCCCACGAGGTACACCCTCGGGTGCAGGGGCCGCCACCGCCGCGTGCGGAGTCGATGGTCAACGGCGTCAGCGGACATACCGGCCGCGATGGCCTGCGCGCGCGAGATGACCCCGGCCTGACGGGAAAGGTAACAATCGATCGACATGCCCATCATCGACGGCGGCCGGACGGATGCGGTTCCCCTGGCGACTCAGATCGTTGCAATCGCGAACGAGGCCCCACGCCCCGGGCCGACACCCCCGGCCGACACCCCGGGCCGACGCAGGCCGACGCGGGCCGCTCCGGGCCGCCCCGGGCCGCCCCGGGCCGCCCCGGGCCGACGAAAGATCACCGCCTGGGAACGGCCGGCCGCATCTGGTCCGGCTCCCCGTTCTCTGCCGTCGATCTTGACTCGGCAACGGCCAGCGCGGCCGGGGCACCGCGCACCGGTCGGCAGCTCAAGGCAGATTCGCCGCCGAGGGCACGAACCCGTTCCACACCGGAGGCAGGACCACCGTCCAGGCCTGCGGGCAGCATCAACCGGCTGGCCGCGCCGGTCGGATGAACAACGCAACCAGATCGGCAACCATCGCCCGGTCGGCCTCGACCCAGGCCAGAGTTGCCATCTCGGCAGGGGTGACCCAACGCAACGCCGAGTGCTCCAGGGCCCGCGGCTCGGGCGACCCGGGAGCGAGTTCCGCCATATGCACGCGGAGCGCTCCCGCCGCGATCGGCAGGTCCGTACCGAGCCGCCCGGTCACCAGGACGTCGCTGCCCAGCTCCTCCCGGCACTCGCGGACGACGGCGTCAGGCTCGGTTTCGCCGGCCTCGACCCGCCCGCCGGGGAGCTCCCAGCGCCCGGCCAGCTCCGGCGGGTGGATCCGACGCGCGGCGAGCACCCGACCGTCCCGGACGAGTGCGGTGGCCACGACGACAGGCGCGACGGCCAGCGCCGTCACCCGCTCGAACAGCACGTCGGCCCGCGCCGCGAGCGCGCGCCGCACGAGCCCGCGCAGCAGCACGGCGTCCGCGATCCGCCCGAGCGGCCCGAACGGCGAGGTCCAGGTCAGCCTTTCGTCCACCCGCGTACCGGCTGACGTGGTCGTGAGGGTGACTGTATGTGTCAGCATCCGCGGCAGGCCTGCGGTCCGGACCGAGGTCATGCCATCGACCGACACTGCCGTGACCCGGGCGCGCAGCGGGATCCGGATGCCGGGTAGCACGCGCACAGCGAACCTGACCTGATCGCCAGGGGTGAGCAGCCGGACGGAGGCGTTCAGCCGGTGACCGGCGGGACGCAGGGCCGTCGCCGCCCCATCGGCATCGCGCAGCACGCCGGCGACGGTTCGCGGGGACGCGTCGATCAGAACGGAGGAGCGCAGGACAGGCATGGGCCAGGATCATGGCACCCACACAAGGGGCCGCCGAACACCGCGAGTCGAGCACCCGATCACCGGCTCGCGTGCGAAGAAGGCCGCAACTCGCCGTACCCGAACGCGCAACTCGCCGTACCCGAACGCGCAACTCGCCGTACCCGAACGCGCAACTCGCCGCACCCGAACGCGCAACTCGCCGCACCCGAACGCGCAACTCGCCGCACCCGAACGCGCAACTCACCGCACCCGAACGCGCAACTCACCGCGCCTGAATGCGCAACTCACCGCGCCCGAACGCGCAACTCACCGCGCCCGAATGCGCAACTCGCGGTCAGGGGGCGGTGGGCCAGAGCACCTCGAGGCGGGCGCCGCCGCCCACCGCCTCGCCGGCCGTCACGGACCCGCCGCGACCGCACACCAGGGCCGCCACCAGCGCGAGGCCCAGGCCTGCGCCGGCATCGCCACCGGCATCGGCATCGGCATCGCCACCGGCATCGGCCTCGGCATCGGCATCGGCCTCGGGAGCCAGCCGCAGGAACCGGTCGAACACCCGCTGCCGGTCCGCAGCCGGGATGCCGGGCCCGTCGTCCTCCACCACGAGGCGCACCCACTGCCCAGCCGGCAGCACGCTGATCCGCACCACGGATCGGGCGTACCGCCGGGCGTTGCCGATCAGGTTGTCCAGTACCAGATCGACCTCGCCGACGCTCGCGACGACGCGGGCCGGTACCGGCGCGATGAGCTGAGCGGCGGGCCCGTCACCGCCCCAGACCGACGCCGCGCGCGCCGCTGCAACAAGATCCACTGACTGCGCGGACAGCCGCTGTCCGGCATCCGCGCGGGCCAGCGCCAGCAGGTCCGACAGCAGCGCGGAGAGCCGCTGCGCCTCGACGGCGACAGCGCGCAGCGTCTCCTCGGCCAGGTCCGGGTCCGGGTGCGCCACGGCCACCTCGGCCTGAGCTCGGATCGCGGCCACCGGCGAGCGGAGCTCGTGGGCGGCGTCGCCGGTGAACCGTTCCAGCCGCGACACCGCGTCGTCGCGCCGGGCCAGCAGCTGGTTCAGCTCCGTGGCCAGCGCGCGCAGCTCGTCGCGCGCCACCGGCACCGGCAGTCGCTGCCCCGGGGGCAACGCGGCGGCGGCCGCCCGCAGCCGGTCCACCGGGCGCAGCGCCGCCCGGGTGGCCACCCACGCCGAGAGCCCGACGACTCCCGCTCCCAGCAACGCGGCCATCCCGAACCCGGCGGCGGCGCGGCGGAGCAGGGTCGCCCCGCCCACCAGATCGGCCGAGGCCACCACCAGCCGGGTGGTCCCATCCGGGACGACCGCCGCCACGGCGAGCCAGCGCCGCTTGTCCTCGACGGTCGTCAGCGGCTCTCCCGCGGCGAGCTGCCGGACCTGCTGGGTCCGCAACGGCAGGGGACCCTGTCCGTCCGCTGGGGCGCCCGTGGTATCGACCACCCGCAACCTCCCATCGGCGCTGTCGGTGACGTTCGTGACCGGCTCGCCCGCCACCAGCCGACCTGCCACCTGCTCGGCCTGCGCCCGCAGCTCGACGTCGGCCGCGCCCAGCAGCGTGCTGTGGAGCAGCCCCGCACCGAGCCGGCTCAGCGCCAGCAGCACGGCCAGCGCGACGAGCCCGACCGCCAGCGTGATCCGGAACCGCAACGTCCGCGCCGCCCACCAGCCGCGCAGCCTGCTCAGCTCGCGGCGGCCGCCGCGAGCTGCATAGGACGGCCTCCTGCGGGACCCACACCGACATCTCGTGGCGCTCACCCCGAGCCGACCAGATAGCCGAAGCCGCGCACCGTCCGCAGCACGTGCCCGGCGCCCACCACGTCGAGCTTGCGGCGCAGGTAACCCACGTACACCTCGACGACGTTGCGGCTCGCCGCCTGCTCATCACCCCACACCAGGCGCAGCAGCTCGTCCTTGGACACCGCGGTGTCGGGCCTGCTGGCGAGCGCGTGCAACAGCGCGAACTCCCGCGGGGACAGCTCGATCCCCTGCCCGTCCCAGCTCACCGCGCGGGCCACCGGGTCGACGACCAGCGGCCCCAGCCGCACGCGCTGCCCGGTGCGGCCGAGCGCGGCGTCGCGACGGCGGAGCATCGCCCGCAGCTGGGCCACAAGTACGACGAACGCGAACGGCTTGACGAGGTAACCGTCGGCACCGAGATCGAGCCCGTCGGCCTGGTCGATCTCGCCGTCCTTGGCCGACACGAGCAGCACCGGTGTGTCCACGCCAGCGGCACGCAGCTGCTCCAGGACCCGGTAGCCGGACAGACCCGGAAGGATGATGTCGAGCACCACGGCGTCGAAGCTGCCGGTGAGCGCGGCACGCAACGCGGACGGGCCGTCGCCCACGGCCACGACCTCCATACCCTCGGCGGTCAGCCCGCGGACCATGGCGGTGCGCAGCCCGGGCTCGTCGTCGGCCACCAGTACTCGTGCCATCGGCGCGGACGCTACCGCCCGCCGGATCCGCCCGCCTCAGAACTCTCTCAGGCCGGATACGCCAGGCTGAGGCCATGGCAGGGATGGCGGGACGTATCGCCGCGGTCGGCATCGCGGTCGGGCTCGGGCTGTCGGCGGCCTGCTCCGGCCCAGGGACGGCGCCGGTGACCGCGGAGGAGCTCCTCAGCTCGGTGCTCGCCGCCGAGCCGGGCCCCTTCGGCGGCACCGTAGAGCTGGACAACACGCTGGGCCTACCCCCGCTCCCGCAGCTCCCCCAGGCCGCCGACGGCACCAGCACCGCGCGGGTCTGGTCCGACGGCGCGGGCCGCGGGCGCGTGTCGATCCCGAGCGACACGGGTGAACGCACCCTCGTCACCGACGGGGAGGCGTTCTGGGCGTGGAACTCCGCCGACCGTACGGTGGTCCGCAGGCCCGTCGGCGATCGCCCGAACGAGGCCGTCACCGACCCGACGGTCGCCGCCACCGAGGCACTCGCGGCCCTGCGCCCGACCAGCATCATCAGCGTCGACGGCACCGCAGAGGTGGCCGGGCGCCCGGCCTACGAGCTGGTACTGGCCCCGGCACCCACCGAGCGCACGCTGTTGCGCGAGGTGCGGATCGCGGTGGACGCCGAAAAACGTCTGCCGCTGCGGCTGACGGTGCTGGCCAACGGATCATCGGAGCCTGCGGTGCAGATCGGCTTCAGTGATCTGACATTCGGGCCGCAGGACCCGGAACTCTTCACGTTCACCCCACCGCCCGGCGCGACGGTCGAAGAAGCGGAGCCGCACGGCGCGACGGTCGAGGAAGCGGAGCCGCGCGGCGCAGACCGTCAGCCAGACGGTGCGACCGTCGGCGAAGGCTGGGACACCGTGCTCGTCACGACGCTGCCGACCGGCACCGAAACGGGGACACGCGAGCCCGGATCGCAGAGCCGCGAGGGAGCCCCGTTCGACCTGTCCGCATTCGGTACCCCGGTCAGCGGCCCCTGGGGCAACGGCCGGTTGATCAGTACCAACGTGGCCGGTGCGATCATCACCGACGACGGCCGCGTCGCCGCCGGTGCGGTTCCCGAGCAGGTCCTCACCGAGGCACTGGCCCGGTGACCGCCGCCCCGGACTCGTTGCGTCCCGAAGGTGGCCAGGCTGGTGAACGTCAGGAAGGCCACACCGCTGAGGTGCCCGCCGGACCGCCCTGGGCAGCCCGGGCCGTCGGGCTGCGCAAGGTGTTCGGCCACACGGTGGCTGTCGACGGCGTCGATCTCGACGTCCCGGTGGGTTGCGTGCTCGGCATGCTCGGTCCCAACGGCTCGGGCAAGACCACGCTGATCCGGATGCTGCTCGGGCTGACCCGCCCCACCGCGGGCACCGCCGAGTTGCTCGGACACGCCGTACCCGAGCAGGCCGCCGCCGCGCTGCCGCACGTCGGCGCGCTGGTCGAGGGTCCCGGCTTCCACCCGTTCCTGTCCGGCCGGGAGAACCTGCGCCGGGTCGCGGCCTCCGAGCCGCTGCTGCCCGGGCGCGCGGGTGGCCGGATCATCGGCGCCGCCGTCGATGCCGCGGTGGAGCGCGTCGGTCTCGTCGACGCCGCCGACCGCCGCTACCGCGGCTTCTCGCTGGGCATGAAGCAGCGTCTCGGGCTCGCTGCCGTGCTGTTGGCGCCGCGTCGGCTGGTCGTTCTCGACGAGCCGACCAACGGCCTCGACCCGGCCGGCACCCGCGACGTCCGGCGGATCATCGGGGAGCTGCACTCCGACGGGGCCACCGTCGTCGTGTCCTCGCACCTGCTGGCCGAGGTGGAAGCGATGTGCACGCACGTGGCCGTGTTGCAGGCCGGTTCGCTGGTGGCCGCCGATGAGCTGCGGGCGCTGCTGGAGGCCGGCACGGGCGGTCTGGTGATCGCCACCCCGGACGTCGACCTCGCGCTTCGCACCCTGCGCGGCACCGGCGCCACGGCCTACCGCGACGCAGATCGTGACCTGATCGTCGTCGCCGACGGCGGCCCGCCGGTGCCGGAGATCGTGGCGCTGCTGGTGCGTGCGGGCGTCGCCGTACACGAGGCGCGCCGACATAACGCACGCCTCGAGGAGCTGTTCGCCCACCTGACCGAGGGCAACCGATGAGCACGGCGGTGAGCCGAGGTGAGCAGGGCGACTCTGCGCGCCCGTCCGCCCGCGGCGCACCGTTGCTCCGGCTCCTCGCGGCCGAGCTGCGGTGGGTGCTGCGCCGGCCGCGCACGCTGGTGATGCTCGGGGTGTTCGCGTCGATCCCGGTGCTGATCGCGATCGGGGTGAGGGTTGCCGACCGCTCGGCCGGGCCGCGAGCAGGGCTGATCGGCGCGATCGCCGGCAACGGACTGGTGCTGCCCGTCGCCGCGATGACGCTGTCCCTGGCCCTGCTGCTACCGCTCGCCGTCGCGATGGCCGCGGCCGACGCGATCGCCGGGGAGTCCGCCAACGGAACGCTGCGCGGTCTGCTGCTCTCCCCGGTCGGGAGGCTGCGGCTGGTCGGGATGAAGGCGTTCGGCGTGCTGGTCGTCGCCACTCTGGCCACCACCGCGATCGCCGTCGTCGGCGTACTCGCCGGACTCATCATCGTCGGCGACGCTGCGGTCTCCCCGCCCGCCCCACAGCTGGTGACGCTGTCGGGCACCACCACCGGACTCGGCGCGGCGTTGGGCCGGGTGGCGCTCGTGACCGGGTGGACGATCGGCCAACTGGCCGCGGTCGGTGCCGTGGCGCTGGCGATCTCGGCGGTCACCGAGCACCCGCTCGTGGTGCTGGCCGCCGTGCTCGGCGGGTTGATCGTGTTCGGGGTGCTCGGCGCGATCCCCGCCCTGGACT
>JBOHEP010000564.1:0-4029 GCA_050701075.1 Pseudonocardia sp. | reverse complement strand
CATCAGGTCCGCTGCGACACACACAGATCTTGAGCGGCTGATGTTGAAGATGTGCCGGTGCCTGATGACGCCGCTGCCGTAGCGGAGCTGCGCGAGCAGCTCGCCGGGCTGCGGGAGCAGCTCGCCGGGCTGCGGGAGCAGCTCGCGGTGGTCGGCGCGGCGCTGGCGCAGCGAGACGCGGTGATCGGGCAGCTGCAGGCCGAGAACGCGGAGTTGCGCCGCCAGTTGGGTCAGAACTCACGGAACTCCTCGAAGCCGCCGAGCACTGATGGGTTGGCGAAGCCGGCGCCGAAGTCGCTGCGTGGGCGTAGTGGGCGCAAGCCTGGCGGTCAGCCGGGTCATCGGGGGTCGCGGTTGGAGCAGGTCAGCGCCCCGGATGAGGTGCTGCGCCACGAGCCGCGGGCGTGTGGGGGTTGCGGGTCTGGTCTGGATGGGGCGGCGCAGGTCGGGGTCCGGCGTCGGTAGGTGTTCGACATCCCGCCGATCGCGGTGAAGGTCACCGAGCATCAGCTCGTGGAGCGCCGCTGCGGCTGCGGCGTGGTCACCGCTGGGCAGGCCCCTGAGGGTGTCGGGGCGCCGACGCGGTACGGGCCGCGGATCGCCGCGATCATGGTCTATCTCTACGTGGGGCAGTTGTTGTCCAAGGCCCGCACCGCGACCGCGCTGGCCGAGCTGTTCGGCACCCCCGTCTGTCGAAGGCACCGTCGCGGCGATGACCGCGCGGGCCGCGGGCGGCCTGGACCGCTTCCTGGAGCTGGTCCACGGTCAGATCGCCGACGCGCCGCTGGCGCACTTCGACGAGACCGGGCTGCGGGTGGCGGGCAAGCTGGGCTGGGCGCACTCGGCCTCCACGGGCAAGTACTCGCTGATCACCGTGCACGACCGCCGTGGCCGCGAGGCGATGAACGCCGCCGGCGTAGTGGAGAACTTCACCGGGGTCGCGGTGCACGACGCCTGGGCCCCGTATGACACCTACCCGCAGCTGACCCACGCACTGTGCAACGCCCACGCGCTGCGCGAGCTGGCCGCGGTCACCGAGCCGGCCACCGGGAACGACACCACCGGGAACGACACCACCGCGGGGCAGTGGTGCTGGGCGACCCAGGTCGCCGACGCGTTGCGCGAGCTCAACGTCCTGGTCAACCACACCGAGGTCCCCGACCCGGACGCGGTCGCCGAGCAGGTCCGCCGCTACCACGACGGTGTCGTGATCGGCGCGCACGCCACCCGGGCCCGCGGCAGCAAGCAGGAGCGCAAGCACCACGCGCTGGCCCGGCGCCTGCGTGACCGCCAAGGCGACTACCCTGCGGTTCCTCACCAATCCGAGGGTGCCGTTCGACAACAACGCCGGTGAGCGCGAGACCCGGATGATCAAGCTGCGGCAGAAGGTGTCCGGATGCCTGCGCACCCTCACCGGCGCGCAACAGTTCTGCGCCATCCGCAGCTACCTCGCCACCGCCGCGAAACACGGCATCAACTTCTTCGCCGCCCTGGTCACCCTGGCCGAGGGACACGCCTGGATACCCGCAGCAGCCTGAGCAGCGCCATTCCCGATCACCTGACCAGTTACGTTGCGGGTACGCCATCTGATAGAGGTGGTCATCGCTTGTCAGTGTGGAACAGCACGTGGGGCCAACCGAGAAGCTCGTCTGAGGTCGCCGTGACCACGATGTCATGATGAAGTAAGATACCCAGCGAAGAACAGGGGACGAACGACGCGGCGAGATGCTGATGATTCCTCCGAACTCGACGTCCTACGTGAGCAACGGATGAGGACACGCCTGTATGGCCTATGACGTTTTTGTGAGCCACTCCTCGGCAGATCGGATTTTGGCCGACGCCATCGTTCACGAGCTTGAGGCTGTAGGGATCGACTGCTGGATCGCACCTCGGAACATCCTTCCCGGGACCAACTACGCTGAGGCGATCGTTACTGCCATCCAGGATGTCGAGGTGATGGTGGTCGTCGTATCCGATGACGCCAACCGGTCTGGTCATGTGCCGCGAGAGCTTGAGCGAGCGGCCGCCCGCAACGTGAGTCTCGTACCATTCCGCATCGCGGACATCGAACCGAGCCGTTCGCTTGAGTATTTCCTGAGCAGTCAACATTGGCTTCATGCTCTTCCGCCTCCGGTCGAGGCACATATCACGCGACTGGTAGACGCCGTTACGGCGTTGCTGGCTTTACGGCGCCGACCAGCGGTATTGGAACTGGAACCTACTGGGTCGAGAGCCAGAAGCGATCATCGGTCCCGGCACATGACGGTTAGGAGGAGCCCAGCGCGAGTTCCTGCTCCTGTCGCCATCTTCACGGGAAGAACTGCCGAGCGTGCTGAGATTCTCAGACAGTTGGTGGAGTTTCCAATTGTGACACTTGTGGGGCCTCCGGGGGCCGGCAAAACCGAACTTGCACGTGTCGTGGCCAGGGATCTGGCAGTGAGTACCCTGGCCTATGTTGACCTGTCAGCACTTAGCGTGAGGAGTTCGCTGGCCACGACGGTTGCCACGGCTATTGGGCTAGACCCGGCGGCCACTTGGGACGAGACGGTTCGTGAGCTTAGTGACACAGATGCAGTGCTCATCTTAGATAACGCTGAAACAGCGCTCACCGTTGATGCGGATAACTTTCGGCGATCTCTGCGCGAGCTCGTCGACAGCTCTCGCAACTGTCGGATGCTCGTAACTTCTCGGGAACTCCTAGGGTTAACTAGTGTCGAGTGTATTGTCCGCATCGGACCGCTCCCGCGGGGGGAAGCGGAGGTTTTGTTGGACAAACTTCTCCGCAGTCAAGACTCTTCGCTGATCGGTGAGGATCACGATGCGACGGCTCAGGTCCACGCTGTAGCGGATGGTTTGCCGCTCGCCTTGGTTATTAGTGCGGCGTGGCTCAGTGAGGTATCAGTCAGCACATTCCTCGATGAGTGGCAGCGGTCGCGGACAGCCCTCCTCAGTCTTCCCGGGTTCGAGTCCCCTGACCGGGCTTCGAGCCTTGATGTGTCGGTTTCATTATCATTTGACACGTTGAAAACCGACTCACTTAAGATCTTGCAGGCACTTTCGTTGCACCCTGCCGGTGCGACTACCGAACTCCTTGGGAAAATCCTTCCAGACGCTCTCGCGGTGGTGCCGAACACTGCGGAACTTGTGCGGAAGTCGCTGGTTGAGAAGACCGGCTCACATCTTCGTGTCCTTGCGCCGATCCGTGAGTTTGTGCGAGCGCGCGTTCCAATTGAATCGGTGGAGCCTCTCTTGCTCTCTGCCATTGAACAGCATAGACATCAACTTAACGAGCAGCTGTCGAACGCATACCGGATCGACAGCGGCTCCGAGTGGGCAAACCTAGAGCATAACCTGGCAAACGTCGGAGTCCTGGTTAATGAGGGGTTACGGTTGTCGAATGCGATAGAGCCTGCTGTTGAGCTTGTCGTCGCTGCGTGCCTCGTGTTCCGGGCGACGGGGCGAATCGACGAGGGACTCGAATACCTGGACAAGGCGTTATCTGTGGTGAGGGCAGGAGGCGTCCTTGAAGGCAACCTGATCGAGGAGCGCGGCCACCTTCTCAGGGCAGGCGCCCGGCTGCCGTCCGCTCTCAGCGCATATGAGGATGCGTTGAACGTCTGGTCGAGTCAGCCCCGTCAAGATCGTGAAGCGGTGTGTCAACTACGGATCGGGGACGTACTCCGGCTAATGGGTAGGTACGATGACGCAGCCGAGCACTACCTGATCGGTTATCAACTCCATGAGGCGCTTGGCGACAACCCGCTCGCACGGGGTGATGCCACCGAGTGCCTTGGAGACGTTGCGCGCATCACCGGAGACTGGCATCGGGCCATCACCCTGTATATAGATGCGCAGAGGGCGTTTCGATCGGTGCCTGATGGGTTGGTGGGTATGACCAACACGGCTTGATCCCAACCGGTGGAAGCAATTGATCATGCATGATCGTTGGTGAGGGTGTGTCGACGAGGAGTGCGTGTGATGATCGGGTCGGGCGAGGTCGAGGTGTCGCAGGGGTCGGGCGGGGCCGGT
>JBOHEP010000563.1:0-10037 GCA_050701075.1 Pseudonocardia sp. | reverse complement strand
GCAGGTTGTGCCAGGCCTCGCCCATGGACAGGATCGCCAGCGGCCAGAAGTTGCGGGACCGGTCCCGCGATCGGAACGGCTGCGCCCCGATCATGTGGCAGATCGAGTTGACCGACCAGGTGACGTGGTTCGAGATCGCCAGGCGCACCAGCCCACCCCAGAAGAACCCGGTGAGCACACCTGCCCATGACCAGGTGATCAGGCCGCCGAGCAGCGCCGGCAGCAACAGGCTGGCTGTGACCCAGATCCCGAACGAGCGGGCCACCTTGACGACGGCGCGGTCGGCCAGCAGGTCCGGGATGAAGCGCTTGTGGTTGGTCTCGTCACGATCGAAGAACCAGCCCATGTGGGCGTGGAAGAAGCCCTTGGCGACCGCCAACGGCGATGTGCCGTGCAGCCATGGCGAGTGCGGGTCGCCCTCACGGTCGGAGTACGCGTGGTGGCGGCGGTGGTCGGCCACCCAGTTGAGCACGTTGCCCTGCACGGCCAGAGAGCCGCTGATGGCCATCACCACCCGCAGCCACGGCTTGGCCTTGAACGACTTGTGCGTGAAGTGCCGGTGAAAACCCACGGTGACACCCAGCACCCCGACCACATAGAAGGCCGTGAGCAGTGCAAGGTCTGCCCAGCCGATCCCCCAACCCCAGGCCAACGGCACAGCCAACACCAATGCGACCATCGGGATGGCGACGAACGTGTAGATCATCGCATGCTGGAACGTGGTACGGCGCCCCGAGATGACCGGAACGGGCCCCGACGTCAGCGGGTTCGGCAGCGCGCCTGCCTCGGTGGTGGAGGACACGGGGCTCCTCGGGTGTTCGGGGGGGCTCACAGGGTGGGTCGGCCGAGGCAGAAATTGGTGGGGCAATCAACTGGTGGGGCAAGCCGGCGGCGATCGGCAGATCCTGCCAGTCGACCGACAGCGATGGCGCCTGGTCCGGACCGTCGCTGTCGAGGATAGAGGACGCCGGTACAACTCACATCGTCCACGACACGAACATCCGCCCCGCCATCGGCGAGCGGAATGCGACCAACGACGGCCAGCGAGAATCTCCGTCGACCAACGTGCCAGGATGGAGGCCTGTCCGCCGTGGTGTAACGGCAGCACCTCGGATTTTGGTTCCGATGGTTCAGGTTCGAATCCTGGCGGCGGAGCAGCGGGTCGCAGCGACTGGAACAACCCACGTTTCGACCCCCGCTGCGCCGGGTCCGCGACCCGGCCGCGGTGGTGGCGGCGGCGGCTCGGGCCGCCCGTTTCCGGTGCACCTCATGTCGACTCCTCCCCTGCATACTCAGCGTGGGTCACCCTCGGTCGAGGGCGGCGTCCAGCGTGATCGTGGTGCCGGCGAGTGCCTTGCTCACCGGGCAATCGTCCTTGGCCGCCAGCGCGGCCTTCTCGAACCCAGCCGCGTCGAGGCCCTCGACCTCCGCGCGGACGGTGATCGCGATGCCCGTTATCGCGAACCCGCCGGCCGGGTCGGGTCCCAGCGAAACCTTGGCCGTCACGTCCAACGACTGCGGTGTGCCACCGGCCTCGGCGATGAACGCCGAGAGCTGCATCGCGTAGCAGGACGAGTGCGCCGCGGCGATGAGCTCTTCCGGGCTCGTGACGCCGCCGGCCTCGTCAGCCGCGCGCCGCGGAAAGCTGACGTTGTAGGTGCCGACCCCGCTACTGGCCAGCTCGACCTGGCCCGATCCGTTCTCCAGTGTTCCGTTCCATGCCGTCCGGGCGGTGCGGCTGGGCATCTGTCCTCCGGGCTCGTTCGGTCGTCGCACCTGAGTCAACTCCGCTGGCGCTGAGATCGTTCGACACTTCAGCGGCGATGCGATGACCGGTGGAAGACCTACGGCGAACGGACGACGATGCGCGACCGGCGCGGGCTCAGCGGACCTGAACGGCGGCGCCGATCTCCAGGGAGTCGAAGAAGGCGACCGCGTCGTCGTGACTCAACCGTACACAGCCGGCCGACGGCGAGCTGAGGTTCCCTTCATGGAACGCGATGCCACCCTCGGCGAAGAACACCGCGAACGGCATAGGCGCATTGTCGAACTCGCTGCTGGTGTGGTCCTTGTTCTTCCACGAGACCGCGAAGTCACCGCGAGGAGTCTCGCGGCCCTCGTCCCCGGGGCTGATCGCCAGCGGTCCGCGGACGATCCCGCCGTCGGCGATCAGCCAGGCCTTCTTGGCTCCGAGGTCCACACACGCGCGGGCTTCTCGGGTGCACGGGGTGCCCTCGACCAGCGCGCCACCGTTCTCGCCGTCTTTGCTTTCCCCATCCTTGTCATCCGCATGGCCGATGCCGACGGAGCCGAGAGCGCCCAGGCTCACCAACCCGGCAGTGATCGCCACACGCACCCGAGGGCGTGCCGTCCTACTGTGCCTGCCCATCGGGACCCTTCGTCCGTGCTGCCTTCGTCGACCGGCCGGTCAACGAGGCAGCGCTACGGATGGTTACTCCCCGGTCAGGTTTCCCCCCACCTGCCCACCCCGACCGCCCGGTCCGTGACGACGTACGATTCGCCTCGTTGCTCGACGCGAGCCCCCATCAAGCCGGGCTGGCGCCCCCAGCGGCGCAGCGCCCCCGTGTCCGCTGGTCCGCTGTGTCCGACTCGACGCTGCGAATCAGGGAGTGGCTCCGATGCCCGACCGTGCCGGGCCCGACCGTCACGTCACCGCCGACCGTGCCGGAGCCCGACCGGCCGCGACCATCGTCCTCGCTGCCGGCTCAGGTACCCGGATGCGGTCGGCACTCCCCAAGGTTCTGCACCCGATCGGGGGCCGCAGTCTGCTCGCGCATGCCGTGCACTCCGTCGGCACGCTGGAACCCGAGCATCTGGTGGTGGTCATCGGGCACGCGCGGGAGCAGGTCGGCGCGGCGGTCGGCGCGCTCGGCGACGAGCTGGGTCGGCCGGTGCTCGTCGCAGTACAGGAGGAGCTGCTCGGAACCGGGTACGCGGTGCGGTGCGGGCTCGACGCGTTACCGGGCGGGTTGGGTGGCGTGGTGCTCGTGAGCTACGGCGACGTGCCGCTGCTCGAGCCCGCCACCCTGGCCGCGCTACTCGCTGAGCACATCGCCGCTGGTTCGGCTGTCACGCTGCTGACCGGCGAACTCGCCGATCCCACCGGGTACGGGCGGGTGTTGCGCGGGCCGGATGGTGCGATCACCGGGATCGTCGAGCAGGCCGACGCCACCCCGGAGCAGTGCGCGGTGCTCGAGGTCAACTCCGGTGTGTACGCCTTCGACGCCCGCTTCCTCAGCACCGCGCTGTCCCGCCTGGGCACCGGCAACAGCCAGGGTGAGTTCTACCTCACAGATCTCGTCACGATCGCACGCGCCGACGGCCTCGAGGTCATGGCGGTGCGCTGCCCGGATCCGTGGCAGATCCAGGGCGTCAACGACCGGGTGCAGCTGGCCGGGGTTCGCGCCGAGCTCAACCGGCGGGTGCTCGAACGTGCGATGTTGGCCGGCGTCACGGTCGTCGACCCCGCCTCGACCTGGGTGGACGTCGGGGTGCGTCTCGAGTCCGACGTGCTGCTGCACCCCGGTACCCAGCTGCACGGCACGACCTGCGTTGGCACGGGCGCGCAGGTCGGGCCCGACACCACGCTCACCGACGTCGAGGTCGGCGACGGCGCCACGGTCTTCCGCACGCACGGCAGCTCGTCGGTGATCGGCGCGGGCGCGACCGTGGGACCGTTCGCCTACCTGCGGCCCGGCACGCAGCTGGGCGAGCGGGGCAAGATCGGCGCGTTCGTCGAGGTGAAGAACGCCCACATCGGCGCGGGCAGCAAGGTGCCCCACCTCACCTACGTCGGCGACGCCACCATCGGTGAGCAGACCAACATCGGTGCGTCCTCGGTCTTCGTCAACTACGACGGGGTGCACAAGCACCGCACGGTGATCGGCTCGCATGTGCGCACCGGCTCCGACACGATGTTCATCGCCCCCGTCCAGGTCGGCGACGGCGCGTACACCGGCGCCGGCACCGTGCTGCGCGAGGACGTCCCGCCAGGGGCGCTGGCCGTGTCGGCCGGGCCACAGCGCACCATCGACGGCTGGGTCGAGAAGAACCGGCCCGGCACACCCGCTGCCGAGGCGGCCGCGCGGAGCGCCGGCGGAGCGCGCATCGACTCAACCCGCGCGACCAGTGAATTGTCTGAGTTGTCGATGGACAACGGCCACGGAGGCACACCCCGATGAGCGTGATGTCGGCAACTCCGAAGAAGAACCTCATGCTCTTCTCCGGCCGGGCGCACCCCGAGCTGGCCGAGCAGGTGGCGAAACACCTCGACGTCACGATCACGCCGCAGTCGTCGTACTCCTTCGCCAACGGCGAGATCTTCGTGCGGTTCGAGGAGTCCGTGCGCGGCTGCGACGCGTTCGTCCTGCAGTCGCACTCGGCGCCGATCAACGACCAGATCATGGAACAGCTGCTCATGGTCGACGCGCTGAAGCGAGCCTCGGCCAAGCGGATCACCGTGCTCATGCCGTTCTGGGGCTACGCACGGCAGGACAAGAAGCACCGCGGCCGCGAGCCGATCTCGGCGCGGCTGATCGCCGACATGTTCCAGGTCGCCGGCGCCCACCGGATCATGACGGTCGACCTGCACACCGCCCAGATCCAGGGCTTCTTCGACGGGCCGGTCGACCACCTGTTCGCCTTGCCCGTACTCGCCGGGTACGTGAAACGCACGTACGCCGACCACGAGCTCGCGGTCGTCTCTCCCGACTCCGGTCGCGTACGGCTCGCCGAGCGCTGGGCCGAGACCCTCGGCGGCACCCCGCTGGCGTTCATCCACAAGACCCGCGACCCGCGCAAGCCCAACGAGGCGGTCGCCAACCGGGTCGTCGGCGAGATCCAGGGTCGGCTCTGCGTGGTCATCGACGACATGATCGACACCGGGGGCACGGTGGCGAAGGCCGCGCAGGCGCTGCTCGCGCAGGGTGCGTCCGATGTGGTCGTGGCCGCAACGCACGGCGTACTCTCCGGCCCGGCCACCGAGCGGCTCGCCTCCTGCGGCGCCCGCGAGGTGATCTTCACCGACACGTTGCCGATCCCCGAGGAGAAGCGCTTTCCAGCGATGTCGGTCCTCTCGATCGCCCCCCTCCTGGCGCGCGCGATCCACGCGGTCTTCGACGACGGCTCGGTGACAAGCCTCTTCGACGGCAACGCCTGACCCCGTTCCCCCCTCCCCCCGGCGAGTTCGCCGATCCGATCCGGCGAGTTCGCCGATCCGATCCGGCGAGTTCGCCGATCCGGCACAGCGAGTTCGCCGATCCGGCACGGCGAGTTCGCCGATCCGGCACAGCGAGTTCGCCGATCCGGCGAGTTCGCCGATCCGGCACAGCGAGTTCGCCGATCTAGCACGGCGAGTTCGCCGATCTAGCACGGCGAGTTCGCCGATCGAGCACGGCGAGTTCGCCGATCGAGCACGGCGATCGTGCTGCGCCCCACTTGATCGACGCTTCGGAACTCCGAGCTGCGCCTTGCGCGGCCATACGTCCCCAGCCGCCGATCTTGACGCGGGCAACGGCGCGACGCGTGTCCCGCCCCGACACGTGACCCGGCCCGACACGCTGAAGGACCTCGCGTATCGTCATTGCCAGCTCCGCGGCGAGGGCGGGCGGCCATCGAGCCCGCCGTGATTGACGTGGGCCGGCCCCACCCGGTCCTTGTCGCCGCGCGTCCCCACCGCAGCAGACCGAGGAGACCCACCGTGGCCGAGGCCCGTATCGACGCCGAGACCCGCACGGAGTTCGGCAAGGGCGCCGCCCGCCGCACCCGCCGCGCCGGCAAGATCCCCGCTGTGCTCTACGGGCACGGCAGCGATCCACAGCACCTCGCGCTCCCGTCGCTGGAGTTCGCCCGGGTCGTCCGGGACCAGGGTCGCAACGCCGTGCTCACGATCAACATCGACGGCACCCCACAGCTCGCGCTCACCAAGACCGTGGTCACACACCCGATCCGGCCCTACATCGAGCACGTCGACCTGCTGGTCATCCGCCGCGGCGAGAAGGTCGTCGTGGAGGTACAGGTCGTCGTCACCGGTGAGGCCGGACCAGGATCCATGATCACCCAGGACCTCAACACCATCGAGGTCGAGGCCGACGTGTCGAGCATCCCCGAGCATGTCGAGGTGTCCGTCGAGGGACTCGCGGTCGGCACCCAGGTTCTGGCCGGCGCGGTGTCCCTGCCCGAGGGAACCACACTGCGTACCGACGCCGACGCCCTGGTCGTCAACGTGGTCGCATCGCCGACGGCGGAGGACTTGGAGGGTGAGCTCGACATCGAGGGCGCGGGCGTGGTCGAGGACGCTCCGGAGACCCCCGGCGCGGCCGCTCCGAGCTCGGGTACCTGAGGCGATGGCGTCGGGTCCCGCCCTGGTGGTCGGGCTCGGCAACCCTGGCCCCGACTACGCCGAGACCCGGCACAACGTCGGGTTCCGCGTCGTCGAGGTCCTGGCGTCACGGGCCGGTGGGGGCCGATTCTCCAAGCACAAGACCAACGCCGACGTGGTGGAGTCCCGACTCGTCGACCGGCGTGCGGTGCTCGCTAAGCCACGCACATACATGAACGTCTCAGGCGGGCCACTCGCCGGGCTGCTCCGCTACTACTCGGTCGCGATCGAGGACCTGGTGGTCGTGCACGACGACCTCGACCTCGGCTTCGGGGTGGTTCGGTTGAAGCGGGGCGGCGGCGAGGGCGGGCACAACGGGTTGCGCTCGATCAGCTCGTCGGTCGGCACGCGCGACTACCTGCGGGTTCGGTTCGGCATCGGCCGCCCACCCGGACGTCAGGACCCGGCCGACTTCGTGCTCAGGCGGTTCACCGGTGCGGAGCTCACAGAGCTGGAGTTCGCCGTGGACCTCGCCGCGGACGCCGTGGAGGCCCTGCTCGCCGACGGTCTCGAGCCTGCCCAGAACCGTTTCCACGCACTGACGGGCTGAGCCCACTGCGACCCCGTTCCCGGCCCAGTGGGCGAGGCCGTCAGACCCTCGCCCGCAGCAGCTCGCCCGTCGCGGCCCGGCGGAGCTTGCCGGACGGAGTCTTGGGGAGGGTGCCGGGTTCGAGCACCACCACCTCGGCCGGCCGCACCCCGACCGCCGAGACCACGCGGGTAGTGACCTCCTTGCGGATCAGCTGCTCGGCCTCCGCCTCGCCCGCCTTCAGGGACTCGACGGCCACGACGAACGACTCGCGGTGCCGATCCGCATCGGCCGCCACCCGGACCGCCACCACATTGCCCGCGCGCACCCCGTCGGCCTCCGCGGCGGCGCGCTCGATGTCGGTCGGGTAGATGTTTCGACCGCCCATGATGATCACATCCTTGCGGCGCCCGCAGACGACCACGGCGTCCTCCGCGAGGTAGCCCTCGTCGCCGGTGTCGAACCAGCCGTCGGCGTCCTGGGTGGCGACCGGGCCGTCCACGGTCAGATACCCGGGCGTCACCGACTCGCCGCGCAGCTGCAACACCCCCACCTCACGCTCGCCGAGCACCGCCCCGTCGTCGTCGATCACGCGCACCTCGATCCCCGGAAGCGGCGGACCGAGCTTCGGGAACCGTCGAGCGGGCCCGTGCCTCGCGGGCAGTGCACGGCGGTGCGCCTCGAGCGCGTCGGCGTCGACGTCATCGACCTGTAGCCCCGTGTCGATCGGCGCGAACGACACGCCGAGCGCCGTCTCGGCCATCCCGTAGGCGGCCACCACCGAGTCCTCGCGCAGCCCGAACCTGGCCCCGGCGGTGATGAACGCGTCGACGGCGTTCGGATCGATCGGTTCGGCCCCGTTGAGCGCGAACCGCATGGTCGACAGGTCCAACGAGCCTTCGTCGGCCCGCGCGAGCTGGCGACCCAGCACCGCATAGGCGAAGTTGGGGGCGGCGGTGACCGTGCCGCCGTACTTCGAGATCAGCTCCGCCCAGAGCAGCGGCCGGGACAGGAAGTCGGGTGGGGTCACCGTCACCAGTTCCAGGCCGGTGACCATCGGGACGGTGAGGAAGCCGACCATCCCCATGTCGTGGAACAGCGGCAGCCAGGACACCATCACATCGCGCTCGGTGTCGAGCTGAGCGGCGGTCATCATCGCGGTGATGTTGGCGTGGAGGTTGCCGTGGGTGATCCGGACGGCCTTGGGCTCGGCCGTGGAGCCGCTGGTGAGCTGGAGCAGGGCGGTGTCGGTCTCGGCGGCGAGGTCGGCGTCGGGCTCGAGGCCGGCACTGGACCCGGGGCCGCCGTCGAGTGAGTCGATCGTGCGGAACGCGACGCCGCGCTCGGTGAGAATGGGCGCGACGGCGTCGAACGGGGCGCCGAGCAGCACCAGCTCAGCGTGGATCATCCGCAGGACGGTAAGGGTGTCCTCTGCCCACACGCCCAGATCGGTGCGCGCGGTGGGTTGATGCAGCATCGTGACACTGCCACCGACGAGCCATACGCCCTGTGCAGCGGGGGCGATCGCGGCTGGTTCCCCGGCGAGCACCGCCACCGAGTCGCCGTGCCGCAGGCCGCCGGCGCGCAGGGCCGTGGCCATCCGTCTGGCACTGGCGTGCACCTCAGGCCACGGGCGGCGGACCGAGGCCGTTGGCTCGCCGGTGATCATCGCGCGGTCGGAGTGGGCCGCCGAGCCCAGCAGCATCGAGAGAAACCGGGACATGGGCGGGAGCCTACGGTCTGGTGAGTAGCGACGAGCCGTGCCCGATCGGCGAACTCGCCGTGCCCGATCGGCGAACTCGCCGTGCCCGATCGGCGAACTCGCCGTGCCGGATCGGCGAACTCGCCGTGCCCGATCGGCGAACTCGCCGTGCCGGATCGGCGAACTCGCGCTGTCGAAACGTCTTACCGAAACGATTGGTCAGCGTTCGGCCAGCTCGGCCGCCGCCAGCCACTCCAGCTCGACGGCCTCACGTTCGGCCACGAACGCTCGGAGGTCGGCGTCGAGGGCGAGGAGCCGGGGTGCGTCGGTGGCGGCGTCGGCGAGCTGAGCGTGCAGCTTCTCCTCCTTCGCGGTGAGGGCCTCCATCCGCCGCTCCAGCCGAGACACCTCCTTGCGCGCCGCCCGCTGCTCGGCCGCGCTGAGTCCGGCCGGGCGCAGGTCGAGTGACGTGGCCGTCGCGGCGTCGGCACCTACGGTGCGGGCACCGTCGACGCGCGCGCCGCTGACGACGGACAGCCCGTTGGTCGGCTGCTGGCCTGCGGCGTCGGCCCGCGCCCGTCGCGCCAGGTACTCCTCGATCCCACCGGGCAGGTGCGTGAGCTTCCCGTCACCCAGCAACGCGACGACGGTGTCACACACCCGCTCCACCAGATACCGGTCGTGGCTGACCACCACGAGCGTGCCCGGCCAGCCGTCGAGCAGGTCCTCCAGGTTGGCCAGCGTGTCGACGTCGAGGTCGTTGGTCGGCTCGTCGAGCAGCAGCACGTTCGGCTCGGCCATCAACAGCCGGGTGAGCTGCAACCGCCGCCGCTCGCCGCCGGAGAGCTGCCCGACCGGGGTCCACTGCCGCGCCGCGGGGAAACCCAGCCGCTCCAGCACCTGCGACGCCGTCATCTCCAGCTTCCCCAGCCGCACGTACGACGCGATGTCCTCGGTGGCCTCCAGCACGCGCATCGCCCGCGGCAGCTCGACGAGCTCCTGGCTGAGCTCGGCGAGCTGGACGGTCGTGCCGCGGATCAGGCGACCACCGTCCAGCGGGCGTTCGCCGGTGAGGCTGCGCAGCAGGGTGGTCTTACCCGAGCCGTTGACGCCGACGATCCCGACCCGGTCACCCGGGCCGAGCCGCCAGGTGACGCGGTCGAGCAGGGTTCGGCCGGCGATCCTGGCGGTGGCGTTCTCAAGCTCCAGGACGGTCTTGCCGAGCCGGTTGGTGGCGAAGCCGAGCAGCTCCACGGTGTTGCGCGGCGGCGGCACGTCCGCGATCAGCGTCTCGGCGGCCTCGATCCGGAACCGCGGCTTCGACGTGCGCGCGGGCGGCCCGCGACGAAGCCACGCCAGCTCCTTGCGGGCCAGGTTGCGCCGGCGCGCCTCGGCGGCGTCGGCCT
>JBOHEP010000562.1:0-3959 GCA_050701075.1 Pseudonocardia sp. | reverse complement strand
GTTCCCGCGTCACCACCCACGGCCGCAACGCCGCCGGAGCCCGCGCCCTCTGGCGCGCCACCGGCATGGGCGACGGCGACTTCGGCAAGCCCATCGTCGCCATCGCCAACTCCTACACCCAGTTCGTGCCCGGCCACGTGCACCTCAAGGACATGGGCGACCTCGTCGCGGGCGCCATCCGCGAGGCCGGCGGTGTGGCCCGGGAGTTCCACACCATCGCCGTCGACGACGGCATCGCGATGGGCCACGGCGGGATGCTCTACTCGCTGCCGTCCCGCGAGGTGATCGCCGACGCCGTCGAGTACATGGTCAACGGGCACGCCGCCGACGCACTGGTCTGCATCTCCAACTGCGACAAGATCACCCCTGGCATGCTCAACGCGGCGCTGCGCCTCAACATCCCCACGGTGTTCGTCTCCGGCGGACCGATGGAGGCGGGCAAGGCGGTCGTCGTGGAGGGTGTCGCGCAGGCCCCGACCGACCTCATCACGGCGATCTCGGCGTCGGCGTCTCCGGCCGTTGACGACGACGGACTGACGGCCGTCGAGCGCTCGGCGTGCCCGACCTGCGGGTCGTGCTCCGGGATGTTCACCGCCAACTCGATGAACTGCCTCACCGAGGCCCTCGGGCTCGCCCTGCCCGGCAACGGCTCGACGCTGGCCACCCACGCCGCCCGCCGCGAGCTCTTCCTCGAAGCCGGCCGCACGGTGATGGCGCTGGCCACCCGCTGGTACTCCGACGACGACGTGTCCGCGCTACCCCGCTCCATCGCCACCCGGGCGGCGTTCGAGAACGCGATGGCCCTCGACGTCGCGATGGGCGGCTCCACCAACACCGTGCTGCACATCCTGGCCGCGGCACAGGAGGGTGAGATCGACTTCGACCTCACCGCGATCGACGAGGTGTCACGGCGTGTGCCGTGCCTGGCCAAGGTCTCGCCGAACTCCGACTACCACATGGAGGACGTGCACCGGGCGGGCGGAGTCCCGGCCATCCTCGGCGCCCTGCACCGCGCCGGGCTGCTGCGTACCGACGTGCACTCCGTCCACTCGCCGTCGCTGGAGCAGTGGCTGGGCGAGTGGGACATCCGGTCGGGCCGCGCATCGGAGACCGCGGTCGAACTGTTCCACGCCGCACCGGGTGGGGTGCGCACCACGGAGGCGTTCTCGACGTCGAACCGCTGGTCCTCCCTCGATACGGATGCCAAAACCGGCTGTATCAGAGACCGCGCGCACGCCTACACCCTCGACGGCGGGTTGGCCGTGCTGCGCGGCAACATCGCCCCCGACGGCGCCGTGATCAAGACCGCCGGCATCCCCGAGGACCTCTGGCGGTTCGAGGGGCCCGCGCGGGTCGTCGAGAGCCAGGAGGAGGCCGTGTCGGTCATCCTCACCAAGCAGATCCAGCCCGGGGACGTCCTGGTGGTGCGTTACGAGGGCCCGGCCGGTGGTCCCGGGATGCAGGAGATGCTGCACCCCACCGCGTTCCTCAAGGGCGCCGGGCTCGGTGCGAAGTGCGCGCTGATCACCGACGGCCGGTTCTCCGGCGGGTCGTCCGGGATCTCGGTCGGCCACATCTCCCCCGAGGCCGCCCACGGCGGGATGATCGGGCTGATCGAGGACGGCGACCGGCTGCTGATCGACGTCCGGTCCCGGGCTCTCGAACTGCTCGTCGACGACGCGGTGCTGGCTGAGCGCCGGGCCAAGTTGGAGGCCTCCGAGCGGCCGTGGCAGCCGCGCGACCGCGACCGCCCGGTCTCGAAGGCGCTCCGCGCCTACGCCGCGCTTGCCACGTCGGCGCACACCGGAGCCGTCCGCCGGGTGCCGTAGAAGTCTGCGTAGAAGTCTGATTGACGGACTGGAGATCCCGAACCCGCCCCGCGTCCCGGAGCACGTGATCGTCATCTGCGGCGCAGAAGCTGCACCTTCGCGGCTCCTGCACCGCACAGACTGATCATGAGCCAAACCCTGCGACGTATGCAGGGCCACTGATACGTATCCGTGCTCAAGCATTGAACCGCCGTGACCATGGCCAAGGCGCACTCGTTCTGCTACTATCGAACATATGTTCGACACACGATCCGACAGCACTCCCCTGCTGGCTCCTCAACGCCAGCCGTATCCTGACTTCGTGCCCCTGTCAGCGCACGACGTAGCCTCGGTTCTCCGTGACCGACTTCCCGGACTGCCGACGAAGAAGCTGCACAAGCTCCTGTACTACTGCCAGGGACACCATCTGACTGCCTTCGACGAGCGGCTGTTCGGCGAGTCCATCTCCGCTTGGGATATGGGCCCTGTCGTGGGCGCCCTGTGGCATGCCGAAAAGCAGGGCGACACAGCGAGGGTTCTGCGTGAGCTGAACGAGGCTCAATTTAACACTGTCGGCTACGTGGTCAGCCGCTATGGCGCACTCACCGGTCAGGATCTTGAGAACCTGACGCACAGCGAAGAGCCCTGGCGGCTGGCCGACCGCGAGCGTCGGCCGGGCGAAAGCGCCCGCATCAGAACCGAATGGATCAAGCAGTACTTTCTGGCCAGAGGTAGCGTTGACGGCAAAGAGGACGAAGTGGTGCTCGACTCGGCAGTTGTCACACAATGGTTGCAGGATGCAGAGAAGCGGCGGAAGGACATTCTCCATCCGGACAGTCCCGAGGAACTTACAGCTACGTTTAGTCACCGTTCTGAACGTTTAGTCACTGTTCTGATTGCGTTGACACTCCCGGTAACGTTCGCCGGTCTGGCGCTTCGAAAGTCGGTCGGGTATGGAGGGCGACTAGCCGTTGGATGAGTCTACAATCCTAAGACAACCCAATCACATACACCCGCCCAAAGAACGTCCCAATCTCCGCCCGGTGCAGATGTCCCGAAACCGCCCGGTCGCCAGCTACCGCCATAACCGCGTGAATGTGAACTGCCCCGTCGACAATCTCTCCGGTTCCGCTCATCTCGGCCGGTACGTGGTAGTCGGTGATGATGTCCTTGCTGGCGTCATCTTCCGGCATGGTCGAGATGGTGAAGCTGTCGACCGCCCCGATCAGACCGACAATGGCGCCGTTGGTGATGCCCAACCGCTCAGCTTCCTTGGCCACGGTCTCCATCAGCGCGGCATTCAGAACCTCAATGAGATACATCGTCTTCTACCTTCCGATCATCGGACTGAGCGCTTGCAACATTGCCGCTGAGCACCAACGCGCACCAGCGTCTCGATCATTGATGGCCTCATGGGCGAACCGCTGAGCTGCCAGGACGGGCTGCGGAAAGGCTGTGGGTTGTTGGGCCAACCGTGCCGCTGTCGACCATGCCACGCCGCAAACCCGTGCCACGACGGCTGTCATGTAGCGGCTGCGAACTTCAGCGTCGCGGCCAAGTGCCGCTGCTACTCGTGACGCCTCGGACTGGCCGGACAGCTTGGCCAGGATGCCGGCGGCGTTCACCCGCAACACCGGGTCGTCGCCGTCGTCGAGCCAGCGTTGCAGGTTGGCCACCGTGCCGCGATCAGCCAGCGTGGCGATCGCCAGGTCAGTGCCGTGCGTCGTCTGCACGGTGGTCAGTGGGCCGGAGTCGTTGCCAGCCAGGCTGGCGGCCAGCTCACCAGCCACTTTGGCGTTGGCGGCCACCAGCGCCGTCACTTTGATGAACTCCCTGCGATCCACGTCCCCGCCCACTCCGACTACGCCCAGTACTCGCTCGTAGGCGTCCACTACATCAGCCGTGGCGGCCCTTCGGCCAGTCTCAACCATGCTGAGGTGGAGTGTTCCCGATTTTGTTGACACCGATTTAGGCTGCCAGGTCAGTGAGTTTCCTATATCCTAGCTCGAATTCGGTGGGTGTCAAGTAGCAAAGCGTGGAGTGTCGGCGGTGGCGGTTGTAGTAGCCTTCGATCCACAGGAATGTGTGCTGCTTGACCTCGGCGAGGTTGTTCCACGGTCGGGTGTGGATGAGTTCTTTCTTGTAGGTGGC
>JBOHEP010000561.1:0-27796 GCA_050701075.1 Pseudonocardia sp. | reverse complement strand
CGGCTGCGGCGGCCCCGCGCGGCGCGCGGCTGCGGCGGGGCGGGGCGGGGCGGCACACCGTGCTCAACAGCCACAGACAAGGGCGTGCCCTCGCCGGGCAGGCAGGTCTCCGAGATGGCCAGGCCACGGCGTCACGATCCAGTGGGGGAGGGGCGTCGGGTCCCAGCGTGATGACTAAGAGACTGTTGCGTTACCGAAACGTCACCTACCTGGCATTATCAAGCTGTGACTGGGTGATGCCCGAGAGCAGCGGTTCGATCAACGCTCACATGCCGTCGTCAGGCTGGACGGGTAGCATCTCGCGGCGTCATCCGCGCCAGGTTGCAGTTGCACACAACGTGATCTTAGCGTGGATAATCTTCAGGTCGAGCCGACACACCGATCCCGGTCCGTGACCTGCGCAAAGGTGGGCTCCCCACCGGTACGGCGGTTTCGGACAGGATGACGGGTGTGCTCGGTGGTGTGGTTCTTCACCGACCGAACGGCAGGTGTGGATCCTCCGCACCTAGAATGCAGAGGCGTCAGACGTCGAATCGAGACGGCTCACCCGCTCGACAACCGGAGGTTCGACGATGTCATCCACCCAGGCCCAGCAGACTTCCCGCCCCACCATCACGATCAATCCCGCGTCCGAGGATGTCGTCCTGCGCCGCTCCCCCAACGGCGCTGGCGAAGGGGTACTGGCGCTCCGCGCGTTCGCCGTGGGGGAGACCGTCATCGTCGGACTCCTGGTGGGCCCGCTTCGGGCAAACGACTCGCATGCCACCCAGGTCAGCCCGAAGAGCTGGGTGCGCCTCGGCGGGCTCGGTCCCAAGGCCAACCACTCGTGCGACCCCAACTGCGGGGTGCGTCTCAACGCGAGAAGCGCCTTCGACCTCGTCGCCCGCAGGCCGATAGCCGTCGGGGAGGAGGTGACGTTCGACTACGCGATGCGCAACTTCACCATCGACCACTTCCCAGCCGTCTGCCTGTGCGGTGCGTCCGGGTGTCGTGGCTCGGTGACCGGCTGGAAAGATCTTCCGGCCGCCCGCAAGTCCACCTACGGTGATCTCGTGGCGCCGTACCTGCGCAAGATGGACCAGGACGCTCAGCGGACCGGGCGCGATTCCCGGTGACGGGCTCGACAGACCTTGTAGGGATAGACCGCACTGACGGTCAGGTAGACGACCACCGCGCCCACGGCCAGCAGGATGAGAGTGATCGGACGGTCACCGCTCGGGAGCGCAAGACGATCGAGGGACGGGCCGCTACGGAGCTGTGTGAGGAGGCGTCGTGTCCGCCCGGTGCGCTGTTCACGGTGCAGGTCGACGCCGAGGCCCGGGCCACCGAGCGACGCCAGGTCAGGACCCCTGTACCGCTATGATAAGCTAGTTCCCAAGCTGATGCCGCCGCAGCGCCTGGCCAGCGGCGTCACCGCCTTACACATCGGCTGGAGCGGGGTCCCTGTCTCGCTGCCGCCCGCGGGACTGCGATATTCATCATATTGCAGAGCAGCTGGGTGTAGGCTAGGTGCTGTTGATCACCGCTAACACCCCGAACAGCCCGGCGGGAACCGCCTGCATCGGTTTGGATGGACCGAGCGGCCTCGCCTTTGTGGTTTCGTCCATACGCTCCGGCCAGTATCACCGGCCAGCGCCTGGGCGTCCAGAAGGACGGCCAGGTAGCCCCACCCGTCTTACACGCGCCGAACACGGCGATGCCAAACGCGCTTTCTGCGAGGGATTGTAGTGATTCACTTCCGCCTAGGTGGCCCGAGGCCCGCCCGGCCCCCAAACTTGCACCGGCACGTCGGACAACCGTTCCCGACACCGGACGCAATCTTGCTGTGCAGCTTCGGCCTGGACGGCACCGGTACGCGGACGCACAGACAGTTGCGCACGGCTCTGCGCTCGGTGGGATACGTTGCCCCTCTGGCGCGACACCTGATCCTCATCAGCCCGTTGCTGCGTCGCCTGCCGGGGAGCCGGTACCAGCTCCGACAGTTCGAGCGGGAACCGGAGGCGGCAGCGTCGCAGCGGGAGTTGACGCCCTAATGCCGTCGATCGTCGGCTCGCCGGCGCGGGCGACGGTGTCGCGGTGCGCCGCCAACGTGCGGGCGAACGCGGCGGGGGAGGAGAGGAGCCGCTTCTTGAGCAGCAGGCCGATCAGGTCACCCGCCCGTACGGCGGTGGTGCCCGGCACCCGGGCGTCGGCTGTCGGTGTAGGACACGAGCAGCGCGTGCCCGGCGCGCTCGTCGTCGGTGTAGGGGACCTCGATGTGGCGCGCCACCCGCCCCGGGAAGCGCCTGCTGCCGTCCGGCTTCCGTAGCTCGTCCTTGAGCCGCCGAACATCACCTGCTGCACGACGGCCGGATCGGGTTCGACCCCTCGGGTGAAGCGCTGCGGGTCGAGCATCTCCAGCAGGGCCTGCCACGACTCCGAGTAGCCGTTGTGCGGAGTGGCGGAGAGGGACAGTCGGTGCTGGCTGTGATCGCGGACGTTCAGGCCGAGACCAAGCTCGCGCGTCGTAGCCGGTACGCCCGGACCGACTTCGAGAACAAGCGCAAACCCAAGATCGTGATGAACCAGCGCAAGACGGAAGCGCAGGTGTCAGCGGGGAAGCTCCGCACCGAGCTCGACACCAAGGTGCAGGCGGCGCAGAACACCCTCGACGCGGTCAGTGCCCGCGTCCGCGCCGACGCCACGATCCGCGTCGACCTGCCCGACCCGAAGGTGCCCGCGAGTCGGCGCATCGCTGAGCTACACAGCACCGGTCGCCGCCTCGTGGTGCAGGGACCGGAGCGAGTCGCGGTCACCGGCCCCAACGGGGTCGGCAAGACCACACTGCTCGAAACACTGATCCACCCGCACACCACACGAGCCGGACGTGCGACAGCGATCAGGCACACCGACCGGATCGGTTACCTCCCGCAGCGCCTGGATGGGCTCGATGACGACGCGAGTGTCCTGGACAACCTGCTGGCGGTGGCACCGGGCACCCCGCCAGGAGAGCTACGCAACAGACTTGCGCGGTTCCTCGTCCGCGGCGACGCCGTCGACCGGGCGGTGCGCACCCTTTCCGGCGGTGAACGGTTCCGCGTCGCCCTGGCTCGCCTGCTGTTGGCCGACCCGCCGCCGCAGCTGCTCGTCCTCGACGAACCCACCAACAACCTCGACGCCCAGACCGTCGATCAACTCGTCGGCGCACTACACGGCTACCGCGGAGCTCTCCTCGTCGTCAGCCATGACGACGCGTTCCTCGACCGGCTCGCCATCATCACGCGGTTGGCCCTCGACGACACCGGCCGCCTTACCGAGACGCGGGCCCACTGTTAGTTAGCGAACGAAGGAGCCCCGTGCCAACACCGGACCCACTCCAGCTGCACCCCTCGCCCCGACCCGACCTGACGAACGTCGTGTTCCTGCGCAACAGATCACCAGCCGGCAACCACTCGACCGTCGGCCTGTCCACCTACCCTTCACGATGTTCGGCGGCGAGTGGGCTGCCATTCGATCTGAGAGGTCAGATGTGGGCGAGGTGGATCTTCGGGTCACCGGCGATCCGGCGGCTGTGCTCGAGGAGTGCCGGGTAGTCTGTGGCGACGCCCTGCATGAGCGCCTCCACGGCGTGCTCGACCTCCGCGTCGGTGGTGGGGGCATGGCCGAACAGGGCTCGGTAGTGCACTAGTGATCCGAGCATGTCGAGGATCAGCCCACGATCGGTGTCGGGGCGGATGTCGCCGCGTGCCGCGGCGCGGTCGAGCATGGTGGCCACCGCGGCCCGCGGCGGGTCGAACAGCGTGGCCATGAAGGCGTCGCGGAGCGCGGTGTCGGTGACGCAGTCGGCGAGCAGCGGGCCAAGCACGTCGGGATGGATCTGCTGGAACGCCGCGATGAAGACGTTGATTCCCTCGTTGAGGTCGCACAGGGTGCACCCGGTGTCCGGTGGGCGTGCCGCGTCCAGGCGCGTCGCGAGCGCGGCGAGTACCAGGTGTTGGCGGCTCGGCCATCGTCGATAGACCGCCGGTTTGGTGGTGTTCGCCCGGCGGGCGATCTCCTCGAGGGTGAGGTGGGCGTATCCCGACTCTTCGAGCATGGCCAGCGTTGCCTCCAGCACCGCGGCGTCGATCTGCGGGTCGCGCGGGCGACCCCCACGTTTCGGTCCCGCCGGCTGTTCGATACTCGATCCCACCATCCCAGGCTACCGAACCTGTTACGATACGAGCCGTAACTCAACCTCGGTCCTGAGGGGTCCACCCTGGCCATCCTCGGGTTTCTGTGAGGGTCGCGTGGTGATCGTCACCGGTGGGGGTCGCGGGCTCGGGCGAGCACCGGCGGGCGGGTGGTGCTCACCGCGTCGGCCGCGGGCATCTGGGGCGATCCCGGACGGACGAACTGCAGCGCCGCCAAGGCGGGAATCGTCCTGCTCGGGCGTGCCGCGGCCACCGAGCTCGCGCGCGACGGTGTGTGCGTCGATGTCATCGCCCCGATCGCTCGTACCCGCATGACGATCAGCCTCGACGCCGGCCGGGCCCCGAGTTCGGCGGCGACGGGCACGGCGACAACGGCCTGGCCACCCACGCCCCCATGACCGTCGAGGTGCTGGCCCGCCGCGCAGACGCCGACACCCGTCCACGCCTGGGTGGACGGATACGTGCCCCGTTCGACCGAGATGGCTCGGTCTACGAGGCGATCGACGACGACATCTGGCGGACGCCGCTGGGCAACGGCGAGCGGCTCGGTGACTGGGCACAGCGCAGTCGCCAGATCGCCGAGCCGGCCGTGCTGGAAGGCCTCGTCGACGCCGCGACGTGACCGGCCGTACAATATGTTACGATCCGGATCGAAACGTAAACACCGGAGGAAGAGGAAATCATGAGCAACGCATCTGCGGTGTCCAGCGACCGGTCAGCGGTGACGGTCATCGGCTTGGGCTCGATGGGCGCGGCGTTGGCTGCCGCGTTCGTCAGGGAAGGCCGTCCGACGACCGTGTGGAACCGCACGCCGGAGAAGGCGGATCCGCTCGTGGCGGCCGGCGCGGTCCGCGCGATGACGGTCGCCGACGCGGTCGTCGCCAGCCCCTTGGTGGTCATCTGTGTGCTCGACCACGCCGCGGCGCTCGAGGTCCTCGATGCCGTCGGTGACGCCGCGACCGGCCGCGCAGTGGTGAACCTGACCAGTGGCACCCCGGATCAAGCCCGCGCGGCAGCGGGGTGGGCGACCGCGCGTGGCGTGGAGTACCTCGACGGCGGGATCATGGCCGACCCGGGGGACATCGGTAGGGCCGAGACGATGTTCCTCTACAGCGGATCGCAGGGTGCCTTCGACCGCCACGAGGCGACCCTGCGACTTCTGGGGGAGACGGTGACCTATCTCGGTACCGACCCCGGCGCGGCCTCTCTGTACTTCATGGCCGTGGTCGGTCTCGGCTACGAGACGTGGATCTCCTACCTCGACACCCTCGCACTGATGGGTGCCGATGGCGTCGAGGCGACGGAGTTCGCCCCGTTCGTGACCGGGATGTTCACCGGCATGACCGGGCTCATGACCGCCATGGCCCGTGCTGTCGATGACGGTCACTACCCGCCGGATTCCGGTTCGCTGATCGTGCACCAGGCGCTGATGGACGACGTGATCGGCACCTGGGAGAGCCGCAACGTCGATGCCACGCGGCTCAAGCAGGTCAAGGCGCTCGTGGACCGGCGAGTGGCCCAGGGACGCGGTGCCGACGGCTTCTCGAGCCTGATCGAGATCATCAAAACGGAGCCGACGGCGAACACGCCAGCAGCGAGCACGCGGTGAACGACGCGCGGGCAGACTGACGCCGCGTCAAACTGATATCGTGTTCATGGGCTACGGGTCGGGCTGCTCCAAGATCGGGGTGCTCCAAGATCGGGCCTGTGTGTCGGCCGGTCGGGCAGCGAGTTTCACGTTGGCGCGCCGCTGCTGGAGCTGCGGTATTCCTCCCTGTCGAATGTGATCACGTTCTGAGGTCTGTGGGGTCGCTGGTTTGTCGGATGACGACGTGGCCGCGGTGGAAGGGCGGATCACCGACGCTCGACGGTCGCTTGTTGTCGGGAGTCGTTCTTGCCGGACAACACCGCTGTGGCCACCGCGTACGGAGTTCGCAGGTTCACATCCTGGGTCCGCTATGACGAATTACCATGTGAGGGGCCCGGTCGCCGGCTGGTGATCGGGTTTCGATCGTGTGGGGGCAGGAGTAGTTCGTGGCTCGAGGTGACCAGCGCCCACGGCGTGCTCACCGCATCGCTCGTGGGCCGCAACGCCGTGTCGGTGATCGGGACGACGAAGGCATCATTGCGGTGCTCGCCCGCACCGCGGGCGAAGTCGAGGTAGCAGCGCGGCGCGGGCGCGTGCTGCCCTCGGAACGCACGAAGTTCCAGGTCGTGGCGGTCCTGGCGCGCCAGGAGCGGGCCCGGGTGCGGGCGGAGATCAGCAGTGACGCCCGCCGGTCCGGGATGCTCAAGTGTCTCGACGGGATCGCGCTGATCCTCGCGCAGATCGCCACCCGCGACACGTCGTTGCTCGCGCTGCTCCCCGAGGACGCCGTCTTGTCCGACGCGGCCAGGGCACTCACGCGGAACCTGCTGAAGGACGCCGGAATCGAGGCGGCCTCCGTCGAGGTCATGCCCCCGGAGCCGCCGGTCGCTCCCGCCACCACCGAGCGGCAGGTGGTGCCGCAGACGATCGTCGCGCGCCAGCTGGCCAACCCCTTCCTCGCCCCGGATTTCTCGGCCGTCAGGCCGAGTGCGGCCCCGGCGCGCCGCCTGGCCACGTGGGAGCTGCTCGGGCCGCTGTTCAGCTCGTTCGAACGGGCCGGTGGGGGAGCCTCGCCGTGCATGACGCTGCCTGCGCCGTCGTCCCTGCACGCGTCGGGTGGCCGTGAGCTGATGCCCCACCAGGGGCGACTGGTCGCCGCGGCCGCCGCCGGGCACCGCAGCTTCCTGCTCGCCGACGAACCGGGCTTGGGTAAGACGGCGCAGGCGCTGCTCGCCGCGCAGGCAGCGAACGCCTACCCGCTGCTGGTGGTCGTGCCGAACGTCGTCAAGACCAACTGGGTCCGCGAGGCCGCGCTCTGGACCCCCACCCACTCGGTCACCGCGATCCACGGCGACGGTGACACGATGGACGGCTTCGCCGACATCGTCGTGGTCAACTACGAGGTACTCGACCGCCACCTGGGTTGGATCGGTGAGCTGGGCTTCCGCGGCATGGTCATCGACGAGGCGCACTTCATCAAGAACAAGACCTCCCAGCGCTCGCAGCACGTGCTGCGGCTCTCCGAGCGCATCCGGTCCCGCGTCTCGCGGGCCCTGCTGATGGCCCTGACCGGGACCCCGCTGATCAACGACATCGAGGACTTCCGAGCGATCTGGCAGTTCCTCGGCTGGATCGACGACACGAAGCCGCTCGCCGAGCTGATGCACGCGCTGGAGGAGACAGGGCTGACTCCGGCCGACGCCGAGTTCTACCCCGCCGCCCGCCAGTGTGTGGTCGACCTCGGCATCGTGCGTCGCCGCAAGGTCGACGTGGCCGCCGACATCCCGGCCCGGCGGATCGCCGACCTTCCCGTCGAGCTCGACGAGAAGGTCGGCCGCTCGATCCGGGAGGCCGAGCAGGGCCTTGCCCGCCGCATGGCGGCGCAGTACCAGAGCGCACTCGCGCGGCGCAGATCCGGCCCCGCCATCGAGGGAGCCGAGGGGATCGATCACGACCTCGTGCGCAGGATCGCCGCCCGGGAGCGGAAGGAGGCGACCAACGCCGAGAGCGACGAGAACGTGTTCGCCATGATGCGGCGCATCGGCCAGGCGAAAGCCGGCCTCGCGGCGGACTACGCGACCCAGCTGGCGCGCAGCGCCGGCAAAGTCGTCTTCTTCGCCAAGCACCTCGACGTGATGGACGCCGCCGAGGAGAGCTTCACCAAGGCCGGGATCCGGTTCTCCTCGATCCGCGGCGATCAGACTCCGGCGGTGCGCCAGCAGCAGATCGACGCGTTCGTCAACGATCCCGACGTCGCGATCGCGGTCTGTTCCCTGACCGCGGCCGGGGTCGGTATCAACCTGCAGGTCGCCTCCAACATCGTGCTCGCCGAGCTCTCCTGGACCAACGCGGAGCAAACCCAGGCCATCGATCGCAGCCACCGCATCGGTCAGACAGAGCCCGTCACCGCGTGGCGCATCATCGCCGCCCAGACCATCGACGCGAGGATCGCCGAGCTGATCGACAACAAGGCGGGGCTCGCCGCACGGGCGCTGGACGGTTCGGAGGACGACGTGTCGTCCTCCGCGGACGTGCAACTCGAGGCCCTGGTGGCGTTGTTGACCGACGCGTTGACGGCGTTGTCCTAGCACAGCCCTCTAGCCCCGGTCCGCACCCACAGGTCCGGCTGTGGGGTTCCAGAAGTCGGGCACCTATGTGAGCAGCGGCTTCACCCGGCCCGTCCGTACTCGTTGATCAAGCCACCCAGAACCTGGCGACGTTCGATTGGTTCGGAGCTGAACTCCGTCACGGGGTGGGTGGGGGTGGACACCGCCGCGAGCCCCGGGTTGAGCCCCGGGCAGCCGCAGCGTGTGGCCGCGGCCTTCCCCCCGCCCCGGACCCGGCGCCCTGCTTGGCAGGGCCGTGGACGCGGCGCTGGCTCGATGGAGTCCGCGCCGGCGAGCACGCCGGCCACGGTCCCGGGGACCTTCAGGTGCGCGTTCGCGGCGACCGGGCCGGTCACCTCCACATTCTCTGCGACCAGGCCGGCGAGGTCGCAACGCTGGGCCAGGCGCATCACCGGGGCCAGCCCCCGCGCCGGTTCTCGGCAACGAGCTGATCCGTTCGCGGGGAGGTAAACGTCCGAGAGGAGCTGTGCCAGCACCGAGTTCCGGGAGGAGGACACATCGGCTTCGCCCAGGTCCTCGTCGGTGATCGGGCCGTACAGGCCTCCTGGACTCCGGATCACCAGGCGATCGGGAAACAGGTCGATCTGAACCTGCGTTCCCTGCGTTCCCTGCGTGCTCCGCGTATCGCCGGGCGAGCTGCTCCATCTGCTCCATCACGAGCTTGATCGCGCCGGGCTGCTTGTCCGGTGGGTACTTGCCACCTGCGGGGCCTGTTCCGGTGCCCGACGGTGCTGCTCGTGGTGCTGCGGTGCTGATGCGCCGGGGAGTCCCTGCGGTGGGCCGCCATGGGGTACGAGATCTCCAACGAGGCGGCGATCACTTTCGCCCGTTGCTTCTACACGGCGATCGGTTGTGCGGCACCGTGGACCGCGTGGGCTGCTGGCCCGAAAGCGACGGGGTCGCCGCGCTTCTCGGCCCACCGCGTTCGGGTCCGTCGGGCAAGGCCGGTCAGGGCAGCGGGGGTGGCGGTACCGGACCAGCCCGGCGAGCGGGCGGAGCGGCTCCTGGACGCGACCTCGGCGGGCGCCGACCGAACCTCTTCATGTACAGCTGCTCGATGAACTCGGGCAGCGGCAGCTTCCACGGCTCCTGGCCATGGTTGTCGATCTTGCCCAGCTTCCTCGGGTTCAGTCCGAGCTCGCGTGCCTGCTGGACGTGCCTGTCGGAGAGCTTGTGCCGTCGACGTGCCTCGACCCATTCCCGCGGAATCCCGCCCGGGTCGGCGCCCCCGGACATCAGTGGCCGCGAGCTGTTCGCGCGGCGCGGCGGGTCACAGGAGATTCGCCCAGCTTCTGGGGCGTCCCGGGAAAGCCCGGCTCGCCTGCCATCGGATAGGCGCCACGCTCGAGCCGTCCGATCAGGCGCGCGTCCAGTCGGCACCGCCCGCGGCGTTGTGCTCCCACAGCCCGAACAGCTCGCGGACATGCGGGGGCTGGTCCAGGCGTCGACCTGTGTCTGTGTCTTGTCGCTTGACATCGTCCCACTCGTCGGCGCCCCAGAACAGCAGGTTGTTGCCCACCCGGTAGCCGTGGGCGCGCCCATACCCGGGCACGATCCCCAGCGTAAGCAGGGCGGGTCGCGGACATCGCTCCAGGGTACGACGTGCGGTGACCGCGACGAGGCCACGCTCCCGACCCAGGCCAGGGTGGCGCGCAGTCCGGCTGACAGCGCAGTGGGTGTCGCGAGCCCGGGTGACGTCCAGGCAGCTCCCCCGGTGGTCGGGTTCGTGCTCCAGGTCTGCTGGGCGTTCAGTTGTGGGATGCTGCCTGCATGGTCGGTGCGCCGGACAGCGATGGTGTTGCCGGTCCGGACTTCTTCGTGTCGTACACCCATTTGGATCAGCGGTGGGCCGAGTGGATCGGCTGGGTACTGGAGGACGCCGGATTCCGGGTGGTCATCCGGGCCCGGGACTTCGGGGCGGGCTCCCATGTCGTCGCCGACATGCATCGTGGGATGCGGGGTCCGTCGCCGACGGTGGTGGTGGTGCTGTCGGCGGCCTATCTGTCCTCGGGGTTCGTCGTGGAGGAGCGGCAGGGGGCGTGGGCGGCTGATCCGGCGGGACAGGACCGGCGGTTGCTGGTGTTCCGTGTGGAGGACTGCCCTCGGGAGGGGCTGCCGCGGCCGTTGGTCATGGTGGACCTGTTCGGTGTAGACCGGGAAACCGCGCACGGCAGGTTGCTCGCCGCGGTCGGTGATGGGCGGCTCAAGCCCGACGCCGAACCGCTGTTCACACCCGTGCGGACCGAGATGTCCGAGACTGGGGGTGAGCCGCTGTTTCCGCGGCCGCCGGTGGTGTGGGGGGTTCCGTGGCCGCGGAACCCGAACTTCACCGGTCGGGCCGGTGAGCTGGCGGTGCTGCGCAGCAGGCTCGCCGATGGATCGCTCGCCGGTGGATCGGCCAGGGCGGCGGTGTTCCCGCAGGTGTTGCACGGGCTGGGCGGGGTGGGGAAGACCCAGTTGGCGGTGGAGTACGCCTATCGGTACGCCACCGACTACGACCTCGTGTGGTGGGTACCCGCGGAGCAGCCGGCCCCGGTGGTCGCCGCGCTGGCCGAGCTGGCCACGCAGATCGATACCGCCATCCCCGGCGAGGCACAGGACTCGGCAGCGGCGGCGGTGCAACTGCTGCGCAACAGGGAACGGTTCCCCCGGTGGCTGGTCATCGCCGACAACGCCGGTGCATCCTCTGACCTTTCGGGCCTATTGGCCGCCGCCGGGAGTGGTGGGCATGTGCTGGTCACCTCGCGGGATCCGTCGTGGGCCCAGGTGGCGCAGACCGTCGAGGTGGACGTGTTGTCCCGCGCGGAAGCGGTGGCGTTGCTGCACGCCCGGGCGCCGCGGCTGACCGACGCGCAGGCTCACCACATCGCGGAGCTTCTCGGGGGTCTTCCGTTGGCGCTGGAGCAGGCCGGGGCGTGGCTGGCCAACTCGGGGATGAGCGCCGCGGACTATGCCAACAGGGTCGAGCACCGCGCCCGGGAGATCCTCACGGAGGGCGCGCCCGCGGGGTATCCGGTAGCGGTAGGCGCGACCTGGACGGTGGCGGTCGACACATTGGACGATCCGGCAGCGGTGATGCTGCTGCGGCTGTGGGCGTTCTTCGGGCCCGACCCGATACCGACCGACCTGATCGGATCCGACACGACCCCTATTGTGCCGGCGGTGCTGGCCACCCTGGCCGCTGACCCGCTCACCCTCAGCCGAGTGATCGCCCGGCTCACCGCCTTCGGTCTGGTCCGCCTGGCCGAACAGGGTGTGGTGATGCATCGCCTCGTCCAGACCGTGCTGCGCGACCACATGCCCACCTCCGACAGGGACGGCATGTACCGGACGGTTCACGCGCTGCTGGCCGCCGCGGCCCCTGCGGACCCGCACGATCCCACCGGTTGGACGCGGTACGCCCAGCTGTACCCGCATGCTCTCGCGACCAATGTCGTCGACGGTGAGACCGACGACGCCCGTCTTCTCATCCAGCAGCTGTGCAACTATCTGCGGTCGGCGGGGGACTACCCGAACAGCCTCGCGCTGGCGCGCCACGCATACCGTCGATGGCAGCGCAACCTCGGTGAGGACCACCCGGACACGATCACTGCTGCGGGCAATCTCGGGAACACGCTGCGGGCGTTGGGGGACTACCCGGGTGCGCGCGCCACCCAGGAGGATGTGCTGGCGCGCAGCCGTCGGATCCTGGGTGCGGACCATCCGGACACGGTCACCGCTGCGGCCCACCTCGCGACCACGCTGTGGGCGTTGGGGGACCTCCCGGGCGCGCGGTCCATTGATGAGGATGTGCTGGCTCGCCGCCGTCGGATCCTGGGTGCGGACCACCCGGACACGGTCACCGCCGCGGCCAACCTCGCCGCCACGTTGTGGGCGTTGGGGGACTACCCGGGTGCGCGCGCCACCGAGGAGGATGTGCTGGCTCGCAGCCGTCGGATCCTGGGTGCGGACCATCCGGACACGGTCACCGCTGCGGCCAACCTCGCTACCACGCTGCGGGCGTTGGGGGACTACCCGGGCGCGCGCACCATTGATGAGGATGTGCTGGCCCGCCGCCGTCGGATCCTGGGTGCGGACCACCCGGACACGGTCACCGCTGCGGCCCACCTCGCCGCAACGCTGTGGGTGTTGGGGGACTACCCGGATGCGCGCGCCACCGAGGAGGATGTGCTGGCGCGCCGCCGTCGGATCCTGGGCGAGGACCATCCGGACACGATCACCGCTGCGGCCACCGTCAGCCAGTGGACCGACGAGCATGACTGAGCACCAACCCCGAGGTTACGACGTCCCCGCTCAGACAGGAGTGGCGTCTGGTGCGCCAGCTCGTCGACCTCCGGAGGGCATCGGCGCTGTGCCAGGCCGAGGGTACCGAGCGCTTGATCGATGTTGGGGAACCGTCAGCCGTGCCGAGTGCGGTTCCGGGTTCCCAACCGATGATCACACGGCACGACCGGAGCCACCGATCAGAGACGAAGGGTTACCGCGTTATGACGTTCCTCCCGAGATCAGCCCGCCGCGGTGGACTGATCGTGCTCGCCGCGCTCGCGCTGAGCCTGTCGGCCTGCTCATCGACCGCCGGTCCCGCACCGGTCGTCACGGGCGAGTCCGGCAGCGTCCAGGGCGCTGCGGTGACCGCCCCGCTCGACTTCACCGGCACCACCCTCGACGGCACCACCCTTGATGCGGCCGCGCTGGCCGGGACCCCGGTGGTGCTGTGGTTCTGGGCGCCGTGGTGCACCATCTGCCGGGCCGAGGCCCCCGACGTCGCCGAGATCGCCGCGGAGTACCAGGGGCGGGTGACAGTGCTGGGTGTGGCGGGGCGCGGTGAGGTTGACGCCATGCAGGCGTTCGTCTCCGACACCGGTGTCGGCGCCATCACCCATGTCACCGACACCGACGGGACGCTGTGGAACCGCTTCGGGGTGGTGTCGCAGCCGGCGTTCGTGTTCGTGGACCGCTCGGGTTCGACGAAGAGCGTCGCCGGTTCCATCGGTGCCGACGGGCTGCGCGCCGCTGTCGACGAGCTGGCCTGACGGCGGCGAGTCTTCTACGGTGGACCAGGCCGTCATAGCCCTCGCGCTGGTGGCCGGCGCGGTGGCCGCATTCAATCCGTGCGGGTTCGCACTGCTGCCGGCCTATCTCGGGCTGCTGGTGGTCGAGGACGGTGGAGCCGGGTCGGACCGCGGGGCGGCGATGCGGCGCGCCGTGCGGTTCGCAGCCGGGATGACCGGCGGCTTCGTCGCGGTGTTCGGGCTAGTCGGTGCCGTGCTGGCGCCGCTGGCGCTGTCTATCGAGCGGTACCTGCCGATCGTCACCGTCGTCATGGGGGTCGTGCTGATCGGGTTGGGCGGTTGGCTGCTGGTGGGGCGACACCTGAGGATCCCGGGCCTGGCCGGGCACGGGTCGGCGCCGACGGCGGCGAGCTGGCTGTCGCAGGTCGGGTACGGGATGTCGTTCGCGCTGGCGTCGCTGTCGTGCACGATCGCGCCGTTCCTGGCGGTCACCGCCGGGTCGCTGCGGGCGGGCGGCCCGCTCGGCGTGGCCGGGGCGTTCCTGGCCTACGCGCTCGGGATGGGGATCGTGGTCCTCGTCCTGGCGCTGGCGGTGGCCGCTGCGCGGACCTCTGTGGTCGGTGCGATGCGCCGGGCGGGGGCGGTGATCAGCCGGGGCAGCGGTGCGTTGCTGCTCGTCGCGGGCACCTACGTGGCGTGGTACGGCTGGTTCGAGATCCGGGTGCTCTCGGGTGCTGCCATGTCCGACCCGGTGATCTCCGCGGCGATCTCGGTGCAGTCGGCGATCTCCCGGTGGGTGATCGGTCTCGGGCCCGCCGGACTGCTCTCGGTCGTCGCAGGCGTGGCGGCACTGCTGGTCACCGCTGCGCTCGTCCGCCGGATCCGGTCGCCGCGGCGCACGGAGCCGGTCGGATGAGGAAGCGGTGGATCGTCCTGGCATGAGCGGAGCTCAACGGGGCGGGACCCGGACTACCGGTTCACGCTGGCCAACGAACGGACCTTCTGGCCTGGCCGCGTACCTCGCTCGCGCTCGTCGTGGGCGGGGTCGCTGTCGTGCAGCTCGTCCCGGAGTTCGGGCTCACCGGTGCTCGCCACGTCATCGGGGTGGTCCTCGCGGCGCTCGGCGTGGCGGTGTCGGTGGGCAGCCTGGTGCGCTGGCACCGGGTGCAACCCGCCATGGAGCGCGACGAGGACCTCCCACCGACCCGGATGCCGCTGCTGCTCGGCGCGGCGCTGGCCGTGCTCGGGGTCGTGGTCGGGTCCTGCTCCTCGTCTCCGGTCCGGCCTCACCGTGTCCCGCGAGTCGCGCTCGCCGTGCTCGGACTGGTCCTCGCGCTGGGCTGCGCGGTGCTCGCCGGGCCCACCGGATCCGATCGGGCGAAGCGGCACCGGTGGCGCGAGTGGCGATCGTGGTCACCGGGATCACGGTTCTGATCTTCTGCCTCGCCGCCACGGGCGTCCTGTCGGGCGAAGCGCTGTCGAGGGCGGCCTGAGTGCCGCGCACGTGCCGGCCGGTGCGGCGCAGACGTCCCCGGGCCTGACGGCGAGCGGCCGCCAGGCACGGGGATCGTCAACCGCGAGCCGTTGCAAGCGCGCGGGTCGATGGACGCTGCTTGCCCGGGGGCGACGGCCGCTCGTCGGCGCGTGAGGTGAATCCCCGCAGCCGCAGGCTGTTCGCGACCACGAACACCGAGCTGAAGGCCATCGCGGCACCGGCGATCATGGGGTTGAGCAGCCCGGCGGCGGCCAGGGGCAGGGCTGCGAGGTTGTAGGCGAATGCCCAGAACAGGTTGGACTTGATCGTGGCGAGGGTGCGCCGGGACAGCCGGATCGCGTCGGCCACCGCGCGCAGGTCACCGCGGACCAGGATGATGTCACCGGCCTCGATGGCCACGTCGGTACCGGTACCCATGGCCAGGCCGAGGTCGGCCTGGGCGAGGGCGGCGGCGTCGTTGACGCCGTCGCCGACCATGGCCACGACCTTGCCCTGCGCCTGGAGGCGCCTCACGGCCTCGACCTTGTCGGCCGGGAGTACCTCGGCCACGACGTCGTCGATCCCGACCTGTTTCGCCACCGCACGGGCGGCAGCTGCGTTGTCTCCGGTGAGCAGCACCGGCGTCAGCCCGAGGGCGCGGAGCTGGGCGATGGCCTGCGCCGAGGTGGGCTTGACCGTGTCGGCCACGACCAGGACCGCGCGGGCGGCGCCGTCCCAGGCGGCGGCGATGGCGGTGCGGCCCTGTTCCTCGGCCGCGGCCTTCGCGGCGGCGAGGTCGGCGGTGAGGGGCTGGCTCCACTGCTCCAGCAGTGCGGGGCGACCGACGAGCACGGCGTGCCCCTCGACGATGCCCTGCACCCCGAGGCCCTCGTGGTTCGCGAACTCCGCGACGTCGGGCAGCTCTCCGACCCGGTCGGTCGCGCCGCGGGCGATCGCCGCGGCGATCGGGTGCTCGGAGGCGCTCTCCACCGCGCCGACGAGCCGCAGCGCCTCGGCCACGTCGACGTCGTCGGCGACGTGCACCTCGATCAGAGCCATCTGCCCGGTGGTGACGGTGCCGGTCTTGTCCAGCACGACCGTGTCGATCCGGCGGGTGGACTCCAGCACCTCGGGGCCCTTGATGAGGATGCCGAGCTGGGCGCCGCGGCCGGTGCCGACCAGCAGCGCGGTCGGCGTCGCGAGGCCGAGCGCGCACGGGCAGGCGATGATCAGCACGGCGACGGCGGCGGTGAACGCGGCGGCCGCACCCGCCCCGGTGCCGAGCCAGAACCCGAGGGTAGCGGCGGCGAGGGCGATGACGATGGGGACGAAGACCCCGGAGATCCGGTCGGCGAGCCGCTGGACCTGCGCCTTGCCGTTCTGGGCGTCCTCGACGAGGCGCGCCATCTGGGCGAGCTGGGTGTCGGAGCCGACTCGGGTGGCCCGCACGACGAGTCGGCCGCCCGCGTTGACGCACGAGCCGACGATGGTGTCGCCGGGTCGGACCTCGACCGGCACCGACTCGCCGGTGAGCATGCTCGCGTCCACCGCGGATGCGCCGGTCTCGACAACACCGTCAGTCGCGATCTTCTCGCCGGGGCGCACGACGAAGCGGTCGTCGACGGCGAGCTGGTCGGTGGGGATCCGGGTCTCCACACCGTTGCGCAGAACCGCGACGTCCTTCGCGCCGAGCTCGAGCAGCGCGCGCAGCGCGGCGCCGGCGCGGCGCTTGGATCGGGCCTCGAAGTAGCGCCCGGCGAGGATGAACGTGGTGACCCCGGCGGCGACCTCAAGGTAGATGTTCGCGGCACCGTCGCTCGGAGTCCCGGAGATATCGAACGAGCTCAGCTCGAAGGGGTGCACCATGCCGGGCACGCCCGCAGTGCCGAACAGCAGCGCCCACAGCGACCACAGGAAGGCCGCGAGCACCCCCATGGAGATGAGGGTGTCCATCGTCGCGGCGCCGTGGCGCAGGTTCGCCAGCGCCGCCCGGTGGAACGGCCACGCCGCCCACACCACGACCGGCCCGGCCAGGGCCAGGGAGATCCACTGCCAGTAGGTGAACTGCAGCGCCGGGACCATCGCCATCGCGATGACCGGCACCGACAGCACCACACTGGTGATCAGTCGGTCGCGCAGGGACCGGGACAGGTCCGCATCCGCGGTCCGGGCAGGGGACTTCGGCAGCTCGGCGATGTAACCGGCCGCTTCGACCTGGGCGACGAGGGTGACCGGATCGACTCCTCCCGGTGCGCTGATCCTGGCCTTCTCGGTGGCGTAGTTGACCGTGGCGGTGACGCCGTCGAGCGTGTTGAGCTTGCGTTCGATCCGGTTGGCGCAAGATGCGCAGGTCATGCCGCCGATCACCAGCTCTATGTCGGTGACTGCGGCGCTCGAAGACGCCGTCGTGATGGTGTTCATGCTCCGAGTCCTCCTCTCGCGATCAGTGGCCGGAGCCGTCGTCGGTGCCCGGCAGCTGGGGCGGCGGCGGCCGGCCCGGTCGGCACGGTGAACTCCGCTGTGCCGACGATGCCACCGTGCTGGAAGTCCAGGAACAGCCGGTATGCACCGGTGCTGGGCACCTCGGCGACGAACTCGATTCCCGGACCGGCCGGGGTGCGGCCGTCGGGCGCAGCCGAGTCGATGCGCGCTCCGCCGGCGCTACGCGCGGTGGGGTGCACGTGCAGGTAGGCCAGGTCGCCCTCGCGAAGCGCGACCAGGTGTCCGTAAGCCGCCAGGTAGGGCTGCGGATCGGTGACCGGCTGCCCGTCCTCGCCGACGGTCAGCGTGACCGGCGACGCTTGGCCCGGCACGTCATGCTCCACATCGAAGGCCGTCAGGACGGCGCCGTCGGGGCCGGTGATGGGCAAGGAGAAGTCCTCGGTGGTCCCCGGGGTCAGTGTCGGGTCGGTGGGCGTGAGGGTGTCGGTGGGTGTGAGGGTAAGGCCGCCCCTGCTCGACGCCAACCCACCGGAGGCGGTGACGGCGACGGCGCCGGTGGACAGGTCCACTGCCACGCCGGTCACGCCGTCGATCTCGCTGATCTCCTCGGTCACCGAGCGCACGCAGTGTTCGCACGTCATGCCGGTGACGGCGTAGGTGGTCTCGCTCATTGCCGGTTCTTCCTCATTCCGGTGGTTGACCAGGATTTCACGAGGCGGGCGATCGCCGCGCTGGCCTCGGCGATCTTGGCGTCGGCGATCTCGATCATCTTGGCGATGCCGCGCACCTGGCCCTCGATCCGGCGCATCCGCTTGAGGTAGGTGTCCTTGTCCTGCGTGTAGCCGTTCATGGCGCGCCCCTTGCTCCGCGGTAGAGCTAATATACCATAGGGGGGTACTGTAGAGGAGTCGGAATTGAATGTTCAGGAGACGGCGGCCACCAACCGGTCGGTACCCCCGGTCCAGTCCCAAGTGGTCCGCGCCGGAATTTCGGTGGTGTACGTGTCGCCAAGCCGTCACCGCTCAGCGATCCAGTCATGATCATCGTCTGCGGGACAATGGAGACCGGAGTGGGCTCCCGCGGCACCGGTGCCCATCCGCGGCACCTCCGCGCCGGGCAACTGCTGCGACGCCATACCGCGCAGCTGCGCGGGCGGTCAGATCGTCGTGAGCGGGTCCTGCATCTGGTTGATCTCGGCCTGCTGCGTGTTGAAGTCCACCACAGCAACGCCGGACTGATCAGGTGTGAATGCCTCCCCTGCGATGAGATTCGCGTGTAGGACCCGGCCAGGTCCCAACCCGGTGTCCGCGGTGTCTACGCCTGTCACCACGATCGTCTGACGGGGCCCGAAATCCCACAGCCGCACAGCGCCGGGTACTCCGGTCACATCACGAGTATTGGATATCCGAGCGAGTTCGGCAGCATCGAACGTGGCGGTGCCATCCGGCACTCGGATCCCCCTGTTGCTCTGCGGAGTCGATGGGGCGCCATCGGCATCCTGCCTGCTCAGCACCAGGTCTGTCGCAACGTCGGCCAGTGGTGCCCGAGCGGCCTCCTGGTAACCGGTGCCCATCGCGGTGAGTGCCACAACAACGCCGACCCGATCGCGACGCCCCGCCACGATCATCACCGACCGCCTGGCGCGATGGTGCAACTGCGACCACAGATAAACGTTCACTAGCGTGCGATCTGTGGCCCGAATCCTGCTGGAAGGCCCAGGGTGTCGTGTCCGGGCGCGGGTGGGTGCCGAGGTGGTGTCCTACCGCGCCGGGCTGGAAACCACGGCCCGGGGGCCAGCGTCGTACAAGCGCTCGGCTACAACCCCATCGCCCGGGCACGGGTGACTGCCTCGACCCGATTGCGTGCACCCAGCTTCAGCAGCAGGTTGCGAACATGGAAGTCCACGGTGCTGCCCGACACGGTCAGCTCAGCGGCGATCTCGCGATTGCGCAACCCCAGCCGGACCCGCCGCAGGACCTCCTGTTCCCGGCGGGTCAGCTCGGCGATCGGCGCCGCGCGCCCGCCGTGGGACGTGGCCTGGAATGACATGTCGACGACGGCGACACCGTGGATGCGAGCGTGCTGCAGCACCTCCAGCACTTGGGCCCCCGCCATCGTCGAGGGCAGATAGGCGCGGCACCCGCGCCGTAGCCACCTGTCGAAGTCGGGCGGGTCGCCCTCACCGGTCAGAACCGCGACGCAGACGGCCGGGGAGATCATCTGGGCTGCGCGCATCAGAGCCTTCTTGACGTCGTCGTCGAGCCCCTCGCCCAGCACCAGCCAGTCGGGTCGACACCCGGACATGGCGAGCTGGCAGGCGCGCAGTCGTGGCTCGCAGCGCACGATCTGCCGGTATGGCTCCGACATCCCGCCCGTCGCCGCCGGCCAGCCACCCACGACCAGCACCGTGGGCGGGCCTGCCACCGTCCCGGCGCCCGCTGCCGGGCCCCCATCCTGGGTATCGACATCTAAAACGCCGTGCCACATATCGGTTCCCCCGAGTCTTTACAACCATCTGGCCGCCACTCTATCAGCCGTTCGAATGACACTTTGCTCTGTCGAACACACAGAATCATGTCGAGAGTATCGCTGGTAGCGGTTCCCGAGTAGTGACCGACGGGCAGTTGAGTAGCCGTTGACAGAATCTGGTTGGCCGCCGACACTACTCAGGGCCGGCGCCGGGAAGGGTGATAGCGTCACACCCTGTTTTTGCCGCTCAGCTCGCACGACAAACGTAGCGGAAACCCGCCCGGCATCTCCGATCTCCGAGGGAGAGGAGCTCTGATGTCCGTCGTTGTGGACCAGATTTCCACCGCGCCAGATCGACGTGATGTCGACTGGCTCCGCACATCATTACAGTCCGCTATACAACTGGAGCACGCAACCCTGCCGCTCTACACGGCGGTTGATGGAGGAGATGGTGCGCATGGCCATCGCCGCCGATATGCTCGCGGCGCTCGGTGGTGCGCCGAAGATCCGGGCACTCGACCCCGGCTACCCGTGCCACGGCCTACCCGGTGGAGCCGAGCCGGACCTCAGGATCGGGCTCGCCAAGCTGTCGCGCGCGCAGCTGGCGAACTTCATGCGCCTGGAGTCACCGGTGGACCTGCTGCCGCGACGTGCAGCCGCGCGGGATACCCGACCATCGGCCGGCTCTACCAGGGGCCGGAGCCGCCCTTGGCGCTGAGCCGCACGACCGGGCCGCTCTTCCTCGCTGGGGCCGAGATGCCCTGGCCGGTCGTCGTCAACACGCTGGCAGTGCCGCGCGATGGTTACGACGCCCTGCTCGATCGGGATCCCGGCGGTGCCGCCGTCCGCGCCGAAATGGACACCGTCGACGCCGTCAACACCGGGATGCTCGGCGACCTGGACACGATGTGGAACCGACCATCGGACACCGACCCAGCCGGCAACGGTCAGTGCCGGGGGCTCGCCAGGTGATGGAGCAGGATCTTGCGCAGTGTCCGATCCCCGCAGTGACCGCCCGTCGCGAGGGAGGTCGAGTGCACCAGGCCGGCGAGCCGGCTCGGCACGTCGTGCAGGAAGACGTCGTGACGCGTTCCGATGCCCGCCCGCCCTGGGAGGGCGAAGACCAGGCAGAAGAGGAGGACCGCAAGGCCCGCGAGCGCGAGCGCTACCGTCGTGTAGGCCGCGAGGTAGTGCCCGACGTCGGTCGGCTCGGCGCCGAGGCTACCGAAGAACACCATCCCTACCACGGCGATGCCGAGTGACTGCCCCAGCTGGAACGCGGTCGTGAGGGCGCCGGCCGCCGAGCCCGCATCTTCGTGCCGGATCCCGGCGAGCACCGACCCGATCAGCGGCGACATCCCGAACCCTTGCCCGGCTCCCACCAGGACGAGAGCGGGCGCAAGTGTCCACACGCCGATCGAGGCTTCGGCTACCTGCACTGTCAGCGCCAGACCGAGCATCCCGGCGGTGATCAGGGCGTAGCCCAGCGCCAGAACGCCCCGGCCCATCCGCTCGACCAGCCTTGGAGCCAGCAACGATGTGAGGAAGAAGGCGACGCCGAGCGGCGTGAAAGCCAGACCGGACTCCAGCGGGCCGAAGCCGAGACCGGACTGCAGCGTCACCGAGGTGTAGAGGGCGATGCCCAGGGCCCCGATGAAGAAGACGACACCCATTACCGTGCCGACGGCGAACGCACGCTGGGCGAACAGCGCCGGGTCGAGCAGTGGCACACCTGCCCTCGCGACGGTCCGCCGCTCCAGCCACATGAAGAGGGCGAGCGCCGGGCCCGACAGCACGAGGGTCACGACCATCCAGGCCGGCCAGCCGGCGTCGCGGCCGCTGAGCAGCGGGTAGACCAGCATCGTGAGGGCGACGGCGAGCACGGTCGTTCCGCGGTAGTCCAGCGTGCCGGCCGAGGAGGGGGGCGAGCTGCTCATGAACAGCCCGCACGCCACCAGCGCAACCAGTCCCAGTGGTGCGAGTACGAGCATCGCGGGGCGCCAGCCGAGCCCGGCGATGTCCAGCTCGATGAGGGCGCCGCCGAGCAGCTGACCGAACACCAGCGCACCACCCACGGTGGCGCCGAACGCTCCGAGGGCGACTCCTCGTTCGCGGCCCTCGAAGGTGTCCTCGATGGTCGACAGGATCTGGGGATAGATCAGGGCCGCGCCAACCCCCTGCAGGACCCGCGCCGCGATCAGCACCCCGACGGTCGGCGCAAGCCCCCCGACGAGCACGGCACCGGCGAACAGGCCGAGACCAACCATCATCACGTTCTTGCGCCCGAACATGTCTCCGAGGCGACCGCCGGCGATGAGCAGGGTCGCGTAGACGAGGGCGTACGAGGCGATCACGATACCGATCTCGCTCGCGTCAGCGTCGAACGACCGGCGCATCGACGGCACCGCCAGGTTGACGATCGAGACCCCTCCGATGACGAGGAAGGTGCCGGTCAACACGACGCCGAGCACCAGCCACCGCCGGTGGTCCTCGGCATGCTCGGGACGCGGGACTTCGGCCGCCTGATCCGGTTTCGCTGAAACCACGGCGATAATTTTCACGGACGACGATACGGTTTGTCCTGAGCAGTCCCCGGCGACGCCGGTCTGAGTAACCCAACCCCATTGCTCGAATACGTTCCCGGTGCTACGACCGGTTGTAATCAAGGTCAGGCGGTGCCAGAATGAGTCACAACCGACGCGCACACAGAGACTGACTTCGGGAGCCTGCATTGTCGACCAGTTGCGCTGAACCCGGCGTGGTGCCGCAGCGATCGGGGCTTCCGGGGACCGGCGACCGCACGCGCTACCAGCGCATCGCCGGTGGCAACGTCGGACGGCTGTGTGCGTTGAACGTCAGGTTCTGAAGCCGTGGCCACCAGTGCCGATCCGCACCCCGCTCGCGACCATTGCCTGGCCCCGTCCAGAACCGTTGACGCCCCGCTCGGCATGGGCCGCTACGTACGTATGTTCCCGGGGTTGGCGCCCCTCGTCGTCGATGAGGGGCTGCTGCACGCGTTGGGCCGGGTCGGGGGATCCTGCGATGGGTCGGCATGCCCGCGCGGTGAGTCCCGGACGGTCGCGGCCGGATGGCCGGTGTTCGGCCAGTACCTCGCGCACGACATCACTGCCGACCGCTCCCCGCTCACCCATCACGACGACGAAGAACTGATTCGCAACGCGCGCAGTGCGCGTCTGGACCTGGAGTGCCTCTACGGTGAGGGGCCGATCGCCTGCCCATACCTGTTCAGCAGGATCGACCCGGCGAAGCTCCTCGAGGGGGTGGGTGACCTGCCCCGCAACCAGGAGGGCGTCGCGCTGTGCGCCGACCCCCGCCAGGACGTACACGTCCTGATCTCCCAGATGCACCTCGGGATGATCCGGGCGCACAACCGGCTGGTGGACAGGCTCCGGGCCGACGGCGTGGACGAGGTCGGGCTGCATGAGGCCGCCCGCCGCGCCCTGACCTGGCACTACCAGTGGGTGGTCGTCCACGACTTCCTGCCCGCCACCATCGGTGCCGACCGCACCGACCGCCTCTCATCGGCGGGCGCGCGCGGAACTCGGGCATCCGGGGGCACCGAGCCGATCCGGGTGCCCCTGGAGTTCGCCGACGCCGCATACCGGTACGGGCACAGCCAGATCCGCGAGCGCTACCAGGTTCGCCCCGACGGGCCACAGCTGCGCCTGTTCCCGGACCTCCTGGGCTTCCGGCCGGTGTCCCCGGATCGGATGGTGGACTGGCGGCTGCTGCTGTGCTGTGGCGATGAGACCCACGTGCAGCGGTCCGGCCGGATCGACGGCACCCTTCCGGCGTCGTTGCTCCGGCTGCCGACCGAGCTGACCGGCGACCTCGTCGAGTCCGACCACGCCTCGCTCGCCGTGCGCGACCTGCTGCGGGGCACCGCGACCTCGCTGCCCTCCGGCGAGGCTGTGGCCAGGGAGCTGGGCGAGAGCCCGCTCGGGCACGACGAACTCGGTCTCGTCGCGCAGGGATGGGGCGGCGAGACGCCGCTGTGGTTCTACGTGCTCAAGGAAGCCGAGGTGTGCGAGGACGGCGAGCGCCTCGGCCCGGTCGGCGCGTTCATCGTGGGCGAGACGCTCATCCGCATCATCGACGCCGACCCGCGTTCCTACCGCGTCGTTGACCCGTCCTGGACACCGACGCTGCCCGCGCGTGTCCCGGGCCGGTTCACCCTCGCAGACCTTCTCGTCCCCTTCTGAATCGACCGCCGGCACCGGGAGCAGCAGTGACACCGACCTTCACGATCCTGATCGTGCTAACCAGCCACGCCACGTTGGGTGCCACCGGCAGACCCACCGGCTTCTACCTCTCCGAGGTCGCCCATCCATGGCGGGTCTTCCGGGAGGCCGGGTGTCGCGTCGACCTCGTCTCACCCGCAGGCGGGCGCCCACCCATGGACGGCGAGGACTTGTCGGACCCCATACAGTCGGAGTTCTTGCGCGACCCGGAGATGAGCGCGAAGCTCGACCACACACCGGCACCGGACCGGATCGATCCCGCGCACTACGACGCGATCTTCTTCGCGGGTGGCCACGGCACCATGTGGGACTTCCGCGACAACGCGGAGTTGGTCCGGCTCGCGGCGGAGGTCTACGAGCGTGGGGGTGTCGTCGCCGCGGTCTGCCATGGCCCGGCGGCGCTGGTGAACGTGACGCTGTCCGACGGCAGCGCGCTGGTGGCCGACCGGGCGGTCACGGCGTTCACCAATGCCGAGGAAGCCGCCGCTGGCCTGACCGACGTCGTCCCGTTCGCGCTGCAGACCGCGCTGGAGCTCCGCGGCGCCCGGTACAGCGGCTCGGCGAACTTCACCGCGCACGTCGTCGCAGACGGTCGTCTGGTCACCGGACAGAACCCGGCCTCTGCCACCGGCACCGCCGAGGCCGTGCTCGGCGCGCTGCGTGCTTCGTCGCCTGATGATCCGTCCGCACTCGTCTCCGAGGTTTCATGACAGCCCCGCCCGGCCCGGTCACGCTCATCACCGGCGGGGCGAGCGGCCTTGGTGCAGCGACCGCACGCAGACTGCTCGCCGGCGGGCACCGCGTGGGGTGCACCGCCGCGACAAGACGCGCCTGGACCGGTTCGCCGACGAGGTGGGCGCAGACGAGATGTTGCTGACGCTACCCGGGGATGCCGCCGAGGAGGCCGCGGTGCGCGGAGCCGCCATAAGAATCTAAGTACTGGCCGCCACAGTACCTTCGTCAATGCACCTCTACTACTCACGCGGAATGGCGCACGCGGGCCTACCGTAAACGTTGTAACAGCGCTTGACATGCGACGACGGCGAGAGGACGAGAAAGCCAAATGCCCGACATCAGGACGATCGGCGTGCTGGCCTACCATCGGTGTAGCGAGTCGGACACGATCATTCCATGGGAGATCCTCACGGGGGTCGCCATGCATCTGGACATGCAGTACGGCCGCAAGCTCGACGTGAAGCTGGTGGCGCTCGAGCCGGGTCCGGTGGAGATGCAGATGGGTGCTCGCGTGGAGCCCCAGGCAGTACTCCGCGACGGTGACCTCTATGACATGCTCTACATTCCCGGCGGCAACGGGTCCGGCGTGGCCACGAAGAACCAGCGCGTCCTGGACGTGATCAAGAATCACTTCGACCACGAGCGCTTCATCGCCGCGAACTGCGTTGGGGTGGGGATCCTCCAGCGGGCCGGCGTGCTCGGCAAGACGCCCGTCACCTGCAGCCCGCCGATCTCGAGGCGGCTCAAGGAGGAGGGCGCGAACGTGATCGAGCCGCGGACGATGTGGCTCGGCTCACCCGACGACAGGATGTGGACGACCGCCGGGGCGAGCTCGATCAACGCAGGCACCGTCGCGATGGTGGCCTACCTGTTCGGCGAGGATGTCGGGCGCGAGATGTCGATGTGGTTCGACACGCTGGGCGCGGTCGGCAATGAACTGTTCAACCTCAAGGGTCACGAGTACTACTTCTACCCCGAGGCCGAGGCAGCCCTGCAGGATGCCACAGCGGACACCTTGCTGCCGCCGCTCGCAGCCTGACGGCGAGTGCCACCCTCCATCGGGCCTGGGCCTGCCTCGCCTCGCCGGGGACGGGTCCGGGTCTGTTGCGGGCGCCGATCTCCTCGGGGGAGACGATTCCTCAGGGAGACTCTGTGATCACCTGCACGACGGTTCTGCACGTCGCCGAGCAACGCCGTGAGATCTTTGAGAGGCTGCTCATCGCCCTCGTCGAGAACGTCCGGTCCCACGAGCCGCTCGACACCTTTGAGTCCGTTGGTCACTCTGACGCGCAGCATCGGCAAGGAGGCGGCTCATGACCGTCGAACCCTACTTCCACATCGGCGTCGTCGTGCCGGACCTCACCAAGGCGATGACCGAGTTCTCGAGGGTCCTCGGAATGACGTTCGCCGAGCCGGGCCGCAACACCGTGCCGTGGCTCTCGGACCCGGATCCGCACCCACAGGACGTGCACGTGACCTACTCGATGGACGGTCCGCCGTACTACGAGCTGATCGAGGCCAACGGCGACGGGATCTTCTCGGCACGTGCGGAGCGCAGTCACCTCCACCTCGGTTTCTGGGAAGCGGACATGGAGGGCCGGATGCGGACGCTTGCCGCGCAAGGAATCGGTCTCGACGCTGTCGCGCGCGCGCAGCCGGGCGCCGTTCCCGACTGGATCATCACGCGGCCCGACGTCCTCGGCATCCGCCTCGAGTACGTCAGCACGCTGGACCGGCCCGGCATCGAACGCTGGGTGCAGACCGGCATCTTCGGCGGACTGCAGGGCTGAGCAACGGTGCAACAGGTGGACCCGGCCAGCCGCGGCTACGTCGCCGCTGCGGCTACGTCGCCGCCGAATCGGCGGGACAGTAGTGTGAGCTCGAAGGCGACCTGCGCGACCAGCCCCGCGAGCAGCACGGCCTCCACAGCGATGACCGGGAGCCCGGGGAGCAGCGCAGCGAAGGCCAGCACCGCCGCGCCGAGACCGAGGCGCGTCCATGCCTGCGGGTCGCCGCGCGGGGCCGTCGCGACGTAGTGGATGAAACCCGCACCCAGCAGGAATGCGGCGATGCCACCGCACAACATCCACAGGGTGGCGGCGTCGAGTGGGCCTGCGTCGACGCCGGATTCCAGCGCGAGCAGCGTCGCCGCTCCGCTCGCCGTGATCCCCGCGAAGATGAGCAGATGACCGTAGAGGTAAGCCTGGCCGGTTAGCCGCCACCGGCGCAGCGGGCGGTGGTCGAGGCAGTCGAAGTAGAGCCACCACTGCGCGGCGGCGATGAGGAGCCCGCCGGTCCAGACCACTCCCGCCAACGGGGTCGGGTCGTGTCCCGCGATCCCGAGCGCGCCGAGCGCGACCGACTCGCCGAGCACGATGATCGTGAACAGGCCGAACCGTTCGGGGATGTGCGAGAGATGGAAGGGCAGCGACGTGATCACCCGGGTGAAGACGAGCGGCGGCAGCAGTTCGACGAGCATGCCGGCGCCCCACAGCCAGAACCGGTCGGGCGGCTCGACGAGCAGCGAAGCGAGCCACAGCCCGGCACCGCTCGCGAACACGACGAGGTACCGTCCGGTCAGCGGGCGGGCCTCGGGCACATGTCGGTGCGCCCGGATGTAGAGCAGGATGAGCAGGACCCGCACCGCCAGGTAGCTCAGGACGAACCGGATCGATCCGTGCTCGGAGAAGGCGTCCGGAATCGTCGCGGCCAGCGCAACGACCGCCAGCATCGCTGCGATCATGGTGCCCCGGTGGGTCAGGTCATCGCCGTCGAATCGGTCCGCATAGAAGGTGTACCCCACCCATGCCCACCAGACCGGCACGAACAGAGCCACGTAATGTGCGAGGCCGGCCGGCGAGGGGTGGTGCACCAGCAGGTCCGCGAGTTCGGCGACGGCCACGACGAACACCATGTCGAAGAAGAGCTCCAGCGTCGAGGCGTGTCGCTCCGGTGCGGGCGCGCCCGCGACATTGCGCAGGCGCGGACGCCCACCTGCGCCGCGGTGGTGCGGCG
>JBOHEP010000560.1:0-5611 GCA_050701075.1 Pseudonocardia sp. | reverse complement strand
TTCCCCTACCAACGCAGCAAGCCACACGCTGCACATGCGGACGTAGCGCAGCTGGTAGCGCATCACCTTGCCAAGGTGAGGGTCGCGGGTTCGAATCCCGTCGTCCGCTCGGAGGAGCCTCGGGTCTGCGCCAGACCACCGAGATCCGAAGCAAGCAGGATCTCCTGAGATTTCCGGCGGAGTGGCCGAGTGGTTTAGGCAAGGGCCTGCAAAGCCCTGTACGCGGGTTCGATTCCCGCCTCCGCCTCGGGCGATTAGCTCAGTGGGAGAGCGCTTCCTTGACACGGAAGAGGTCACAAGTTCAATCCTTGTATCGCCCACCAGCTCAGGTCCCGTCCGGTCGTACCGGACGGGATATTTCTGGACGATCAACAGGGCGATCACCTGCCACCGGAGCGTCCAAGGCCGCGACGGTCGCGTCGGCGCAGGATCGCACTCGCATTTCGTAGTCTGCGGCCGGGAAGGTGCCGTCCACTGCCACGTCCGCAACCGTCATCGCGAACGACCGCAGCGAGTTCCGCCCAGCACGGCGGCGGTGTCAAGGCTGAGGGACCGAGGTGACCCTCGCGTAAGGCGCTTCGATCGGACTTGCGTCAACCCGGCGCCACGGTGGCCACCGCGATGCCGTGCTGACTCCGCGGGACGGCGGAGGACCGGGCATCGTCACCGCCACGGCTCGTTGTCGTACCACCGAAGGTGTGCTCGACCCACCCCACTGAGGGTGCCATTGGTTCCCACCCTGATCCTGCTCGCCCAGCACAGCCGGGCGCACCCATCGCAGCTGTCGCCCTCACCGCACGCCGGGACGTCCAACCGTGATCGTCGACGTCCTGCCCGGCGCGACACACCGCTCGCTGCCGATCGATCGGCCAGCCGGGACCACCAGCAGACTCCTCGCGTTCCTCAACCGCTACGCCGGAGGCGTGAGGAGATGATCGTTGCGAGGGCTACGTGAGCGTCGCGCGAACGACGCTGAGGTAGCGCTGGGAATGATCACAGCACTCGGCCGGCCGGCGCCCGCCTCAACCGCCGCCGGAGCTGACGTTGCCACCCACGGTAACTCGCGCCGCTCACCTCGTATCCGACCATCCCCTGCGACCGGACGCCGCGTCCCCGTCAATCCGAAGGCGCCGGCAGCACCTGGCGTAGCAGCGGATCCGGCACGCCCTTCGTCCGCCACTCGCGCGGATAACCCAATGACACCTCCACGAACCGGACCCCGTCCTCCCAGGTGACCCGCGGGATGTGCAGGTGGCCGTAGACGACGGCGGTCGCACGGAACCGGACGTGCCAGCCGGCAGTGCGCTCGGTGCCGCACCACAGCGCGAACTCCGGGTACCGCAGCACCCGGGTCGGGAGCCGGGTCAGCGGCCAGTGGTTGACCAGCACGGTCGGGATCGACGGATCGCAGGCCGTGAGCCGGCGCTCCGACTCGGTCACCCTGGCGGCGCACCACGTCGCGCGGTCCGGGTAGGGGTCGGGGTGGAGCAGGTGCTCGTCGGTGCACACGACCCCCGCGCGGTACGCAGCCGCGAGCCCCTCGGCCGATGTGCACGTCCCCGCCGGCAGGAACGAGTAGTCGTAGAGGACGAACAACGGCGCGACGGTGGCCGGGCCGCCGTCACCGGTCCAGACCGGGAAGGGGCCCTCCGGGGTGTGCACACCGAGCTCGCGGCAGACCTCGACCAGATGCCGGTAGCGGTACTCGCCGCGCAGGGCGCCCGGGTCCGTGCCCCGTGTCCAGAGCTCGTGGTTGCCCGGCACCCAGATGACCTCCGCAAAGCGCGACCGGAGCAGGCCCAACGCCCACACGACGTCCTCGACGTGCTCGGCCACGTCGCCGGCGACGATCAGCCAGTCCCCGGCCGCGCCGGACAGCTCCTCGACGATCGCCCGGTTCTCCGGGTGCCTGATGTGCAGGTCGCTGACGGCCAGCAGCCGGGGCGTAGTCACCGCCGTAGTCCTACCGGGTGCGCGGGGCGTGGGCTCAGCTGGACCTCAGAATGCGGACGCGATAAGCTTACTGTCGGTAACTTACTGCGGTATCTTCATCCCGGAGCGACTCGAGAGGTCGAGATGGCAGGAACGACAGGTGTCCGTCGGATGATCCGTTGGGGGCTGCGGCACGGGCTGGTGCGCCGGGCCATCGAACGCCAGATGCGGGCGGGCGAGCTCAGCGCGCGGATCATGATGGACCGCGAGATCCAGGCCGATCCGTTTCCACACTACGAGACCCTTCGGTCGCAGGGCCGGCTGGTGAACACCGGGATCGCACTGACCACCGCCGACCACGCCCTGTCCACAGCGGTCCTGCGCAGTCCCGACTTCGGCACCGTCACCGGCGCGGCACCCCCGCCCGGGCTGATCGGGCTCGTGATCCGGGCCGGCGGCCACAGCTCCCTCGGCCCGGTCGAACGGCCGTCGATGCTCGCCACCGATCCGCCCGACCACACCCGTTACCGCAAGCTCGTCACCCGCGCGTTCAGCGCACGGGCCGTCGCGGCGCTGCGCACGCGCACCGAGCAGGTCGCCGAGGAGCTGCTCGACGCCATGACGGCGAAGGGTCGCTCTGCCGACCTGATCGACGACTACGCGAGCCTGCTCCCGGCCACCGTGATCACCGAGATGCTCGGAGCCCCCGCAGCCATGCGCCGCCAGTTCCTGGAGTGGGGTGCGGGGGGCGCGCTGTCGCTGGACCTCGGCTTGTCCTACCGCGACTTCCGACGCTCCGAGCGCGACATCGACGCGTTGCATGCATGGATGCTCGGGCACTTCGACCGCCTGCGCCGCTCCCCCGGCGGTGTCGACGCGTCCGCTGCCGGCGCGTCGCACAGCGACATCCTGTCCGCGCTCGTCGCCGCGCACGACGAGGACGGCCGGCTCAGCGAGGACGAACTGAGCAGTGTGGGAATGCTGCTGCTCGCGGCCGGGTTCGAGACCACCGTCAACCTCATCGGCAACGGCGTGGTGCAGCTGGCGCGCCACCCCGAGCAGCTCGCGAAGCTGGCGGCCGAACCTGCCCGGTGGGCCGGGGCCGTCGAGGAGGTGCTGCGTTACGACTCCCCGGTACAGCGCACCGCCCGGGTCGCCAAGCGCGACACCGAGGTCGCCGGCGAACGGGTGCGGGCAGGCCAGGTCGTGGTCATGCTGATCGGTGGTGCCAACCGGGACCCGGCAGTGTTCACCGACCCGCACCGCTTCGACGTCACCCGCCCCGACGCCGGCGCGCACATCGCGTTCTCCAGCGGGATCCACCACTGCATCGGTGCCGGGCTCGCTCGGATGGAGGGTGCGGTCGGCCTGCAGGCGCTGTTCCGCCGGTTCCCCGACCTCACGCTCGCCGGGGAACCACATCGGCGCCCCACCCGGGTGCTGCGCGGGTACGACGCGATGTCGGTCACCCTTGATCGCGCCGCCGTCTCGGCCTGACGGCCGCCGCCGGCCGGATGCTCCGCCGCCAGCCAGGTGCTCCCCGGCCTCCACCGATGTGTGAGCCGAGCAGCACGGTGGGGTCTCGTTCCGCCGCCGGGAACGGCGGTTCGGACGATCGTCTAAGCAGGTGCGGGAGTCCGTCGGGTCAGGCCGGTGATCCCGACGACGGTGAACCACAGGGCCATCAGCGTGCCACCGATCGGGAACAGCAAGCTGAGCGCCTCGAGGCCGGCCAGCCCGACCAACGCCGGGGCCACGCCGAAGCAGACCGCACCGAGCGCGCCGATGATGCCGACCGCCGGGTGGGTCAACGTGCGCCCGCTGAGCACGGCGAGCGCCGCCACCGAGAAGGTGAACAGCGGGTAGACGAACAGGCTCATCAGCTGATGGGTGGTGAGGAACGGGGTGGCCGCGCCAGCCAGCACCGCTTCCTCGTCGACGAACGCGCCCAGGTGGAAGACACCTTCGACGACGAGCAGCACCGCGCCGATCGCGGCGACCCACGCAGCTCGCCGCGCACCCGTCGACAGCGGCGCCCGGCTGCGGGCCAGCGCGAAGAGGCCGATCAGCAAACCGATCGTCCCGACCAGGAGCAGGGTGTGGGACGGGATCCAGGCCGGCGCGCCGATGAACTCGGCTGTCGCCTGTGGTTCGGGCAGAGTGGAATCGCCGCCAGGATGCATCAGCCCGCCGACCAGGAACAGCAGCCCGCCGGCGGCCAGCGCCCAGGGCCAGGTCGAGGTCCGGCGGGAGGTCCTGGTCTCGAGCTCAGTCATCACCCCATCCTGCCCGGATGACGAGGCATGTGCTATAAGCATCGTCGGCGCACGGCACCGCCATGCCACCGATGCCTGACGCCGAGGATCAACACCCGGGTCACGCCGGGGCACGATCATGCGGCTGCGGGCGGGTGAACTCCCGTTGCCGCCACCGACCGATGATCAGCGAAATCGGGACATGACGTGCGCATCCGCACCGAATGTCCCAGTTACGGCGATCATGAGCCAGCTCTCCCCAACCTGCAGGCGCGAGCTGATGAAGCGGGATAGTGACGCTCTGGGGGTAGCCCACCCGAGTTTCCCTCGGGACAGGATCGCTCGACGGCCTGGGCGCCGGCCCGCAGCGCGGGTGGACGGGCCGGGGCGGGCTCGACGAACTCGTCGAGCCCGCCCGGAAACCAGGAAGGCACTCATTCAAGCGTTGACGCCGATACCGGAAGTGCCGTGGGCGCATTGCTGCATAATTCTTGCAGTTAGGGAGCTCGTACCGCATGCTCACCCGAGAGGGTGAACTGCGAGGAGGTTGCCGTGTGTGACGCAGTCTGTCGGTTGCTCGACATGGTCACCCCAGGCGCGGACGCGGCTTCTCGTGGTGGTCGCGGTGCTGCTGGCCATCACGGCCACCTACGTCGGCCAGGGAGTGCTGATCGCGCTCATGCTGGCGTGGATCTTCGGCGGGCAGGCGTCTACCTGTTCACCGAGTCCGTGCGGGACAACATCCGGCTCGGCCGCCCGGACGCCACCGACACCGAGGTGGAGGCCGCCGCCCGGGCCGCGCTGGCACACGAGTTCGTCGCCGCGCTCCCCGACGGCTGCGACACGGTGGCCGGCGAGATGGGCTCCCGGCTCTCCGGCGGTCAGCGCCAGCGGATCGCGATCGCCCGGGCGTTGCTCTGCGACTCCCCGATCCTGGTGATGGACGAGGCCGTGTCCAACCTCGACGCCGAGAGCGAGCTGGAGGTCGGCGCGACGATGGCCGTCGCCCGCACGGGACGCACGACGATGGTCATCGCTCACCAGCTGTCCACGATCCGGCCGCCGACCGGCTGGTGGTCCTTGACCACGGCCGGGTGGCCGAGATCGGCACCCAAGACGAGCTGGTCGCGGCCGAGGGCACCTACGCTCGGCTGATCGCCTCCCAGCTCACCACCACCGCAACCGGGAACCACGAGGGGAGCCGACCGTGACCGTGCCGAGCATCGAGCAGATCGCCGCCCGGTGGAGCGCGCATGCCGAGCACTACCAGCGCTGGGGAGACCTCGCCCACGGCCATCCGGCGTACCGGAACGCCTGGATCGACGCCCTCGCCGGCCTGGTCGGCCACCCGGGTCGGGACGGATCACCGCCGCTGCGGATCGCCGACATCGGCACCGGCACCGCGGAGATCGCGCTGCTGCTCG
>JBOHEP010000559.1:0-4365 GCA_050701075.1 Pseudonocardia sp. | reverse complement strand
GCAGCGCGTCGGCGTCGTCCTGGCTGGGGCAGGCGACCCGGACGATGTCGCAGCCCGCCGCGGTGAGCTCGGCGATCTGCTGGAGGGTGGCGTTGACGTCGGAGGTGAGGGTGGTGGTCATCGACTGCACCGAGATCGGATGCTCACTGCCGACGCCCACCGCCCCGACCTGCAACTGCCGGGTGTGCCGGCGCGGGGCGAGGGTGGGGACGGGAGGGGCGGGCATGCCTAGAGAGACGCTCACGGCTCCAGTATCCCGGGCCGCCCTCGGGGGGCCCGCACCTGTGTCCGGCCCATCCCTCCCGCGCTCGAGCCCGCTGCCGCTCATCGTGTACTCGGGCGGGTCCACCGCGGCGAAATGGGCCGGTGGCGGGGTGCGACCGAAGCCCATGATCGACGTTTCTGAACGCGTAGCCGGACGGGTCACGGCCCCGCGTTCCGATCTGTCGATCTTCTGCGGGCCTGGCCGGCCTCTCCCGATCACCCGCTCGCTGATCACGGGTTCGGAACGCGCAACCGCACCCCGTGCGGCTCGCCGTTCCGATTCGATGATCATCAACCGACTGTGGCTGCGGCAAGCCGACAAGCGGCTGCGGCAACCCGGCTCGCGGCTACTCCACAACCGGCTCGGCGACTACTCCACACCCGGCTCGCGGCTTACCGCAGCCGATCGGCGGCTACTGCAACCGGATCGGGTTGACGATGTCCGCGGTGAGCGTGAGCAGGCCGACCGCACCGATCACCAGGATCAACACGAACGTGACCGGCAGCAGCCGCGTGTAGTCCACCGGTGGCATCGCTGCCCTACCGAGCTTCGCCCGCGTCCAATCGCGCGCGCGCTCGTAGAGGTTGACCATGATATGCCCACCGTCCAACGGCAACAGCGGGAGCAGGTTGAAGACGCCGACGAAGAAGTTCAGCACCGCGAGCAGGAAGATGAACTGCTCCCACAGCCCACGCTCCACCGCGTCGCCACCGATGATCGAGGCTCCGACGACGCTGACCGGGCTGTCAGGGTCGCGCTCTGCGCCCGCGATCGCGTCGACCAGACGCGGAACCTTCTCCGGGAACGCGAGAATGCCGTCCCACACCCGCTCGAAGACCACCCCGGTGAAGGCGAACGTCGCCGGTACGGCGGACACCGGCCCGTACTCGAACACCTGCTGCTGCCCGACGCCGATCGCGCCCACGGTGGTGGGCGCGCCGGTCTCGAGATCGAGGCGGCGCACGGTGGCGACGTCGACGGTGAGCGGGACCTGAGCGCCGTCGCGCTCGACCAGGATGGGGGTGGGCCCCGACGATTCACGGATCGCGAGGACCGCGTCCGACCAGGTCTGGGTGCGGGTGCCCGCCACCGACACGATCGTGTCTCCGGGGAGCAGGCCCGCGTCGGCGGCCGGGGTGGGCACGCCGACGCCACATGGCGCGATCTCCGTCGGCGAAACCTGGTCCGCCGCGCAGCTCACCTCACCGGCCACCGGGGTGCCCGCCACGTTCGGCAGGCCCCAGCCCACGGCGAGCACGAAGATCAGCACCATCCCGACGATGAAGTGCGTGACCGACCCCGCCGACAACACCACCACCCGCTGCCACGTGGGCTTGCGGAAGAACGCCCGCGGCGCCTCCTCCTCGGTGACCGGATCCAGCGCGGTCATCCCGGCGATGTCACAGAACCCGCCGGCCGGGATCACCTTCAGCCCGTACTCGGTCTCGCCGCGCCGGAACGAGAAGATACTCGGCCCGAAGCCGATGAAGTACCGGCGCACCCTCATCCCGAACACCTTCGCGGTGACCAGGTGCCCCGCCTCGTGCAACGCGACCGAGATCGCGATGCCTAGCGCGAACAGCGTCACGCCGAACGCGAAACTCATCCGGTCCTCATCTCTGCCAGCTCCCGGGCGTGTGCCCTGGCCCAGTCCTCAGCGGCCAGCACCTCGGCAACGGTAGTCGGGTCCCCCGACCAGCCGTCGGCCGCGGCCAGCGTGCGCTCCAACACATCGGTGATCCCGAGATAGGACAGCCCGCCGGCCACGAACGCCGCCACCGCCTCCTCGTTCGCCGCGTTGAGCACCGCCGGCAGGCACCCACCCCGCTCGCCGGCCACGCGTGCCAGCCGCACGCCGGCGAACGCGTCCTCGTCGAGCGGCTCGAACGTCCACGTGGCGGCCGTGTCCCAGGTGCAGGGCGGCACCACCCCGGCGAGCCGGTCGGGCCAGGCCAGGGCCAGTGCGATCGGTAACCGCATGTCCGGTGGGCCGGCCTGCGCGAGCGTGGAGCCGTCGACAAAGGTAACCAGGGAATGCACGATCGACTGCGGGTGCACCACGACGTCGATCCGCTCGTAGGGCACGCCGAACAGCAGGTGCGCCTCGATCAGCTCGAGTCCCTTGTTGACCAGGGTGGCCGAGTTGATCGTGACGACCGGGCCCATGTCCCAGGTGGGATGTGCGAGCGCCTCCTTCAGCGTAACGTCGGCCAGCTCGGCGCGGGTCCGCCCGCGGAACGGCCCGCCCGACGCGGTGAGCACCAGCCGCGCCACCTCGTCCGCGCGCCCACCCCGCAGGCACTGCGCGAGCGCGGAGTGCTCGGAGTCGACCGGGACGATCTGGCCGGGGGCGGCCGCGCCGGTGACGAGGGCGCCGCCCGCCACCAGTGACTCCTTGTTGGCCAGTGCCAGGGTGGCCCCGGTCGCGAGCGCGGCCAGGGTGGGGCGCAGGCCTCGGGAGCCGGTGATGCCGTTGAGGACGATCTCGGCGCCGACGGTGGCGGTGAGCTCGACAGCGGCGTCCGGCCCGGCCAGCACGTCGACAGTGCCCGGCCCGGCCCGGCCCTGCCCGGTTCCGGACAGCGCGACCCGCAGCGCCGCGGCGGCGACCGGATCCGCCACCGCGACCCGCCGCACACCGTGTCCCCGCACCTGCCGGGCGAGCAGGGCGACGTCGCCGCCGCCCGCGGCCAGCCCGGCGACGGTGAACCGGCCGGGATGCGCGGCGATCACGTCCAGCGCCTGGGTGCCGATCGACCCGGTCGAACCCAACACCAGCACCGACCGGGATCCGCTCTCGTCGCTCATCAGTGCCCATCATCGCGAACGAGCTGTTGTGCGACCATGAGGCCGGGTCGGGCGGCCGGCGGCTGAATCATCGGTATAGTGGCGAGGCGGCCCGGATCGGGGTAGCAGGGTCGTCGGGTCACCGGCGGCCTGAAGATCGGCGGCCTGAAGATCGGCTGCCTGAAGACCGGCGCTGCCTGAAGATCGGCACCAGTGGTCTGAGGTCGGTCTGCGTCAACGGGAGGGTGTGTCGTGGCGAGGAGCTCACGAGAGCTCGCGGTGGACCCGCGGGACGAGCCGTCGGCGGAGTGGGGCTGGCACGGCAGCTTCCCGCGCGGCCAGATGGTGGCCGGCTGGGTGTCCGTGGTGATCCTGCTGACCATGCTGATCGGCAACCACGAGGGTGCCACCGAGGATGTCTGGTTGATCGGGTTGGCGGCCTTCATGGCATTCGGCCTGGTGCTGCACGCGGTGCATAAACGCCGCTCCTGGCGCCGCTAGGGCGGTGCGCCATCGCCGGGAGCGCGGGCCCGCCCGTCGAGCTGGAGATCGGTGACCGCACGGTCCGGATCAGCAGTCCGGATCGGGTGTATTTCCCGGCGCGCGGGGAGACCAAGCTCGACCTGGTCCGCTACTACCTGGCGGTGTCCGACGGGATCGTCGCGGCGCTGCGGGAGCGACCCTGCATGCTGCACCGCTTTCCGACCGGGGTGACCGGGGAGAAGGTGCACCAGAAGCGGTTGCCGCGCGGCGCGCCGGACTGGGTGCGGACGGTCCGGGTCGACTTCCCGCGATGGGGCCGGCACGCCGACGAGCTGTGCGTCACCCATCCCGCCGATGTCGTGTGGGCGGTGCAGATGTCCACGGTGGAGTTCCACCCGTGGAACACCCGCAGCACGAGCGTCGAACAGCCCGACGAGTGGCGCATCGACCTCGATCCAATGCCGGACGCCTCCTATGCCGACGTCCGCCGGGTCGCCCACGTCGCCCACCAGGTGCTCGACGAGATCGGTGCGATCGGCTGGCCGAAGACGTCGGGCGGCAAGGGGATGCATGTCTACGTGCGGATCGAGCCGCATTGGAGCTTCGGCGACGTCCGCCGCGCGGCACACGCGTTCGCCCGCGAGGTGGCGCGACGCTGCGAACTGGTCGATCTGACGTGGTGGCGCAAGGACCGCGACCCGGGGTCGATCTTCGTGGACTACAACCAGAACGCCCGCGACCACACGATCCGCAGCGCGTACTCGGTGCGCGGCGTGCCCGAGGCGGTCGTGTCCACGCCGATCCGCTGGGACGAGGTGGACGCCGCCGAC
>JBOHEP010000558.1:0-4423 GCA_050701075.1 Pseudonocardia sp. | reverse complement strand
CCGCCGCCGACGTACCGGCAAGAAGCGCTGATGAGAAACGTGACAGGGCAGGGAGGTAACCAATGCCGCGCAGCCTGAAGAAGGGCCCGTTCGTGGACGACCACCTGCTCAAGAAGGTGGACGCGCTCAACGAGGCCGGCAAGAAGACCGTGATCCGGACATGGTCGCGGCGGTCCACCATCATCCCCGACATGATCGGCCACACGATCGCGGTGCACGACGGCCGCAAGCACGTGCCGGTGTTCATCTCGGACACGATGGTCGGCCACAAGCTGGGGGAGTTCGCACTGACGCGGACCTTCCGGGGCCACATCAAGGACGACCGCAAGGCGCGCAGGCGCTGAGCGGCCCGAGCAGCGACCAGGAGAGGGAAGGAATGGCTACCGTTGTGTCCAATAAGGCTGTGTCGAACAAGCACATGTCAACCAAACAGGCAAGCCAGGACCCTGCCGCCGCGCTCGAGCCGATTCGGGCGCGCGCGGTGGCACGGTTCGTGCACATGTCGCCAACCAAGGTGCGGCGCATCATCGCGCTGATCAAGGGGCGGACGGTCGGGGAGGCTCTCGACATCCTGCGGTTCGCACCGCAGGCCGCGGCCGAACCGCTGGCCAAGGTCATCGCGAGTGCCGCGGCCAACGCCGAGAACAACCTCGACCTGGACCGGGACACCCTCGTGGTCGTCGTGGCCTGTGCCGACGAGGGGCCCACACTCAAGCGCATCCGCCCGCGCGCCCAGGGCCGTGCGTTCCGGATCCGCAAGCGGACGAGCCACATCACCGTCGAGGTCGAGTCGCAGCCTGCCGTGTCAAAGTCGGGCGGGCGAACGTCTCGCGGTGCGAAGGGGAGGGCCCGCTGATGGGTCAGAAGATCAACCCGCATGGGTTCCGGCTCGGTATCACCACCGACTGGAAGTCACGCTGGTACGCCGACAAGCAGTACGCCGAGTACGTCAAGGAAGACGTCGAGATCCGCAAGATGCTGTCCAAGGGCATGGAGCGGGCCGGTATCTCCAAGGTCGAGATCGAGCGCACCCGGGACCGCGTGCGGGTGGACATCCACACCGCGCGTCCGGGCATCGTCATCGGTCGTCGCGGCGCCGAGGCCGACCGGATCCGGGGCCAGCTGGAGAAGCTGACCGGCAAGCAGGTCCAGCTCAACATCCTCGAGGTCAAGAACGCCGAGTCCGACGCGCAGCTCGTCGCGCAGGGTGTGGCCGAGCAGCTGTCCAACCGCGTGGCCTTCCGCCGGGCGATGCGCAAGGCCATCCAGTCGGCCATGCGCTCGCCGCAGGTCAAGGGCATCCGGGTGCAGTGCTCCGGGCGTCTTGGCGGCGCGGAGATGTCGCGGTCGGAGTTCTACCGCGAGGGTCGGGTCCCGCTGCACACGTTGCGCGCGGACATCGACTACGGCCTGTTCGAGGCCCGCACGACGTTCGGTCGGATCGGTGTCAAGGTGTGGATCTACAAGGGTGACGTCGTCGGGGGTCGCCGTGACGGTGCTCCCGTCGCTGCTGCTCCAGGAGCCGCTGACCGCGGTCCGCGCCGCGAGCGCCCGGCACGTCGCCGCTCCGGTGCATCCGGTACCACCGCCTCGGGCACCGAGGCCGGGCGTGCCGCGGCCGAGCGTGCCGACTCTCCGGGTGGTGTCGCCACGATCGAGGCGGCTCCGACCGAGGGTCGTAGCGCCGCTGTCGAGGCGGCTCCGACCGAGACCACCGGGGAGGCGTAGGTCATGCTGATTCCCCGCAAGGTCAAGCACCGCAAGCAGCACCGGCCGCACCGCACCGGCGCGGCATCCGGTGGCACCCGGGTCACCTTCGGCGAGCTCGGCATCCAGGCGCTCGAGTCGGCCTATGTCAGCAACCGGCAGATCGAGTCCGCCCGTATCGCCATCAACCGCCACATTCGCCGCGGTGGCAAGGTGTGGATCAACGTCTTCCCGGACCGCCCCCTGACGAAGAAGCCGGCGGAGACCCGAATGGGCTCCGGCAAGGGTTCACCGGAGAAGTGGATCGCGAACGTCAAGCCCGGTCGGGTGCTGTTCGAGATGAGCTATCCGAACGAGACGACCGCTCGTGAGGCGCTGCGCCGCGCGATTCACAAGCTTCCGATGAAGTGCCGGATCGTGACCCGTGAGGGAGGGGAGCGCTGATGGCGGGCGGGAGTGGTACCACGACGGCCGCGGAGCTGCGTGAGCTGACCGACGAGGAGCTCACGTTGCGGGTGCGGGAATCCAAGGAGGAGCTGTTCAACCTCCGCTTCCAGATGGCCACCGGGCAGCTGGACAACAACCGGCGGCTGCGAACCGTTCGGCACGACATCGCGCGGGTCTACACGGTCATGCGGGAGCGGGAGCTGGGCCTGTCGACGGCGCCTAGCGAGGATGGGACGTTGTATGACTGAGCAGCGAGAAACAGTGCGAAATGAGCGGAAGGTCCGCGAGGGGCTGGTCGTGTCCGACAAGATGGACAAGACGATCGTCGTATCGCTCGAGGACCGGGTGAAGCACCCGATGTACGGCAAGGTCATCCGGCGGACCAGCAAGGTCAAGGCGCACGACGAGGCCAACACGGCCGGGATTGGCGACCGGGTCCGACTGATGGAGACGCGGCCGTTGTCGGCGACCAAGCGCTGGCGGCTGGTCGAGATCCTGGAGAAGGCCAAATGATTCAGCAGGAGTCGCGGCTGCGAGTCGCGGACAACACCGGTGCCAAGGAGATCCTGTGCATCCGGGTGCTCGGTGGATCGGGTCGGCGCTACGCCGGGATCGGCGACGTCATCGTCGCCACCGTCAAGGACGCCATCCCGGCGGCCGGGGTGAAGCGCGGTGACGTGGTGAAAGCCGTGATCGTGCGCACCGTCAAGGAGCGCCGTCGGCCGGACGGGTCCTACATCCGGTTCGACGAGAACGCCGCTGTGCTGATCAAGCCCGATGGCGAGCCGCGGGGGACGCGTATTTTCGGACCGGTCGGCCGCGAGCTTCGCGACAAGCGGTTCATGAAGATCATCTCCCTTGCCCCGGAGGTGTTGTGAGGATGAAGATCAAGAAAGGCGACACCGTGCTGGTGATCGCGGGCAAGGACAAGGGCGCCAAGGGCAAGGTCATCCAGGCCTACCCGACGAAGGACCGTGTGCTCGTCGAGGGCGTGAACCGGATCAAGAAGCACACCCGGATCAGTCAGAACCAGCGCGGCGCGCAGTCCGGCGGGATCGTCACCCAGGAGGCGGCGATCCACGTCTCCAACGTGATGGTGATCGACGCCGACGGCAAGCCGGCGCGCGTGGGCAAGAAGCTCACCGACGACGGCAAGCGCGTCCGGGTCTCCCGTCAGTCCGGGAAGGAGATCTGATGTCAACCACCACCACCGAGTCCCCTTCCTCGGCAGTCGGGCCGCGCCTCAAGCAGCGCTACCGCGAAGAGATCGCGAGCGGGCTGCGCGAGCAGTTCGGCTACGCCAACGTCATGCAGATCCCCGGCGTCGTCAAGGTCGTCGTCAACATGGGTGTGGGTGACGCTGCGCGCGATGCCAAGCTCATCGACGGCGCCGTCCGTGACCTGGCCACGATCACCGGCCAGCGCCCGCTGGTCCGCAGGGCCACCAAGTCCATTGCACAGTTCAAGCTGCGTGAGGGAATGCCGATCGGCGCGAAGGTCACCCTTCGAAGCGACCGTATGTGGGAGTTCCTGGACCGGCTGCTGACGATCGCACTGCCTCGTATCCGCGACTTTCGCGGCCTGTCGCCCGCGCAGTTCGACGGTCGCGGCAACTACACCTTCGGTCTGAACGAGCAGTCGATGTTCCACGAGATCGACCCCGACTCGATCGACCGTCCGCGCGGCATGGACATCACGGTCGTCACCACGGCGACCACCGACGAGGAAGGCCGGGCGTTGCTGCGCCGGCTCGGCTTCCCCTTCAAGGAGAGCTGACCCCAGATGGCGAAGAAGGCGCTGGTCATCAAGGCGGCGCGCAAGCCCAAGTTCAAGGTGCGCGGCTACACCCGCTGCCAGAAGTGCGGCCGTCCGCGCGCCGTGCTGCGGAAGTTCGGGCTGTGCCGTATCTGCGTTCGACAAATGGCGCACGCCGGCGAGCTACCGGGCGTCAGCAAGTCCTCCTGGTAGGTCCCGCAACATGATCGCCACAGGCCTCCGATGCTCGACGCTCCGGTACACCCGGACCGAGCAGGGGGAACCAGGCGGGGAAGTGAAACGACTCATCCCATGACGATGACCGATCCGATCGCAGACATGCTCACGCGTCTGCGCAATGCGAACTCCGCTTATCACGACCGGGTGGTGATGCCGCACTCCAAGCTCAAGGTGGCGATCGCCGAGATCCTGCAGCGGGAGGGTTACATCGCCGCGCACGCCATCGAGGACGCCGAGGTCGGCAAGTCCCTGGTGATCGAGCTGAAGTACGGGC
>JBOHEP010000557.1:0-2737 GCA_050701075.1 Pseudonocardia sp. | reverse complement strand
CGTTGACGCCGATTTCCTCCCTGCACCGGCTGAGGTGCTGGGGGGCATCGACGACATCAGCACCCAGGCTTCGGGGCCGTTGAGCGGCGCGAGCGGGACCATCGACTACCCCGGCTCAGGGGAACGGCGGTGCCCGCGGACAAGGCCATCATGATCCTGCGTTCCGTAGGCGGCGGTGCGGTCGGGGTCCCGCCGACCCGGCAGCTCCTGTGCGGGGTGCACGACACGGCCGTGCCAGAGCCGAACCCGGGGGTGTGTCCGGACGAGTAGTGAGTACCTGGACCTGCCGAGGTCTCACCGGCACTGGCCGATCGCGCCAGCGAGTTCCCTTCCGTTCCGGACCACTGGGGTGGGGAAATCCGGACGACGGTTCGACGCCCCGTCCCAGTGATCACGTGGGATGGATCACCGCCATCTCCGCCGGCGTGGCCGAGGCACTGGTCCGGCTCGTGCTGCCCGACCCGCCGACATCGAGCAGGCTCGCAGTTCGCTTCGCGATCTACGTGGTGCTCGCCGTGCTGGTGTCGGCGCTGCTCACCGGCCGCAGCACCATCGGTCGGGTAGTGGCGGTCGTACTCGGCGGGGTCGGCATGGTCTCGCTGGTCATGGAACCGTTGTCCTGGGTGCTGGGTGGCGGCTTGCCCACGGCGTACCTTGCTGCGGCCGACGGCTCGACGCCGCTGGTCGTCGGACTGCGGGTGGTGTATGTGGGTGCCGTGCTCGCGGCGCTGGTGCTGATGTTGCGCCCGGCCGCGAAAGCGGTCTTCCGCACCGCTGCCGGTGGGCGCGTCGCATGATCGATCCCCGCGCTACCTCAGCGTCGTTCGGGCGACGCTGAGGTAGCGCTCGCAACGATCATCTCCGATCTACCCGGACCGGCGCGTCGAGGAACCGGGATCGTGAACGCGTTCTTCGAACAGCGTCCGTGTCCGGCCCCCGGGTATGATCGTGATGTGAGCTCCGCTGCCGCCGACCGGCTCCGCGTCGCCTTCGAGCTGCACGACTTCGGCGTCCGGATGTATCGGCAGCGGCTCGTGCGGGAGCGACCGGACGCGTCGGCCGAGGAGATCGACAACCTGGTCCGGGCGTGGCTGGGCACACGTCCGGGTGCCGAGCACGGCGACAGCTCGGGCTCGCCCTCCGCCCGGTTCGGATGAGCTCGGTCGAGGCCGTACTGCGGCGACTCGGGCATGACCTTGCGGGTGTCGGCTGGGCGTTGGTCGGGGGGTTCGCCGTCTCGGCCCGGGCGGAAGCGCGATTCACCCGCGACGTCGACCTTGTCGTCGTCGTCCGCGACGACGCCGAGGCCGAGTCCCTCGTCGGTAGGCTGCTGCAGACCGGACATCGGCTCACGGCGTCCATCGAACAAACCGCGACCGGCCGGCTGGCTACCGTCCGGCTGATCCCACCCGGAGTCACGGACGACGGCACGGTCGCCGACCTGCTCTTCGCGTCCTCGGGGATCGAGCACGAGATCGTCGCCGCCGCGCAGCCACTGGAGATCGTCCCGGGACTGACGGTCCCGGTCGCCAGCACGGGCCATCTCATCGCGCTCAAGCTCCTCGCCCGCGACGACGAGACCCGGCCGATGGACGCCGCCGATCTCCGGGCGTTGCGGGCAGTGGCCGGCGACGCCGAGCTTGCCGTCGCCGGTGCGGCGGTCGGTCTGATCACCACCCGTGGATACGCCCGCGACCGCGACCTTGCGGCGGCGCTGTCGGCCCTGGTCGGTGATCCCCGGCCCTGAGCCGACCGCGCACCGGTGCGCCCATCGCGGACCGGTGCGCTACACCGAGTGTCGGGGCGCGGCCCTACCCTGGAGGGGCTATGTCCGATCCCGCTTCGTACCGCCCAGCCCCAGGGTCCATCCCGGAGGCCCCCGGGGTGTACCGCTTCGCCGATCCGCACGGCCGCGTCGTCTACGTCGGCAAGGCCAAGAGCCTGCGCCAACGCCTCAACTCCTACTTCGCCGACCTGTCGAACCTGCACCCGCGCACCCGACAGATGGTCACCACGGCCGCATCGGTCGACTGGACGGTGGTCGCCACCGAGGTCGAGGCGCTCCAGCTCGAGTACAACTGGATCAAGGAGTTCGATCCGCGGTTCAACGTCCGCTACCGCGACGACAAGACCTATCCGGTGCTCGCGGTCACGCTGCACGAGGAGTTCCCGCGGCTGCACGTCTACCGCGGGCCCCGCAAGAAGGGCGTGCGCTACTTCGGCCCCTACGCCCACGCGTGGGCGATCCGCGAGACGCTCGACCTGCTGCTGCGCGTCTTCCCCGCCCGCACGTGCAGCGCCGGGGTCTTCCGCCGGCACGGACAGATCGGCCGCCCCTGCCTGCTCGGGTACATCGACAAGTGCTCGGCCCCGTGTGTGGGCAGGGTGGACGCCGACGAGCACCGGGGGATCGTTCGGGACTTCTGCGACTTCCTGTCCGGGCGCACCGACCACCTGGTGCGCCAGCTCGAGCGGCGGATGGCACAGGCGTCCTGCGAGCTGGAGTTCGAGAAGGCCGCCCGGCTGCGCGACGACATCGGGGCGTTGCGCCGCGCGATGGAACGCCAGGCCGTGGTGCTGGGCGACGGCACCGACGCCGACGTCGTCGCATTCGCCGAGGACGAGCTCGAGGCGGCGGTGCAGGTCTTCCACGTGCGCGGCGGCCGGGTGCGCGGGCAGCGCGGCTGGGTGATCGACAAGGTGGAGCCCACCGACACCGCGCAGCTCGTCGAGCGGT
>JBOHEP010000556.1:0-13484 GCA_050701075.1 Pseudonocardia sp. | reverse complement strand
CAGCAGCACCCGCTGCAGCCGGCCACCGTCGCTCATCGGTGGCAGTGACGGGTGTTCCGGCGACGTCAGGAGCAGGTCCCATGTCCTGTGTCAACAGTGAATCCGACCCGGCCCGCCTGGCGCCTGGGCATCATCTTTATCGCGGTCACGACGGGGGGTGGCGCTGTGCCGCTCCCGGGGACCGATTCCTCCGGCTACGTGGGCCCGACTCGGTCATCTACTACGCTCAGCAATCGTTGCACGGAGGCAGCTCATCCGACAGCGGTCCTCCGGAGAGCATGCTCGCCCTGTTCCTGACCGGGCTCGCCGAGCGTGGGCTGCTCGCTGATTCACCGCTGGCTCGCCACGGTGACCTGGCCGAGAAGGCCGTGTGGGTCGAGGGGGACGACCCGATCGCCGCGTTGGTCGCCGACCTGCTCGAGCCCCACGTGAAAGTGACGAGGGGGCTTCTCGACCGAGCCGAGCTGGACGGGCTCGACCTGGCGATCTCCTGTGCGGGCTGGTTGCCCGACGTGCGCTGGCAGCAGGTCGACCGCTGGTGTGGCGACGCAGGCGTGGCATGGCACCGGTGCCACGCCGAGGGCGTCCGGTTCCAGCTCGGTCCGATGTTCGTGCCGGGTCACACGGCGAGCTACGCCGACGTCCGGGCCCGGCGACTCGCGGCCACCCGGGTACCCGATGAGCTGCGCGGCCTGTGGGCCTACCTCGACAGGGGCCAAGGGCTGCCTCCCGTGCCCTGGCCGGACCCGGGTGGTCTCGCCGTCGTCGCCGGTGCGTTGGTCGGTGATGCGTTGGCGTATCTGAGCGGCAGTCCGGTGCCGAGCTTCGGTCATCAGCTCTGCATCTCCGGTGCCGAGCTCGACATCGAGCGCCACCCCGTGCTCCCCGTGCCAGCATCCGGGCACCGGTCCGTTGCGACGGAGCCGAAGCCGACAGTGGCGCTGTCCAGCCTGATCGACGCCCGCCTGGGATTGATCACTCGGGTCACCCGAGAACCGGCCGTTCCCGGCATACCGCGCGCTTTCGTCGACTACACCGCCGACGTCGCAGCCACCGGGCAGTTCGCGCCCTGGGTCGCTGACGCGGTGACCGGCGGGGCCACGCTGGATGAGCCGGAGCGGGCGCGGGAGGCCGCGATCGGCGAGGCCGTCGAACGGTACTGCGGGAACGCCGTACCCGACGACCTGGTGGTGGGCTCGGCCGCGAGCCTGACCGCGCAGGGCCTCGACGTGCTCGATCCGGCCGGTCTGGCGCTCTACTCGGCCACCCAGTACGCCCAACCCGGGTTCCCCTTCGTCCCCCTCACCCGCGAGCTCGAGATCTCCTGGACCCCGGGGCGCGACCTGGGGTCCGGGAACGAGGTCCTCGTTCCGGCGGCCCTGGTCTACCTCAACCTGCACCGCGCCCGACCCGGCCGCGAGCGTGCGATCATCTTCCAGGCATGCGCCGGAATCGCCGCAGGCGATGGCCTCGAAGCCGCCGAGCGGTCGGCGCTCGAAGAGCTCATCGAGCGCGACGCCGTCACGATCTGGTGGCACAGCGGTGCGGAGGCGACGGCTCTCGACATCGGCGACGATCCCTTCCTGACCTCGGTGCTGGCCGATCCCGAGGCTGCCGACCTGCGCGTCACGTTCCTGGCGATCCCATCCGTGTTCGACGTGCCGATGGTCGGGGCGTTCCTCCAGGATCACGCCCGGGGCCTGGTCGGTTTCGGCTCCGCGTGCCGGGCCACGGCGCAGGCGGCAGCGGCCAAGGCCCTCACAGAAGCGATCGTCGGTTACAGCATCGGCCGCGAGTTGGGGACGCCCGAGAGTGAGTTCTGGATCGCCGTGCGCTCCGGTCGGCTCAGCCAGGACCCGTACCGCGACTTCCGCGCGGATCGTGCTTACCGCGGCGAGTTCCGCGACGACTGGCACGATCTGAACACCCTGGACCCCAACTTGCAGTTGTACCTGGACCCGGCGATGCAGGGTGACGCGCTGCGCCGGCTGCGGGCACCGCCGAGCCGACAGCCGTTGAGCACCGTGGTGTCGGTCTCGGGCGATCCGCGCGCCACCTACCTGGACGGTCTCGCCCGTCAGGGGCTGCAGGCGATCTCGGTGGACGTCACCACCCCCGACGTCGCCAGGACTGGTCTGCGGGTCGTCCGTGTCCTGGTGCCCGGGCTCTACCAGAGCTCACCCGCTGCTTTCCCGATGCTCGGCGGCACCCGGCTCTACACCGAACCTGTGGCCGGCGGCTGGGTGCGCCGTCCGTTCACCGAGCACGACGTCATCCGACACCCGTTGCCGTTCGCCTGAGAAGCCAATCACCGCCACGGCGGATCCGGCACCGAGAAGGAGCGAAATATGCGGCTGGGCCTGGGTCTGGGATACACCGGAGAGCCGATGAGCGAGGTGCTACCGGCCGTGGACATGGCCGACAAGCTCGGATACGACTCGGTGTGGAGCCTCGAGGAGTACGGGCCGGACGGCGTGACGATCCTCGGCTACCTGGCCGCGTGCACCGAACAGATCAAGCTGGGCACGGGCATCCTGCAGATGGCGCCGCGCAGTCCTGCGCTCACCTCGATGACAGCGACAACACTGGACGTCCTATCCGGTGGCCGGATGCTGTTGGGTCTGGGCCTGTCCGTGCCATGGTTGATCGAGGGGTGGCACGGACTCCCGTACGGCAAGCCGCTGGAGGTGATCCGGGAGTACCTCTCGGTCGTCCGCATGGCCATGGCCCGCGAGCGACCACTCGTGCATGACGGGCGGCAGTACCAGATCCCCTACCGGGGGCCCGACGCTCGCACCGAGCCGAGGCCGATCAAGTCGTTGCGCCCGCCGCTGCGCCCGCACATCCCGATCTACCTCGGCACGATGGGACCGCGCAGCGTCGCGCTGACCGGAGAGATTGCCGACGGATGGCTGCCGGGGCTGTACTCCCCGGAGCGGGAAGCCGTTGCTCTCGCGCCGCTCGACGAGGGCATCAAGCGAGCCGGTCGCCAGCGGACCGATGTCACGATCGCCAACCTCGTCGAGGTGGTGCGCAACGACGACATCGACGCCGCCCGCGACGAACTACGGCCGCTCATAGCCTCCTACCTCGGCCCCAAGGGCGTCGGGCTGGTGAACTCCTACTTCGAGCTCGCCTGCGCCATGGGGTGGGAAGCCGAGGCCCACCTGGTTCGCGAGCTGTACCTGGACGGCAAGAAGAAGGAGGCCGGCGCCGCCGTGCCGCACTCGCTTCTCGACGAGTTCGCGCTGCTGGGCCCGCTGGATCGGATCATCGACCGGCTGGCGGCCTGGAAGGAGTCCAGGGTGGACACGCTCATCCTGCTCACCAGGGACGTGGAGATCATCGAGGCGGCACAGGCGGCGCTGTGATCGAGACCGTCCACGAGTAAGCGTGGTCCCTGGGTGTCCCAGTCCTCGAGTCGCATCGGTTGCCCGTTCTGCACGGGGTCCCACCGCTGTATCGGGATCCGTCCTGTCGTGGGCGGATGCGGCTCCCGCTCACGGGGGTGGCGGGCGCGGGTCCGCTCGCGTCCACCACTTCCCCGGCCGATGCTGCCGGCGTCGGCGACGGGACTCCGATGACGCGGGCCACGTCGACCGATGACGTCCTCTTCCGGGACGAGGCTCGGACTCGCGCGCTGCTCGTGGACGACGTCACCTACGATGTCGAGCTGGATCTGGATGCGGGGGCCGAGACGTTCACCAGTGAGACGATCGTGCGTTTCACCTCCCGCGAGCCCGGGGCGAGGACATTCATCGATCTGATCGCGATCGCCGTCCGGAGCGCCGTCTTGAACGGACGGCCGGTGCGCGCCGTCTCCGGCCACCGTCTCCTGCTCGAGGATCTGATGGCGGACAACGAACTGGTGGTGTCGGCGCGGTGTGCCTACACCCGGGCGGGCGTGGGCCTGCACCGGTTCGTCGATCCCGTCGACGGTAGGACGTACCTGTACACCCACTTCCAGCCGTTCGACGCGCACCGGGTCTACGCCTGCTTCGATCAGCCCGACATCAAGGCGCGGTTCACCCTCGCCGTGCACGCCCCGGCGGACTGGGTGGTCGTGAGCAACGGGGCCGGCGCGGGTGCCGGTCGTACCTGGCGGTTCGATCCGACGCCACCGATCTCGACCTACGTCACCGCCCTGGTCGCCGGGCCCCTCCACCATGTCCATGAGCCACACGGGGATCTGGACCTCGGGATCTACTGCCGCCGATCTCTGGCCGAGTACCTGGACCCGGACGAGATCTTCCAGCTGACCCACCAAGGACTGGATTTCTACACCGAGCTGTTCGGCTGTTCGTACCCGTTCTCCACCTACGACCAGCTCTTCGTCCCCGAGTTCACCCTGGGCGCGATGGAGAACGTCGGCTGTGTGACGCTCGACGAGCGCAACATCTTCTGCTCCACGGCCACGGAGGAACATCGCCTGCAGCGGGCGAACGTGATCCTGCACGAGCTGTCGCACATGTGGTTCGGCAACCTCGTGACGATGCGCTGGTGGGACGATCTCTGGCTGAACGAGGGCTTCGCGACCTACCTGGCTTCGCTCGCCCTCGCCGAGGTCACCCGGTTCGCCGAGCGGGCCTGGGTCGAGTTCGCCCACCTGTACAAGGCCTGGGCCTATGCGCAGGACCAGCGCCCGACGACGCACCCCATCGTCGCGGAGATTCCCGACACCGCGGGGGTGCTCACCCATGTCGACGCCATCACCTACGGGAAAGGGGCGGCGGTCCTCAAGCAGCTTGCGCACTGGGTCGGCCCGGACGCCTTCCGGGACGGCGTGCGCGGCTACCTCGCCAGGCACGCGTTCGGTACCGGCGAGCTCGCCGACTTCCTTCGCCACCTCGAGCAGGCGTCCGGTCGCGAACTCGGTGAGTGGTCCCGGCAGTGGCTGACGACGGCGGGTGTCGGCGTGCTCCGTACGGAGACCACGATCGATCCAGCCGGTTGCTACACCGACTTCACCGTGGTGCAGGAGCCACCTTCGGAGCGCTCGACACCTCGTGACCACCGGGTGGCGATCGGGTTGTACGCGCGCGACGGCGACGCGGTGCGCAGGCGATGCCAGGTGGAGATTGACGTATCCGGGCTCCGGACCGCCGTTCCGGAGCTGGTCGGGCAGCGGGTACCGGACCTGGTGCTCGTCAATGACGACGACCTCGCCTACACCAAGATCCGCTTTGACCCGCGCTCCACGGCGATGCTGGCCGACGGCCTGAGCCGCATCCGCTCGCCGCTGGCTCGGGCACTGTGCTGGGGCGCGCTGTGGGAGATGACCCGCGACGCCGAGCTGCCGACCCGGAGCTGGGTGGGGATGGTGGCCGCACACGCGGAGTCCGAGGACGACATCGCGGTGCTCCGTGCGCTGCTGGGGCAGGCTTCTCAAGCGATCGGCCATTACAGCGCGTCCGGCCGTCAGGCCGAGTCGACGGCCACACTGGCGGCTGCCGTGCAGGGTGGGCTGGATCGGGCTGCTCCGGGTGGTGACGCGCAGCTGATCTGGGCCCGTCGGGCCGTCGCCGTCGATCCCGACCCTACCTTCGCCCAGGGCATGCTCGACGGCACGGTCGAGGTCGACGGTCTGGTCGTGGACAGTGCGTTGCGCTGGCATCTCGTCATCCGGCTGGCCGCGCTCGGTGCGATCGGCGAGCAGACCATCACGGCTGAGTGCGAGCGCGACCCCAGCGGCCTCGGCCGGCGTCGAGCCTGGACGGCTCGGGCGAGCCGGCCCGATCCCCGAGCCAAGTCCGTCGCGTTCACCGCCGCCGTCGATGGAACCGTGGACGGTGCTCGGCTCTCGGTGGCCACCCGGCGGTCGATCCTGGCCGGCTTCTGGCGCCCGGACCAGTCTGAGCTGTTGGCGGCCTACGCCGAGCGGGGATGGGTGGAGGGGTTGCGCCGGGTGTGGGCCGGGCGGTGGCCTGACGAGGGTCTCGCGCTGACCTCCGCGCTGTTGCCCGGCACCCGACCGAGCTTCGCCGTCGTCGCAGCCGCCGATCGGGTGCTCGCGTCGGATCTGTTGCCTGCGGCGGGTCGGCGGGTCGTGGTCGAGGGCCGGGACGACATGCTCCGGGCGCTCCGTGCCCAGGCGGCCGACGCCGGGCCCACTCAAGATCACAATCCTGGCGCATTCTCCTCTCGGATCCGACCGGAAAATGCCTCGAAACGGTGATCATGGTGGCCTGGAGTCGAGCACCCTGCGCGGTACAGCGGGAGTGCTTCACGCTGTTCCCGGCCTTCGCCCAGTTCACCGCAGCGCCATCAGGACCCGCTCTTCGAGGTCCTGCCACACCACCCCGACCTCGGCGAAGCCGGCCTCGAGCAGAGCCGCCTCGTGAAAGGCCAGGCCGACGGCCCGCTGACCGGTGCCGGTACCGGTCGGCCACACGCGTTCGCGCTCGGCGAACGCCTCGCGCAGCGCCGGTTCGTCGCGCAGGGTGTCCCACCACTGCTGCCACGCGTCGGACCCATCGGCGAGTGCCGCGGTCTGGCGCCGTTCGTCGACGGTCTCGAGGGCGGCCTGGATCCGGGGCAGGTGGCCCGGCAGCGGGAGGAGGTCGCCGTTGAGCAGGACGCCGCCGGGGCGCAGCATGCCGGCGAGCTGGCGGTAGAGCCGGGCGAGGTCGGGCGGGTTCAGCCAGTGCAGGGCGGTCGTGGAGATCACCGCGTCGAACCCTTCGGGGCTCACGGCGTCCACCCATAGGGGGTCCCGCAGGTCGGCTCGGACCCACCGGAGCCGGCCCCCGTGGTCACCCTGGGCGCTCTCGCCGAGCCGCAGCAGCACGGGGTCGGCGTCAAGGGCCACGCTGCGCGCTGCGGGCAGGCGCCGCAGCAGCCGGGCGCTGGCCGGGCCCGGACCGGCCGCGAGGTCGAGCGCGACGAGGTCGGGTGGGAGCAGGGCTTCGAGGAAGGAGATCATGACCTCGAAGCGGCGTTCCCGATGCTCGATGTACACCTCCTGCTGGGCGTCCCAGCGCCGCAGCCACTCTCCCCAGGTGACGGTGTCAGGGGCGATCATTTCGGTCACGGGTTCCTCCTGGTCGGGATGGGCGGCGACATCGCAGCCGGCCGGTCGGTGTCGAGCTGGGGGATGGCGGCGAGCAGGGCCTGGGTGTAGGGATGGCGCGGGCAGCCGATCAGTGTCGTGGTGGGTGCCTGCTCCACGATGCGCCCCAGGTGCATGACGGCCACCCGGTCCGCGAGCTGGCACACCACCGCCAGGTCGTGGGCGATGAACAGGCACGCCAGCCCGAGTGATTCGGTGAGATCCCGGAGCAGGTTCAGCACGGTGGCCTGCACCGACACGTCCAGGGCGGTCACCGGTTCGTCGCAGATCAGCAGCCTGGGCTCGACGGCGAGGGCCCGGGCGATCGCCACTCGCTGCCGTTGCCCACCGCTGAGGTCGCGCGGTAGCCGATCGGTGAGGTCACCGGCGAGCCCGACGAGCTCCAGCAGTTCGGCGACCCGGGCCCGGCGCGACGTTCGGGAACCGATGCGGTGGATCTCCAGTGGTTCTGCGATGGCCCGGCCGACCGGCAACCGCGGGCTCAGCGAGAGGAATGGGTCCTGGAAGATCATCTGAACACCGCGGCGGTAAGCCCGCCGGGCTTCCCCGCGGAGCGAATGGACGTCGGCGCCGTCGAAGCGGACCTGCCCGGAGAAGGGCCGGTGCAGCCCGACGACGGTCCGAGCCAGCGTGGACTTGCCACAGCCGGACTCACCGACGAGCGCGACGATCTCGCCGGCGTCGACCTGCAGGTCGACCTCGCGCACGGCGTCGGTGCGGTTCCACCCGGTGCGCAGGGAACGCCGGCGGTAGCCAGCCGTGACTTGGTCAAGGACGAGCATGCTCAGACCTCCACCCGCGCCGGCACGCTCGGATGAACCCAGCATGCGCAGTGTCGCCCGCCGTTCAAGCCAGGGGAGGGGATCGGCTCCAGGGGTGGAAGGTCGGTGTGGCAGTGGGGCAGCGCGTACCGGCACCGCAGCGCAAAGGCGCAGCCCACCAGGTCGCTCGGGCCACGACTTGCCGTTCCCGGCATCGTCGTGAACCGGGTGCCCGGCGGGACGCCCGGGCGCGGGACCGCATCCAGCAGGCCCCGGCTGTAGGGGTGGTCGGGCTCGCGTAGCAGGTCGGCGGGAGCGCCGCACTCGATGACCCGGCCCGCGTACATCACCGCCACCGTGTCGGCCAGCTCGGCGACCACGGCGAGGTCGTGGCTGATGATGATCAGTGCCATGCCGAGCTCGTCGCGCAGCAGCCGCAGCAGCGCCAGCACCTGCGCCTGGGTGGTCACGTCGAGGGCGGAGGTGGGCTCGTCGGCGACGAGCAGCACCGGCTCCCCGGCCAGCGCGATGGCGATCAGGGCCCGCTGGCGCATGCCGCCGGAGAGCTGGTGGGGGTAGGCCGCCGCGACGGTCGCCGGTTCGGGCAGGCCGGCGAGGCCGAGCAGGTCCACGCTCCGGCGGCGCTCACGGCCGGCCGGCGCGGTGGCGGTGTTGCGTACCGCCTCGTCGAGCTGTGCGCCGATGGTACGCACCGGGTTCAGCGCCGCCAAGGCATCCTGGAACACCACGCCGACCTCTCGGCCGCGCACCGCCCGCAGGCCCGGCTCGTCCAGATCGATCAGCTCGCGCCCGCCCAGTTGTGCGGTCCCGATCACCGTGGCGGCGGGGGGAAGCAGACCGAGCGGGCCGAGGACCGAGACGGTCTTGCCACTGCCGCTCTCGCCGACCAGGGCCAACGTCTGTCCCGACCGGACCTCGTAGCCGACCGCGTCGAGTACCCGGTGAGGTCCGAACTCGATGGTGAGGTCCCGGACCCGGTACAGCGAGGCAGGTTCGGCGTCCGATACCGCGGCCGGCCCCGATACCGCGGCCGGCCCCGATGGTGCGGCCGGGTCTGCTGGCGCGTCCGGCGCCGCCGTTGCCCGGGGTGCTGTCCGGGCCGGGCGCCCGCCCCGGACAGCACCACGCGTGCCGGCGAACAGGCGCAGCACCGACGGCCGGTCGTCCCGGTCGGCCAGCCGCTCCCCGATGAGGTTGCTGGAGAGCACGACGGCGGTGATCGCGATGCCCGGTGGCAGCGCGAGCCACAGCGCGGACTCCAGGTACGGTCGGGCGTCGACGAGCATCTGACCCCACTCCGGCTGTGGTGGGGAGATGCCGAGGCCGAGGAAGCTGAGCGTGGCCACGGAGAGCACGACGGTGCCGACCTCCACGCTGGCATAGACCAGGACCGGCAGCAACGCGACGGGCAGCAGGTGCCGCCCGACGATCCGGTTCGCCGACGCGCCGAGTACGCGCAGCGCGTCGATGTGGGGACTGCGGCGCAGACTCGCCACCCGCGAGCTCGCGATACGGGCGAAGGGGGCCCAGCCGGTGAGGGCCAGCGCCAGCACCAGGTTGCCCACCCCCGGCCCGCGCACCCCGATCACGGCCAGCGCCACCACCAGGGAGGGCATGGTCAACGCGATGTCGACGAGGCGCGAGACGATGCGTTCGACCGTCCCACCCAGGTATCCGGCGACGGTGCCCAGCAGCAGCCCGGTGGTCACCGCGACGGCGAGCACCGCGGCGGTCACGGTCAGCGTGGCGCGGGCGGCGAACAGCAGCCGGCTGAGCTGGTCGCGACCGAGCTGGTCGGTTCCCAGCAGATGCGACCAGGAGGGCGCCTGCAGACTTGCGGCCAGGTCGTTGGCGAAGGGATCACCCGGTGCGAGCACCGGCGCGGCCAGCCCGGCTACCACGAACGCCGCCAGCGGCAGTGCCAGCAGTAGTTGCCGCGATCGACTCCGGTCCACGGGATCAGCCTGCGGCCGGGATGCGCAGCCGCGGATCGACCAGGCCGTGGGCGAGGTCGGCCAGCCGGTTCATGGTCACGAAGCCGACGGCGAAGACCAGCACGGCGGCCTGCAGGGCGGGAATATCGCGAAAGCTCGCTGCGTCGACGAAGTAGTCCCCGATCCCGGGCCAGGCGAAGATCTGCTCCACGATCAGTGTCCCGGAGACCAGAATGCCCAGCTGCAACCCGCTGACGCTGAGGATCGACCCGGCCGCGCCCGCCAGGCCGTCGCGAGCGATGATCGACCACGGGCTCGACCCCCGGGCCTGCGCCGCGACGACGTAGGGCTGGTCGAGCGCCTCCCGCAGCGACACCGCCACGATCCGGCTGAGCACCCCGGCCACGGGCAGGGCGAGCACGGTCCACGGCATGATCCAGGATGCCGGCCCGCGTTGCCCCGACGTCGGCAACAGCCCGAGACTCTCGGCGAACACCAGGATCAGGATGTAGCTCAGCCAGAAGTTCGGCACGGACACCCCGAGAAGGGCGCCGATCCGCAGAACCGACCGCGGGCCCACCCTGCGCAGCACCGCGCCCGCCACCCCGATGCACACCCCCACGACGAGCGCGATGACCCCAGCTCCGGCAGCCAGGAAGAGCGTGGCCGGCAGCCGCTCGATCAGCTCACCGGTGATCGGTCGGCCGGTGCGGACCGAGGTGCCGAGGTCGCCGGTCAGGGCTCCGCCGAGCCATCGGGCGTACTGGACGTAGCCGGGGTCGTCCAGCCCCAGCTGCTCGCGGATGGCCGCGACCTGCCCGTCGGTGGCGCCCGGGCCCGCCCGACCGATAGCGATGCTGCGGGCCGCGTCCCCGGGTGCCAGCAGCGCCAGTGCGAAGGCCGCGATCGACGCGGCGATCAGCACGACGGCCGTGTTCGCCAGCTGTCGCCCGAGGTAGGCCACTTCCCTCATCGCTGGACGGTCACCCCCCGCAGGTCGAGGTCGTACTCCGTGACCGGCACCTCGAAGCCGGACACCGCCGGACCGGTGGCCCAGAAGCGGGGCCGGTAGAGGATCGGCACGAAGGCGGCGTCCCGCTCGAGCAGGTCGAAGACCGCCTGGTATGCGGTGGCCCGGGTGTCGGTGTCGGGCGCGAACAGCGCCGCGTCGACCAGCGGGTCCAGCTCGGGGGTGGTCCAGATTGCCCCACCCGAGTCGCCGCTCGAGGTCAGGTAGGCCGTCACCGAGCTCGACGGGTCATACGGTGCGCCGTAGGTCTCGACGAAGGACAGGTCGTAGTTGCCCGCGGATCTCTCGTCGAAGTAGGCGGCGCTGTCCACGGTCCGGATCGTCACCGTGATCCCGACCTCGCCGAGTGCCGCGGCGACGGCCTCCGAGGTGGTGCGCGAGTCCTGGATGCCGTGGATCGGCTCCGACGGGACCAGGAGCTCCAGGGCGAGCGGCGTGCCGCCGCGGGCGCGGCCATCGCCGGCCTGAACCCAGCCTGCGGCGTCAAGGACCGCCCGCGCCCGCGCGGGATCGAAGGCCGCGTCCATCGGCGTGCCCGCGTCGGGTACACCCGGCGGGAAGAGCGTCGCGGCCGGCTCACCGAGACCCGAGTAGAGGACGGTCCGCAGAGCATCGCGGTCGATCGCCAGTCCGACGGCCTCCCGGACGGCCCGATCGGCGGCGGGACCCCGGGTCGTGAAGCTCATCAGGAAGGTGGTGTCCGGGTCGCCGGTGAGCAGTCGCACGCCATCGGTCGTCTGCAGCCCGGTCGCCTCGACGGGGGTGATGGGCGCGAGGTACGAGCCGCCGATCAGGTCGACCTCGCCGGAGCGCAGCGCCGACACCCGGGTCTGCGAGTCGGGTATCACCGCAAGATCGACCCGGTCCAGCGTCGGCTTCTCGGCCCAGTAGCCGTCGTTGCGGACCAGCGTGGCGTCCGTGATCGAGCTCGACTCGACCCGCCATGGCCCGGTGCCCACCGGCTGATTGAACGTCGCGTCCGGGTTGACCGATCCGGGGCTCAGGAACCGCACCGGCCGCACGATCGACAGCTCCTGGATCAGCGGCTCGTACGGCTCGGACAGGGTCAGCGTGACCGTGTCGGCATCGGTCACCTCGACCGTCTGGACGACCTCCGAGGTGCGGAAGAAGTTGTAGTCCTCCTTGCCCACCCAGCGGTCGAAGTTCCACTTCACCGCTGCGGCGTCGAACGGCGTGCCGTCGTGGAACCGCACACCCTGCTGAAGCTCGAAGGCGACCGACAAGCCGTCCGGTGACACCGTCCACGACCTTGCCAGACCGGGCTCCAGCGCGCCGTCCTCGCCGTAGGTGACCAGTGGTTCGAAGATCATATCGAGGAGCAGGAAGTTGCCGGTGAACACGTGCGGGTCCAGCACTCCGGCCTCCTCGCCGAGGGCGACGTTCAGGGTGCCGCCGGGCGGTGGCGCACCGGCCGGCGCACCCGCTGGCGAGCCCGCTCCGCTGCAACCGGCGAGCAACACCACGGTGGCGACGAGCACCACGAGAAGGGCCCGGAGCCGGGAGGCAGGGCGCATGGAAGGTCTCCGTTCAGTGCGGATGGGAGCCAGCGTGCTGATCACTTCACTTGCTCCGGCCGGCCCGGTCATCACAGCGCAGCGAGCTGATCGGCAAGGGTCTCGAGCCCGTCGACCGCCAGGATTCCGTGCCCGGTGTAGAAGAAGTCGAGCACCACGACGTCCTTGTTGACGATGGCGGGGTTGGGATTCCGGCGGCCGCGAGGTCGTCGGGACTGGAAATCGAGATCTGCGGTCGTCTCGCCAGGTCTGACTCAGCCTCTCCGAGCGGTTCACCCGCCAATCGGACGAAGGTGCTGATGCGGTCGGTGGCGCCCGCCGCCCACAGCAGCGTGGCCGCCTCCCCTCCGATGGCAAGTATCCGCTCGGGAGCAGCGTCGAAGGTGAGCTGCCGGTCGCAGTTCTCGACGCTCATCGGGAAGCCGCTCGCTCCGGTGTCCACTGCGGGGCTGTTGCCGCCGCCGCAAGCTACGAGCGCGACAAGCCCGAGGGCAGTGACCAGAGCGGTACCGAGACGCTGCCGCATCATGAGTCCCTTTCGGTCGGGGCGGTCGATGAAGCCGACGCGGAGAAGTGGCGGACGAGGATGCTCAGCATCGGGGCGAGGGTGACCGCGGTGACGATGTCCAGGGACAGCTCCTGTGACGTGCAGGCGGGGACGGCAGGGGAGTTCGTGGTTCCCGACATGACCCGTGATGGCGCACGAATCCTCGGCCATCCGTGCCTCCCTGTGTCTGCGGTCGCGGTACGACCCCGGCAGTAACCCACAGGAAGCGCAACCACCCGTTCGTGCCAAAATGGCGAGCCGAGTGTAACTGCCATCAGATGGCGGTTACAAGGACCGGCCATCCGCACCCCGGACCGGCGGTCAAGTCGATCACAGAGATCTCCGACCGATCACGAGGTCGCGGACGGGCATCGGCCCCTCGCCGGCCTCGACCAAACCAGGCGTCGAACTCGCGACTATCGCACTCAGGGACGCGCTTGCCGCTGACGACAGCATGCGGGGGTGTCCGACCGGCTGAAGTGCCGGGTGCTGGGTGTGAGTGCGGCCGCTACGGGGGCGAGGACGCAGACGACTGTGCAGGTCGCCAGCACCACCGGGGCTCCGAAGGTATCGATCGCCGGGGCGAT
>JBOHEP010000555.1:0-18261 GCA_050701075.1 Pseudonocardia sp. | reverse complement strand
CGATCCTCGAGGCGATGGACGCCGAGCACATCCTGATGTTCTCCAGCGACTACCCGCACTGGGACTTCGACTCGCCCACCCGGGCATTCCCGAAGCTCCCCGACGATCTCTGGCAGAAGATCTTCTCCGACAACGCGCGTGCCTTCTACGGTCTGACCTGATGGCGACGCACGCCGTCGCCCGGGTCAGCGAGCTACCCCCCGGGCACCGGAAGATCGTCACGGTCGACGGGCGTTCGATCGGCGTGTTCAACGTAGGCGGTCGGTTCTACGCGCTGCGCAACGTCTGCCCGCACCAGGGCGCACCGTTGTGCCAGGGATCACTCGGTGGCACGGCCGCGGTCAGCAGGCCCGGCGAGTACATCTGGGAGCGCGAGGGCGAGATCCTGGTGTGCCCCTGGCACGGGTGGGAGTTCGATGTCACGACCGGGCGTAGCATCGTCAACCCGCATCGCACGCGGGTGCGCAGCTACCAGGTGAGCGTCGAGCATCCGGTCGCTGGCGAGAACCCGGCCCCTGGCGAGAACCCGGCCCCTGGCGAGAACCCGGCGTCCGTGGGGATCACGTCGCCCGCGGAGGAGGACGAGCGGGTGTCGACGTTCCCGGTTGGCGTGGACGACGGGGTCATCCTGCTGCACCTTTAGGGCTGACCGGTATGACCGGGTCCGACCGCCTCCAGATCAGCCCCCTGCGCAGGCTGATCACCGTTGAGGAACCCCGGCCGCAGCCATCCCGGCTCACGGTTCCCGATCGCCGATCACGAACGTCACCGGCACCCACCGGCGGCTCGCCCTCCGCGGTGGAGCAGGAACTCTGGCTGCTGACGGTCGGATTCCTGTCGTGGCGCGTAGGGGGCGAGCGGGGCTGTGACGCTCCCGGGCGGGGGCAGACGCTGGTGCAGTGCCGCAGAAGTTCCTCGGGGTTCGGTCGGGTGGAGGTGCTGCGGGGATCCGGTGGGGCGAAAGGTGCCGAGCGCTTGATCGATACCGGGGAACCGTCAGCCGTGCCGAGTGCGGTTCCGGGTTCCCAATCGATGATCGGCACCAAAGGAGCCGCGGTGACGGCAGCACCGCAGCCGCGATCACCGCAGCAACGCAGCCGCGGCCCCTGCAGCACCGCAGCAGCGGCCACCGCAGCACCGCAGCCGCGGCCCCTGCAGCACCGCAGCCGCGATCACCGCAGCACCGCAGCCGCGGCCCCTGCAGCACCGCAGCCGCGGCCACCGGAGCACCGCAGCCGCGGCCACCGGAGCACCGTAGCCGCGGTGATCTGCCGAGGTCAGCGTCTCGGCGCGGAGAGCCGCACGGGATACGGCTCTGCGTTCCCGTTCGTCGATCACGAATCTGGCGGCGTGATCCAACCCCGAAGAACTATGGCGGTGCACTAGCCGGCGGGGTGGAGCAGGGACCGGACGTGGGCGGCCTGGTCCGCCAGCCCGTTCTCCTCGCAGGCGCCGGCCAGCTGTTCCAGCACGTCGCGCCGAACGGGGATCCCCTCCGCGCGTCGCCGCTGCGCACGTCGTGCGCCCAGCTCACCGCTGAAATACACCCCGTCGGCCCCCTCGGCGACCCGGAGGTCGTGCAGGCGGTCCACCAGTGCCTCGACCCGCGTGCGGGTGTGCTCCCGCGGGCCCAGCAACGCGGGGTCGACCACGATGAACACCTGGCCGAGGTTCTGCGGGCGGTCGAAGTCGGTGTACATCGAGCCGATCTCGTCGTCGAAGTCGGCGTCGCACAGCAGGCCCGCGAGCAGGGCGACGACGAAGCTGAGTCCTGAGCCCTTGACGCCACCGACCGGCAGGACGCTGCCGGCCATGGCGGCCACCGCATCGGTGGTGGGGCGGCCCGCATGGTCGATCGCCATTCCCGGCGGTAGCGACCGCCCCGCGGCGGCGGCGATCCGGATCTGCTCGCGCGGCATCGCGGACGTCGACATGTCCAGCACGAACTCCCCGTGTCGTCCCAGCGGCACGCCGAAGGCCAGCGGGTTCGTGCCGAGGAACGGTTCCGCGGCGCCGTGTGGTGCGACCGCCTTCGGGCCGTTGGAGCACACGATCGCGACCATGTCCGCGCGGGCGGCCCGCTGCGCGTAGAAACCGGCGGCACCGAGGTGGGTGGAGCGTCGCAGGCTCACCAGGCCGATCCCGTGCGCTGCCGCGAGCGACATCGCGAGATCGGTCGCCCAAACCGCCGCCGCCGGCCCGAGGGCGTCACCGGCGTCGAGCCGCCGTACCGCCCCGTGGCCGCCGACCTCGACCATCGCGGTGGTTCCGCCGGCCAGCCCGCGCCGGACGCGTTCCAGATACGCCGGTGCGCGGTAGACCCCGTGCGCCGACAGCCCACGCAGATCGGCGTACACCAGGGCCTGGCCGACGGCGGCGGCATCACCGGCCGGTACGCCGAAGCCCTCGAAGCACTCGCTGACCACCCGCTCGAGCTCGTCGGCAGGCACCTGGACGGAGGTCATCGACTACCGGGGACGGAAGCGGCGGCCGAGCTTGGCCACCCGCCCCGCGGCGCGGGCGAACGCCGGCACCGGGTCCTCAAGGCGCAGGACGGGGAAGGTCTGCCGGTGGGCCAGGCTCCGGACCCAACGCCCGAAGGTGAGCTCACCGGTCCGGCGCAGCGCGAGGAAAGCGCGCACGTCGTCGGTCGGATAGATCATCCGCAGGCCCGCGGGATAGCCGGCCGGCATGTCGTGGCGGCGGCCTATGATGCGCGAGTACACGTGCTGGGCCAGGTCGAGCCCGGCCGCAGCGACCAGCGGGTTCGCCGCGCTGAACCGGGCGTTGCATTCGACGAGCTTGAGCTGTCCGTCGCGCACGTCACGGATGAACTCCACGCTGGCCACCCCGCGCAGACCCACATGCTTGAGCAGCGCCAAGGCGAGGTCCTTGACCTCGCGGTTGTGATTGGTGACGTGGTAGCAGGCCAGGCCCTCGTTCGGTGGGAAACGCCGGATCACGCGCTTGGTGAAGTCGTAGGTGGGGTTGCCGGAGGGGTCGAGGTAGGTGGCGTAGCTGCATAGCTGCTCGTCCGAGCCCGGGATCTTCTCCACGAGCATCACCGCGACGCCCGCCCCGTCGAGCTCGCGGTACGCGGCCAGCAGCTCGGCGAAGTTCGCCACGACGCGGAACTTCTTGATCCCGGGAAAACGGGCCTTGAACTCGTGGGAGAGCAGCGGCTTGACGATCAACGGATACACCAGCTCACCGCGGTACCGCTCCAGGTCGCCGGGCCCGTCGACCTGCCAGAACCGTGGCGTGGGCACGCCGGCCTCGCGGGCCCGCTGATATGTGCACAGCTTGTCCAGCATGGCGAGCTGGGCAGGCACGTCCGACTCGTCGAGCCGGAAACGCCCGAGCAGACGCTCGCGGTGGCGGGCCAGCACGAGCAGGCCAACGTCGCTGGTGGCGAGCACGACCGCTCCGCGCAGGTGTTCGGTGGCGGGCCCGAGCAGGCACCTGGCCCACGCCGACTCCGGGTCGAGGTCGGGTCGGACCGGGATCACTCGCAGGAAGCGTGAACGTTGGGCGAAGGCTGCGACGCCGACGCCGTGGACGGTGACGCCGGCCGATCCCAAGCTGCGTGCGACCGACAGTGCGCTGGTGTCCCCACCCAGGACGATCACCGGCGGTTGCGCGCTCATCCGGCCAAAGGTAGGCCAGTACCACCTGGTTCCCCGACGCCGGGTCGGTTCCCTGACGTCCGGTGGGCCCGCGCGAGGGGCGATCGAACGGGCATCTGCCGAGCAACGACGCTCCTCTGTCATGAGTAGGCTTTCGCCACGGTCGGTGTGGGCCAGACCCGGGTGGGGACCGTGACGAGGACCCGGAAGGCTCTCACGCGATCGGGGTGGCCGAGGGGCGCGCCTCGTTGACGTAAGGGACGTATGGCCAGTCATCAGACGGACAGGGATCCGGCGGCACCCGCCGGCCGGAAGACCGACGTCGTCGGTCCTCTTGGGGGGATGCTGCGCCGGGGCGCCGCGATCTCCGGCTTCACCCTTGTCCTGGTGCAGCTCACGTCGTTGATCACCACGCTCGCGCTGGCCCGGCTGCTCAGCCCCGAGGAGGTCGGCCTGTACGCAACGGGCACGGTGCTGACCGGGTTTCTGATCATGTTCTCCGAAGGTGGCCTGCGTGGCGCGCTGGTCCAGCGCGAGAAGGACGTCGAGGACGCGGCGGACACCGTGTTCTGGGCCACCGCCGCCTCCGGGCTGGCGATGAGCCTCGCGGCCCTCGCGGCGTCGCCGCTGGTGTCGCTGGTATTCCGCGACCCGAGGGCCGGAGAGATCGCCGCGATCACCTCAGGGATGTTGCTGATGCACGCCCTGATCAACGTTCCCGACGGCCTGCTGCAACGTCGGTTCAACTTCAAGCGCCGCCTGATCGTGGATCCGGCCAGGGCGATCGCGTTCGGTGCGGTGGCGGTGGCGCTGGCCGCCGCGGGTTTCAGCGTCTGGGCGCTGGTGATCGGCAACTACGCCTCCATGGCGGTCTGGTTGATCGGCAGCTGGGCGCTCGGTCGGTGGCGCCCGGGCCGCGGGAACCCCTCGATCCGGCTGTGGCGGGAGCTGAGCCGGTTCGGCTTTCCGCTGCTCCTCCAGAGCCTGGTGTGGCAGATCCGGGAAGCCGGGCAGGCCGCGCTCGTGGGCCGGTTCCTCGGCACGGCGGCACTTGGCCACTTTCGGTATGGGCGCCGGGTCGGCCTGGTCCCCGCTCAGGCCGTCGTGCAGGTCGGTTCCTACGTGCTGTTCCCGGCGTTCTCCCGGCTCGCCAGCGACCCCGAACGGCTCAAGCAGGCATTCCTCCGGTCACTGCGGTGGCTGTGGATCGCCTCCGCCCCGTTGGGCGCGCTGATCATCGCGATCGGTGAGCCCGCGCTGGTCGTCCTGCTGGGCGACCGATGGCGCCAGGCCGGTGTGTTCCTGGTCGCGATGGCAGGCTACGGCGCGACCATCGGGTTGAAGGCCACCGCCGGGGAGGTGATCAAGGGCAGCGGCCGGTCCACGTTGCTCAACTGGCCTTCGGCCGTCCAGGTGGTGCTCGGCCTCGGACTTGTCGTCCTGGCCCTGCCGTACGGGCTCGTCGGGGTCGGTCTCGCGATCTCGGCCACCGAGATCACCCTGACTTTGATCGTTCTGGGCCTCGCGCGGTCGGTCGTCGGCTTCTCGATGGCCGAGCTGTTCCGCCTGCTCGTTCCCCCGCTGGTGGGCTCGTTGGCCGCGATGGCCGCGATCGGTCCGTTCGAGTTCTTCCTCGCGCACTCCGACCAGCGGTCGGTGGCTCTCGGTCTCGCCCTGCTCACCGCCGAGACGATCGGGTTCGCCGTGATCTACCTGGCGACGCTTCGGGTGCTCGACCCCCCCGCCGTCGTCAGCCTCGTCGACTTCACCCGCCGCAAGCTCGCCCGGCGGCGCGGATGAGACTCCGGGGTGACGGCGGGCGAGGGGTCGGCGATGCACAGGGCAGGGGGGTCTGATCGCCAGTCGAGATCTGATCGATAAGAGGGCCGGCCCCCTCGATCGAATGGCGGCCTCTATGCTGGGAGAGGACCCTATCGTGGGCCAGCCGCGATCTGGAGGCGACACGACTGTGGGAGACATCTGATGAGTCCGCTGCAGGTGCAGTTGGATCGCCTTCGACGCCGCGGGTGGCTGATCCTCGTGATCACCTTCATTGCGGTGTTCGGCTCGGTGATCTACACCTTGTTCCAGGAGACGACCTACACGGGCACCGCGACCCTGACGGTCTCCTCGGCGAGCCGGGGACCCGAGGAGGACGCCGTCCTGTCGCAGGGGTACGTGGAGTACTTCAACCAGGACTCCGCCAAGGAGGCCCTGATCGCCAAGATCCAGCTGCCGGAGGACGTCACCTTCGACGCCCGGACCTCGGCCTCCAGCCCGATCATCTACATCGACGCGGTCTCGCCGAGCCCGGAGCGTGTGACCACCGCCGCCCGCACCCTCGCCGAGACGTTCCGTCAGCAGATCAACACCGGCGTGCAGGCGATCTCGGACCAGACCACCGTCGATCTGCGCACTCAGATCCAGGCCGCTGAAACCGCGCTTCCGGGGGCCACCCTGGCCGAGGGACAGGTGCTCACCCAGCAGATCTCTGCGCTGCAGAAGCGGATCCTCGACGTCCAGGCCGACGCGATCGACAACCAGCTCAAGGACCTGCAGCTCATCCCGGCAGTCACCGCGGCGGCACCGAGTGTCGCCTCCAACGCGCTCCTCGCGCTCTTCGGTGGGCTGATCCTGGGCGCGGCCGCGGCCCTTGCCTTGGCCGGCGCCGAGGATCGCCTGGCCACCCCGCAGGAGGTCCGGCAGCGGCTCGGGATCGACACCATCGCGGTCGTGCACGGCGGCCGGTCCGAGTCCAGCACCGCCCTGCGCGCCGAACAGCTCAAAGGCCTGGCCAACGTGGTCAGCCTGAGCGACATGAGCCAGCCCGCGACGCTCGCCGTCACCTCGGTCCGGTCCTCCCGGCTGTCCGCGCAGGTCGCCGAGGGGGTGGCGTTCTATCGGGCCCAGCAGGGTCAGCGCACCCTGCTCATCCGCGCCGACCTGGATCCGAGCCGGCACAATCCGGGCTACCCGGGCCGGCCGGGGCTCGGTGAGTTCCTCGCGGGCCGTCCCGGTATGCGACTGCAGCCGATCGTGGTGCGTGACGCACTCAGCGGCATGCTCGTCGTGCCGGCCGGAACCTCGCGCGACGATCCGTACTCGCTGTTCGCGCCGGATCGTTTCGTCGACGTCGTTGAGCAGGCCGGGCGGCTGGCCGACCTCGTCGTGATCGACGCTCCACCGGTCATCGAGGCGGCCGAGGCCCAGGTCATCTGCGCCTCGGCGGATCGCACGATCCTGGTCCTCGAGGAGGGCGTCACCCGCGCGTCCGAAGCGGTCGAGGCCTGCCAGCGTCTGGAACGGGTGCATGTCGACCTACTCGGAGCGGTCATCGGTCAGTCAGCGGCGGCTTCGCTGATTCCACGCCCCTCGGGTCGGGCGCCCCGGCCGTCCCCGACGACTCCGGTTGACGACGGGACGACGCCACCGTCCACAACGCCGGGCGAGGTCGAGGCACGTGCTTGAGATGGATCCCCCACCGGTGCTGCCCCGCCCCCGGGTGGCACCCCGGGAGGAGTGGAACGGTCTCGGCACCCGGTACGACGCGGCCGCCGAGGGCAGTTCCGGGTTCCGGGTCACCGGCGTGCTGCTGGCGGCCACGGTCCTGGTCGCGGCTGCGGCGGTCGTCATTCCGGGCACGGTCGGGCCCGGTCTGGGCATCCTGGCCGTGGGCGTCGGGGTCGCCCTGGTCCTGTCCGGACTCAACAGCCCGGTCCTGGCGATGGTGCTACTGCTCGTCACGCTGTTCTTCCGGCAAGCATTCAAGATCGAGGCACTGCCAGCCGAGCCGTTCCTGTTCGCTTTCGCCGGTGTTCTCGGTGCCGGGGCGATCGCCCTGACCCGCCGCACCAGCCACGCGCCACAGTTCGGTTCGGTGGAGGCGGCGATGGCCCTGTTCATCATCTGGTGCATCGGTTCGGCGCTGATTCCGCACACCTATCCGGAGGAGCCCGGCGTCCCCTCCTACTATTTCATCATCACCAGCACCCTCATTCCGTTCACGCTGTATGTGGTCGGTCGCGTCGTGTTCGAGCGGGGGCGGGCGGTTCGGGTCCTGCTGGGCACCGTCGTCGGGCTCTTCGCCTACTCGATCCTGGTCAGCATCATGCAGTTCCATGCGCCGTCCCTGGTGTGGCCACGCTACATCGTGCAGTTCCCGGACAGCGATGCATGGTCGGACCGGGCGGTCGGGATCTTCGCCAACCCGGTGGAGAACGGCTTCATGCTCGTGGTCGGCTTCCTGGTCTCGCTGCACCTCGCGCGCCAGAACGGTGCCCGCTTCGCGTTGCGGATCGCGCTCTACCTGCTCTGTTTCGTCTCGTTGTATGCGATCTACCTGACCCACACCCGGATCGTCTGGTTGATCTTCGCTTTGGCGCTGATGGTCGGCACGACGCTGTTGCCCCGAATGCGCGTGGTCTGCCTGCCCATCATCGCGGTGGCCACGGCGGTCGTCGCGGTCAACTGGGCGAGGTTCGTGAGCGATGACCGCGACGCCGGTGGTGTGACCTCGTCCCACGAGATCGACGACCGGCTGAACATGATCGCCACCGCATGGTGGGCCCTGAGGGAGCAACCGGTGCTGGGTTGGGGGATCGGCCGGTTCGTCTCGGTCAACACCTATCACCATCAACAGTGGTCCCAGGAGGTCCCCTGGTTCCGCGGATACGGCATCATCTCGCACCTCAACGAGCTGGGGATCGCCACAGAACTCGGCCTGGTCGGTCTCGGGCTGTGGCTCGCGATCCTGTTCCTGCTCTCACGGAGCGTGCTCCGAGCCGTCCGGACCCTGCCCCGCGAAGGGGTGGCCGGCCGCGACCTCGCCGTCCTCGCGGCCGCGGTCTTCTTCTTCTGGATCATCACCGGGCTCACCGTCGATCTTCGCTACCTCGGCTTCATGAGCGCGCTGGTCATGCTCCTCGTCGGTGTCGTGGTCGGCAACGCGGACCGCCAGCAGCTGGCCGGATCTTCGCCGGATGACCGGGATCCCGCACAGCGCACCGCCACCGACGACGAGCTCGACCTGGACGAGCTGTGGGCCTCCGCCCGGTGAACGGAGCCGACAGGGGCGCGCGTGCCCACGATCCGGCGTCCGGATCCAAGCGGGTGCTGTGGGCGTCCACCAGTACGCCTGGGGGCATGACGACCTTCGTCACCACGATGCGGGACACTCCGCTGTGGCAGGCGTGGAGGATCGAGTTCATCGTGACCCATCGCGGCGGGTCCCGGGCGGCGCGGGTGCTGGCATTCGCCCGGGGGCTGGTCAACTACCTGTGGATGCTGACCACCCGCCGGCCAGATCTCGTGCACCTGCACTCCGGCAAGGAGGGCAGCTTCGTACGCAAGGCGATTCTCCTCTGGCTGGCCCGGGCCGCCCGGATCCCCGTCGTCCTGCACGTCCACGCCGGCCGGTTCGGCCTCTTCTACGATCGCACGTCGGCGGTCGGGCAGTCGGCCATCCGGCGCACGTTGGCCGCGGCGAGTGCCGTCGTCGCACTCGGTCGCGGGTGGTCGCAGTCGATTCAGGAGATCGCTCCGAACGCACGCCTGATCTCGATCCCCAACCCGGTCCGAATCATCGGTGTGGGCACCCGGGCCGGCGAGGGCGAGCCGGTACACGTCGTGTTCCTCGGCACGATGTGTGCCGACAAGGGCACGTTCGCGCTGCTCGACGCATGGGCCCGGCTCAGGGATGACGGATCGATCGCGCGGGCCCACCTGACGCTCGCCGGCAACGGCGAGGTGGACCGGGTTCGGGAGCTGGTAGCCCACCACGGCCTGACCGGTTCGATCGAGGTGCGCTCGTGGCTGTCGGCAATCGAGGTCGATGAGCTACTCGCCACCGCGCACGTACTGACCCTGCCCTCACGCAACGAGGGCCAGCCGATGTCGGTGCTGGAGGCGATGGGCCGTGGACTGTGCGTGGTCGCCACCTCGGTCGGTGGGATTCCCGACCTGGTGGAGGACGGCAGGTCCGCCATCCTGGTGCCACCCGATGACGTCGAGGCACTCGCGGCCGCGTTGCGCACGGCGATCGTCGACCCGGACACGCGCCACCGACTCGGCGACGCCGCGCTCGACCGTGCGCGCAAGTCGTTCGACGTCGATGTCGTCTGGCGCCGGTTCGACGCCCTGTATAGGGAGCTGGGCGAGGGCAGGACGCTCGCCCGGTCGCAAGACGTCGAGGTCCCCCGCTGATCCCTGACCGAATCCGCGCGCGAGTTGTCCTCCTCGAAGAGTCCACGGCCGGCGACCGGCCGCAACGTCCGCACGGCCGCGAGCCCTGATCGACCGTCCCGCTCCACCGCGACGCCGAAGCCGTCCCGGCACAAGTAGAGGCCGATGAGTCGGCGATCGCTCTCGTCCTCGACGACGAGCACCGGGCCACGGCTCTCCTGTTTGCGTCGGGTCCAAGGTGCAGAGCTCGTCGACGGCCGCCTCGAACAGCCCGACCGTTGTGCCCAGCGCCCCGGAGATCAGGTGCAGCTCGTCCTGGATGATCAGATCCGGTGGACGCAGCCGGACGACGGGCCGGCTGGAGACCGCAGGCCAGCGGCCCTTGGCGTCGTGCCGGCCCTTGCCGCCGGTGCGGGCGCCGAGGTTCGTCGTGGCGGGGGCACCGCTCGCGCACCCGGCCGAACAGGGTCCCGGAGAAGCCAGGACGAGCCGGACGACCCGCTGCCCATCGCGGGGGCGCACGTCCACGGCGAGCAGCACGCCCGGGGCATCGGGATCGGTGCCGGTGAGCGGGAGGCTCTTGGTGGGTCGCCGTCGAGATTCACGTCCAGGTCGTGGAGGACGGGTTCACGAGCCCAGACGGTGCGGGTTCTCTCGTCCTCCCGGCTGCCTATTTCGCGCCGCCGCGTGTTGGCGGCGAGCAGGGTGGTGACCATGGCGTCGGCCCAGGTCTGGCCGTCGGGGTCGGGGTCGTGGACCGAGCGCAGGTCACGGCCCAGGTGGATGCCGCACCAGGCGTGCTCGACCCGGTCGAGGTGCTCGTAGCCGGCGTAGCCGTCGCGGACCAGCACCCCGGTGAAGGATGGCCAGACCCCGGCGGCGTCGATGGTGTCCTTGGTCCGGTCCCCGACGTGCATCGCGGTCAGGTGCTCGGTGGCCGCCACGTGCAGGTAGCGCAGTCCGCCGTCGGCGCGGGCGGTGGTCTCGTCGGCGTGCGCGACCGGCGCGGCGGCGATCAGCCCCCGGACCCGGGGCAGGAACTGCTGCTCCAGCAGCCGCGCGGCGTCCCCGCGCACCCCGGCGACCCACCCGTCGGACACCTCGAACCCGGACAGGGCGTTGAGCACCGACCGCGCGCGGCGCACCGGCAGGAAGTGCGCGCAGCTCAGCCACGCCGCCCGGGCACTGACCCGCGGGCCGTACCGGACCCGCCCCGCCGGCACACCATCAGCCGGCGCCGCGGTCGTGGTCCCGCAGCCCCCACACGTCCTGGCCACCACCCGGTGCTCGGTGACATGCGGGCGCGGCGGCACCGGCGGCACGTCGAAGACCTGGTGGCGGGCAACACCGAAGACCTGCCGGCCAGCGGGCCACCGCACCCCCGACACGACGACGGCTAGTGCACGATCGTCTCATCGGGGTCGTCCACCATGGGCAGGGTGGAGCCCGGCGCGCCGTGCTGCCCTCCCCTCGACCTGCCCGACCGGGTGCGCGAGGACCGCTTGGGCGCCGGCTTCTTCACAAACGGCGAGTCCGACGACGGCGGCTTACCGCTGTTGGAGGAATCCCGCCCCAACTGCGCCCGCAGCGCCGCGACCAGGCCCTCCAGCTCGGCGACCCGGGTCGAGAACACCGCGTTCCGCGCGGCCAGGACAGCGATCTCGGCGGCCAGAGCGGCGATCTCGGCGTCCTTGGCGGCCGGCGACGAGGAGACATCCCCACCCTCCGCTCCCGGACCGCCATCCATGACCCGCAACCCTAGTGGATCACCCGCGCTACCCCGCGACGACACGCCCAACCACCTGGGCTGAACAGCTACGTCGTCGATATACGATAAGATTCGCTCTGGCGAGATCATGGGTGCCGCGGCGCAGATCGCGTTGATGCACGTTCTCTCGCAATCCGGTCACTAGCGGAGGGTGATGCCAACCGCTTTCATCTCCGCAAGAATCATTTTCGCTTCTGGCGAGGACTGGAACGGTTCGAGCCTTGCAGTGTCCGTCGTGCTCGCTGTCACCGGGCGCACCACCGCTGATCGCCGAGCCGCACACCTCGCAGGTGGAAATTGAGCGATGCTAGAGTGATGTCCACGGGGTGGAGACCCTGCCGATGGAACGAGACCCCGTAAATTAACGTCATTTATCGCTGGACCGCTGAATGGGGGTTTATTACGATCGCCACCGACGCCGAATGTGTAGCGTTCCTACAATGGGCATTGCCACAACTGGGGCGGCGCTGGGAGGGGTACAGGAGAGTTCGTCGTCGGGTGTGCCGAAAAATCTCACGTCGCGCTGACGAGCTAGGTCTCGTGACGCTTTCTGCGTATCGCGAATACGTCCAGAAGACTCCCAATGAGTGGTCACGGCTGGATGCCCTGACCGACGTCACAATTTCGCGATTCTACCGCGACAGGTCAGTTTTTGACTTCCTACTCTCTGAAGTATTTCCAGCGCTGGTCAAGCGGGCAGATGATGCTGGCAGCCGCTCCGTACGAGTCTGGAGCACTGGTTGCGCTAACGGCGAGGAACCCTACACGCTCGGCATAATGTGGGAGATGGAAGTCGCCGCGACGGCCAGCGGGAAACGATTACAGATCCTCGCAACGGATATTAAGCCCGCAGTGCTGGACCGCGCGAACGATGCACGATATCCGCCTTCGTCGGTGCGCGACCTTCCCGGAAACTGGCGCGAGGCCGCGTTCAGCCGTGACGGAGACGAGATGGTATTGAGGCCACGTTTCCGCCGAAACGTCACATTCGCCCAGCACGATATTCGGCTTGGACCGTCAGCCGAAATGGAGGCCTTCGACCTCGTAATGTGCCGCTACCAGGCGTTTACATATTTCGATACCGTCGGGCAACGGAATACTTTGGCTGCGCTATCGCGGGTCACCCGACCTGGCGCCGTTCTGGTTCTCGGGCGTCGCGAAAGTCTGCCATCTGGCGAGGTTAGATTTCGCCCATTGGCGCAGCATCTGGGCGTTTTTCAGCGTAACCTTTGAACAATATATTTGCATTACGCTCGTCAAGTTCATGCAGTGGCAAGCAATGGCGTTAGATCTGAAGTCAGATCCGATGCGCCGTACTTGACAGACTCAGCCTGCAGCATCTTCAGGTCGGCGCGAATCCGAGTGGACGTGACGCCGAAGGCGTCGGCGATCACACGGTATCCCTCGGCCACGCCTGCGGCCTTCTCGCCGTCGCGCAGATCCAGTATTGCGAGGCGGATACGGCACCGAAGGCCTGTCCGCGTACGCCCCCTATCGAGGGCAGCCAGTGCTGAACTGAGACGCTGGCGAGCTCGGTCGACATCGTCGAGCGCAAACAACGCCAGACCTAGGGCGCTATCATGATGCCCCGGACTATACGTTATCTGACGCGCCCAATCTGGGCCACGCAAACCGTCGTTTCGTCCGAGTGACTCTTCGGCGAGGGCGGCGTGCCGCAGCCCGGAGTCCCTTTGGTCAGCAGATGCGCAGTGTCGGGCGCACACCGCATGAAGATTTGCCCTTTCTCCCGCGGAAATGCGCTCGTCGCCAAGTGCTGCTCGGAGGATCTCCACGCCGTCACGAGGACGGCCGGAGTCTGTCATTACGGTGGACAAATCGAGCATGACATGCGCCCGCAGATCACGGTCAGCGCCACGAGCGGCATGGTCAAGGGCGAACGTCAGCATTCGACCAGCTTTGCCGCTCGCGCCGGAATCGTAAATTGACCAGCCCAACCGATCGGCAAGCAGCCCCACCGCCGACCACAGCCGTTCCCGTGTCGGGTCGCTCATTTCTGCTTTAAGCAGCTCGGTCGACCAGTTCAGTGCACTGCGCGCCAATGTCGCGGCCATGTTGCCGCTGCGGGCAAGATCAAGACCCATGTAAGCATCCGCTGCAGCCTCGACCGCTTCGACTTCTGCCAAACCCACGTGACGGGGCAGTCCGGTGTTGAGGCCCTCCAGTAGCCGTGCGATCGAATCCGGCGCAGCCGCGCCGACGGCGGCAACCGCCACGCTGGCCAGGAACTCTCTACGCTGCACGTCGGCATTGAACGGCATGTCGCCCCGGGCCGCACCTGGCATCGCGATCGCGGCGGTCGTACCAGTCTGTGACTGCCTGCTCATCGTCCGGTTGGCGGGATCAACAGCCTTGATGACGACATTGGTAGCCGCGGCACGACGGTCCTCGCGCGCCGCGGCGGCCCGTGCATGGAGTGCTACGAGGGCCCCTCCCGCGTCCAAGGCCTTGTCTAGTGCAGTGATCAATGGCTCGGATGGGAAGCCGCGAGACGGGCGCTCGGCGTACCCGATGTACTGCCGGCTGTAGCCCACCATCGCGGCCAGGTCGGAATTGCTGAGACCAGCTTCGCGCTTGCGGCGCCGGATCTCGTGTGCCAGCTCTGCAGCAGCCGGCTCTACGTGCGCGTCGCCATCGCCCAATCCGCTGCTCATGATCCGCTTCCCAACGTTCGACCGTTGCCCAGCCTGGGGCAACAGGGCGCGCCATGAGGTTTACCCCCTGTTACCCCGTTCCGCGATCGTAACGGCCAGTGGTGTCGTGCGGTTACGGAACGCCTACTTTCCGCCGATCAACAGAGGGGGGCTACTCGCCGTGGAGACCGACGGGTCCAGATCGAACGCAGAGAGAGTGCGGTCGAGTGGAGACAACTCGATCTCAGTCACAGCGGCCGCCACGGCCGCTCAGGATGGCGGTCCGGTGCGGGTCCTGCGTGGTCTTGATGGTTCCCGCTGCACCAACTACGGTGTCGCGGCCGACCTAGCGGCCGAGCTGGCCGTGATGCCGAACGTTGTCGAGAACCTGTTGGCGCGCCACGTGTCCGATGGGTCGGGACGGTGCCGTGGGTGCACGTCGCCTGGAACTGGGCTCCCTCAAGAACCTTGGCCGTGCGCCTTGCACTTCTACGCCACGGCAGCCGTCGATACGCGGGTCGACGACGGACGGCCCGCTTCGTGAGTCGGCCCAGGATGCGACACAGGCGCCGGAATGCGCGTACCCAGTCTTATGCAGCCCGGCAACCGCGGCGCCTTGACCCGGGGCGACGGCCGCCATGCGCTGAGACGATCATCCTTCGCCGAGACGGGCGGGCTGGTCCGGGAGCGGGGGCTGGTCACCGTGGGAGTGCGCGAAGAGGCCGCCGTCGGGGTCCGCGATCAGGCCTTCGTCTCCTCGCGGGTCGGGGCGTTGCGTCGAGCGGCGCACACCATCCGGCTGCCTATCTCGCGCCGCCGCGGGCCGGGGCGTCGATCGAGGATGTCGTCGGGGATGTCGAGTGACCGGTCGACCAGGTCACCGAGGTCGCGCAGCGCGAGTGGCTCCTCGTCTTCTGATTCACCGTCGGAGGCGGGCCGCAGGACGACGCGACCGGCTACCGCCGTTCCGTCCGCTCGTCCGCGATGCCGGAATGCGCGGCTGAGACATGCGGTGAACGGTGCCAAGGCTCGACGAACAACCTTGATTCGAACGTTTGTTCGAGTATTATGAGGATGTGCCCACCGGTCGCCTCACCCCCACGCACCGCCTCCTCACCGAGGCGCTCGACGGGCTGCGCGCGGGCGCGGGTTCTGGTGCCACCGACGACGAACTGCTGTCGGTCCTGACCTTGTGCGAAGGTGTGACCCGCCAGCTTGACCGGCTCGCGGTCGGCACAGTCGCGACCCTGCAGCGGCGTGGCGTGTTCGCCGAACGCGGCTACAAGAATCCCGCCGGGGCGCTGACCGACCTGATCGGCTGGGAACACTGGGAGGCCCGCCGCCGGGTCGTCGCCGCCGAGCACGTGTGCCCGCGGATCGGGCTCGACGGTGCCGCGCTGCCCGCGAAGCTGCCCGTCACCGCGGAGGTGTTCGCCGCCGGGCAAGCCGGGTTGCGCCACGTCGAGCCAAACCCCTCACCGCCGACGACGAACGCAGCCCAGTCCAACGCCAGGCCGAAGCCCTCGCCGAGGTCTGCGGATACGTCCTGGACCACGACGACGTTCCCGAACGCGGCGGCCGCCGCCCACACCTCGACGTCATCATCGGGCTCGAGGACCTGGAGAACTGGGCCCGCCCCGCGATGCTCGGCTTCGGCGGCACCCTGACCCCCGGATCGCTGCGGATGCTGGCCTGCGACTGCGCGGTCATCCCGATCGTGATGAACGGCAAGGGTCAGCCCCTCGACGTCGGAAGGATCACCCGCACCATCCCCGACGGCCTGCGCCGCGCCGTCGCCGCCCGCGACCTCGGCTGTGCCTACCCTGGCTGCAACCGACCCCCGAGCTGGAGTGGTGTTGCTCAACCAACATGTGGGCATGGCCGATCCCACGCCCCGCCGCCCCCGTGTTGCTCGTGCTCGTCGTGCGATCCCGCCGACGCTGCCCGCACCCGACGACACGGTGCGCCCGGCGCCGGTGGTGGACATCTACGCCCGGCTGAGTTTCGCCGCGAACGGCGAGACGATCCAGGTTGATGACCAGGTGGAGTTGTGTACGGAGAAGATCCTCGACCGGGGCGGGGTGGTCGGGGAGATCTTCAAGGACAACTCGCTCTCGGCGTGGAAGCCCAACGTGATCCGGCCGGACTGGGAGGCACTGGTGACCCGGCTGGAGTCCGGGTTGTCGGATGGGGTGATGGTGTACGACCTGACCCGGGTCTCCCGCAAGATCATGGAGGGCGAGCGCCTCGTCGAGTGGGCGTCGCGCGGGTTGCGGGTGTGGGCGCTCTCAGGTGAGTACGACCTGACCACCGCCGACGGACGCCGGCACTTCCGGGAGTCCATGGTCGCTGCTGCCGGCGAGTCGGACAAGATCAGTGAGCGGGTGAAGCGGGGGAAGGTGCGCCGGGCCCGCAAGGCCGGCCAGCACGGCGGTCCTCGCCAGTACGGACTGCCGGGGATGCTCCCGGCCCCGCCCGGCTGGGAGGTCGGTGACCCCCGCACCCCCACCCCGGAGGCGCACGGCACGGCCGAGCGGGCGGTGATCCGGGAATGCTACGACCGGCTGTTCGCAGGGGACTCGGTGTCGGGGCTGGTGCGGGAGCTCAACGAGCGCGGCGCCGCCGGGGACCGGGCGGCGTTGCCGACGTCGGGGAAGCCGTGGCACCGCTCGGCGTTCGTCGCCTCCATGACCCGCCCCGCTCTGGCCGGGCTGTTGCGGCACCGCGGGACGGTGGTGGGCGAGTTCGCGGGGGTGGAGTCGATCGTGTCCCGGGAGGAGTGGGAGCGGATGTGCGCGTTGTTCGCCGCCCGCGAGCTCGGCCGCCACCCGAGCCCCGCCACCTGCTCTCCGGCCTGATCACGTGCGTGGTGTGCGGGACCGGGCTGACCGGGATGCCGCGCAGGTTCCTGCCGCCGTATCCGGATGGGTCGGTGAAGCGGGAGTACCGCTGCCACCGCGCCAAGGATGCCCGCGATCCGGGCTGTGGCCGCAACCACATCGACGGCCTGCGCGCCGATCAGGCCGTGGCGGCGGCGATCGTGGCGCGCCTGGGCGACCCGCGCCGGGCGGAGCATGTGGGCAAGGTCCGCGAGCAGCGAACGATCATCGAGGCGCAGATCAGCCAGTGGGAACAGCACGCCGATGACCTGGTCACCAAGACCCCGACCTGGGGCGTGACGCGGGTGGACGGGCGCTGGTCCGGCGCGCGTTCCCGCGACCGGCGGTCGTCATGGGCCGCAAGTGGGGCGACCACAGCCCCGACCGGTTCGGCTGGGACGGACCCGCCCCCGCCGACTCTGACGCCGACCCTGATGCTGACGTCGCGACCTGAGCAGCAGACCGACGGACTTCTGCCGGGAGGATCGTCCTGAGTGGATCGAGCGTTGTCTGTGGCGGCCGCGGACGATTTCTCCCGGACCGGTGCGCGTGGGTTGCTTCGGCGTTCGTCCGCGCGGACGACGAGCCCGCCTCGGTGATGGCCGTTCGCCGGTGGAGACCCGTCCCTGCCACCGTCGCTGCGGAACGGCAGCTCGACGGGCTCCCGACGGTTTCGTCCTGAGTGGACCCAGCGGCGACGGTCAGTTGCGGCAGTAACCCCGGCGGCGGGTGGCCCGGCGACTGCTCGGCGTCTGCCCCGGCGGGTTAAGAACCGCCGAGCAGACGCCACCCGACGGCCGCAACACCGCAGGTCACCGCCCCTGCAGGCGCGGTGACCCGAAACGCGGCTGCAGAGCACATCGAGACGAAGGTCCAGGCGAGCGGGGACCGCCGTCGCGGCCGAACCAACGACCAAGCCGTCATGACCGGGCCGCGAGCACGCCGGTCATCACGTTGAGAGCACGCCGCAACCACGACGACCACGACGACCACGGTGGCGACCATCGCGGCGGCCGGTTGCAGCACGGCGGGCGCCGTGACATAGGCCCGTCCCGGGCTGCTTGTGACAGCTCGCCGTGACGCCGCAACACCCGTCACACCCCCCGGTTTCCGCTGCTCAACCCGCCTGCCGACCCGTCACGGCCCGGTGTGACGGG
>JBOHEP010000554.1:0-1187 GCA_050701075.1 Pseudonocardia sp. | reverse complement strand
GTCGCGGTGGGAAGCGATTGTGTCGATCGCGGGGAAAGTCGGTGTGTCGCGTGAGTCGTTACGCCGGTGGGTGCGCCAGGCTGAGACGGACGCGGGTGCGCGGTCGGGTACGACCGGTGAGGATATGGAGCGGATTCGCCTGTTGGCGCGGGAGAATCGTGAGTTGCGGCGGGCGAACGAGATCCTGAAGGCGGCGTCGGTTTTCTTCGCGAGGGAGCTCGACCCTCGACTGCCACGCTCGTAGCGTTCATCACGGAGCATAAGAATCGGTTCGGGATCGAGCCGATTTGTGTGGTGCTGACTGACGTCGGTATGCAGATCGCCCCGTCCACCTATTATGCGGCGTGTTCTCGGTCGCCGTCGGCGCGCGCAGTGCGCGATGAGGAACTGAAGAAAGAAATCAAGCGGGTGTATGAGGAGAATTACTCGGTGTATGGGGCGGAGAAGGTGTGGTGGGCGTTGAACCGGGAAGGCATCGTCGTGGGTCGGTGCCGGGTCGAGCGCCTCATGCGCTCGTTGGGCCTGGTCGGTGCGGTGCGGGGCAAGACGGTCCGCACCACGGTGTCCGACCCGGACGGTGTCCGCGCACCGGACCTGGTGAAACGCCAGTTCACCGCCGGCGCCCCGAACCGGTTGTGGGTGGCCGATTTCACCTACGTGGCCACCTGGGCGGGCACGGTGTACACCGCATTCACCGTTGATGTGTTTTCCCGGAAAGTTGTCGGCTGGAAAACGAGTATGTCCAAGGAGACTGGTCTCGTTTTGGACACGATCGAGATGGGGCTTCGCTGCAGATGCTACCGGGGGGATGACGGAGAAAGCAAGCTTGTTCACCATTCCGACGCGGGTAGTCAGTACACGTCGTTCCGGTTCACCCAACACCTCCTCGACGCCGGTATCGACGCCTCGATCGGCGCCGTCGGAGACGCCCTCGACAACGCACTGGCCGAATCAATGATAGGCTTGTACAAGACCGAGTTGATTAAACCACACGGCCCATGGCATACTATTGAAGAAGTCGACGTCGCCACCGCGGCATGGGTGGATTGGTACAACAACCGTCGATTGCACGGAGCCTGCGGAGGTAGGCCACCGGTGGAGTTCGAGACCCTGTACGAGTCAGGCGACCTGATCAGCTTGGTCGCCTGACCCCAACAACGAGTCTCTACCGAACCCGGGGTGGTTCA
>JBOHEP010000553.1:0-14076 GCA_050701075.1 Pseudonocardia sp. | reverse complement strand
GGCCCGAGGAGCTCGTGCTCGCGGCGATCGTCGACGCCGAGCTGCTGGCCGTGCACGCCGCGGTGCACGACGCGCTGGCCGGGCGGGTTCGCGCACCCGTTGCGGCCTACCTGCCGGGGTCGTGGCTGGCGCACTGCGTGCTCGCGGCGGAGCGCCCGATCCAGGCGTTCGGCCTGCTGCACCCGCTGCCGGCGGTCCGTGCGCAGGTGGTGGCCGTGGAGATCCATGACCACGGCACCGGCGTCAGGGCACCGGTCTGATCATGCGATCGCGCACCGCGGGTCCGACGGCGAGCTGCTGCGGCACGTCGGTCGCGTCGTTCATCATCTGGGTCCACTCGCCTGCGACCGCCCGTGTCCGCGCGCGTCGTACGCCATCCCGCCGTTCTCCGCGAGCCGGCGCGCGACCGACCACCACGTCGTGGCCAGTGCCGCAGATGTTCTTCGGGGTTCGGTCGGGCGAGGGCACGCGTGGAGGTGGTGCCTGTTCCGGTGGGTGGACGGTGCCGAGTGCTTGATCGATGTCTGGGAACCGCCAGCCGTGAGGGGTGCGGTTCCGGGTTCCCAACCGCTGATCACGGCGCCACCGGAGCCGGGCTGACCTGCCAAGATCAGCGTCTCGGCACGGGGAACCGCACGGGATGCGGCTCCGTGTACCCGTTGGGTGATCATGATACTGACGGCGTGCTCTAGACCCCCCGATGAACTGCACTAGCCTGGTCCCATGGCCGTCGTGAAGATCAATGCTATTGAGGTGCCAGAGGGCGCAGGTCCCGAGCTGGAACGGCGCTTCGCCAACCGGTTGCACGCCGTTGACGGGCAGCCGGGCTTCCTGTCCTTCGAGCTGCTGCGCCCGGTCGCGGGCGAGACCCGCTACTTCGTGGTCACCCACTGGGAGTCCGATGAGGCATTCCAGGCGTGGCGCGACGGACCGGCGATAGCGGCGCACGCTGGCGAGCGCGCGCGGCCGGTGGCATCGGGGGCGTCGCTGCTGGAGTTCGAGGTCGTGCAGCTGTCGACGGTGTCCTGAGCCCGGATCCGACGCGGTTCTCGACACCCTCAGCTGGCTCCGACCTCAGCGGGCCGGCGACTCAGGGTGCTCGTCGAGCTCATCAGGGATGCCGTCGTCATCACTGTCGAGCAACAGCGGCTCCGGCAAACCGGCCCGCACGGCCTCCAGCTGTGCGGCGAGTGCCAGCCCGGCGAGCAGCGCGATGCCGGTGACGTTGGCCCACAACAGCAGTGCCATCACCGCGGTCAACGGTCCATAGGTGTCGTCGAAGCCCGCAGCTGCCACCACATACAGGGCGAGCAGCCCCGAGCCCGCCAACCACACGAGGACCGTCACCGCCGCACCGACCGCGAGCCAGCTCAGCCCGGGTTGGCGCCGCCGCGGCGAATACCGGAACAACGCCGTTACGGCGACGACCAGCGCGACCAGTCCGAGCGGCCAACGGAACACATCCCACAGGGTCTCGACGGCGCCGCCCCACCGGTACACCTGTTCCAGGGCGTCACCGAATGGCTCGCCCGCCACGATCAGCAGCAACCCGACGGCCATCGAGACTCCCGCCGTCGCGGTCAACACGGCCGCGCGGCCGTACTTGCGCAGGGCAGGACGGTCACGCTTGGTTCCGTAGATCCGATTTGCGCCCCGCTCCAGCTGCGCGAACGCCGACGTCGCGGCGAGGAACGCGGTGATCAGGCCGAGCGCCACGACGACCTCGGCGCGCTCACTGCCCTCGTCCTCGGCGCCTCCGCTCACGACGTCGGCGACCAGCGAGTCGCTGCTGCCCGGCGAGATCGCCACGACCGTCCGGGCGACCACCTCGGCGAAGGACTCGGCACCCAGCGCCGTCGCCAGCCCGGCGCCCGCGATCACGAGCGGCACCGCCGCCAGCGCGAGCTGAAGACCGAACGCACGGGCGTGGCTGAAGCCGTCGCCGTAGCGGAACCGGACGAAGGCCGCCCCGAGCAGATGGCGTAGACCGCAGTGGCGCACCGTGGGCCAGGCATCGTCGGCGGAGAGGTCCTCACCGCTCATCAGCTCGGTCTCCGGGACGACCCGCACCGAGCTCACGGTCCCACGCTAGCGGCCGCCGTCACAGGTCGCGGGGAGTACCCGCCCACTGGAGCGACGAAGGCGACCGGATCATCGGTCGGTCCGGTTCAGTTCGGCTGGGGCTCGGCCTCGCCGAGGCCTGCCGGGGCCTCCGTTGCCGGATCGGCCTTCACGAACACCGTCCCGCCCACTGGACGTTGCGGGCCGAACCACTCGACCCTGAAGGTATGTCCCGGCTTCTCCTCGGCGAACTCCTCCGGCATGAACTCCGACCCCCGTCAACCATTGATCTCGATCTGAATCTGACTGGCCTCTCGGCACATCCCGTTTAACGAGTGCCCGCCGAAACGTCACTGAAGCACACGATCGAGCTATACCAACATAGCCCGACGGTCGTCTTCAATGGCCGAACGGCAAGCGAACCGAGCAACTGGGATGATCTTAGCTGGTCCAGTAGATTCGCGGTGACCGCCCACCGATTCCCACGAGCTGCCGTGTCCCGTGCCGTCGCCTCCCTATCACCGGTCCCACCGGGATCCTGATCGGCACAACCGGTTCGGCGACCCCATCGGGCGCCCATCCGCCCAACCCGGCCAACAGCAACCTGGCATCGGCCCCGAGGTACCGACGGTGACCGTACAACCAGTTGCCCAGGATCTCGGCCCGCCGTTCGGCAACCGTCAGCAACGAGCCCGATCCGGCGTCATCCAGACCATCGTGTCCGAGCCCACCGGCGAGCGCCGCGAGGCAGTGATAGGCGTGCCAGGCGGCCAGGGTCTGTTCGAGCGGCCACCGGGCGTCACCGGGACGCCAGGACGGAACGCACGGTGGGCAGGCCGCGGCGTGGGCCGGAAAGAAGTCGTAGGTCACGGCGAAGTCGAAGATCTTCTGGTGGGCGGCCTCGTGAACGAGTGCCTCGGCTGCCTCGAGCGCGGATGCCGGTTCGGGAACGAGGACGAGGCCTGGGAACTCCCGTACCGAGGCGGAGCCGAGCCTGCTTCCCTTCTCGACGATCGCGAGCAGGGCGACATGCGGCAGCAGGTCCTGCACCAGCGCCGGCTCAGCGGAGTACGCAAGGGCAGCACCCCGGGCGAGAAGGCCGATCGAAGCGCGTAGCCGGTCGCCATCTCGTGCCGTGAGGATCGACGGCCATATGCCGGACCCACCTGCACCCGACATCTCCTCAGCGACCCGGGCCAATGCGGCATGCAGCGCGCGCACCGCTGAAGGTGTCACGGCGACGGCGATCGACGTCCCGACTGCCTGCACCGTCCAGTCCTCGGAGAGCGAACTCAGGCCCGCCAGATCCTCGTCGGGTACGAACGCCCGACTGCCTGCCATCCGAGCACCGAGCAGTGCACGGGCGACAGGACTGTCGAGCACATCAGGGTCCTCGAGCGGCGGGGAACCCGACGGTGACACCAACTCATGGACCATGGAGTAGAGAAGCCGGCGCTGCTCGATGAGGTCGACACGCGACGCCAACGCGGTATGGGCGGCGACGACATCATCTCCATTGGCCGCCATGCGGGTCCACCTGATCTACGGGCTTCCAGAGCAACGCAACCCCGTGGCCGGGGAGGAGCCAGGAGTCTAGCTCGACCGCACGGATGTCCGCCGCGCTGGCCCACTGAGCACCGGGCGCGATGGCCTTCATCGTGAATACAACGATCTTGAAAACCAGGTCGTGGCCCGCCGAGCCCAGTTCGGTGACGTCGAAGGTCAACCGTTCGACGAAGCACGGGTACGGCGGCGACCAGGTGAGGAAGCCGTCGCCGAAAGGCTCCTTGGCCTCGAACCGCACTGACAAGCCCCGGATCGCATTCACGACATGGTCGTCCCCGAACAGCTCCCCGAGATCGAACTGCAAGATTCGAAGATTCTTCAGATCCGTCTCGTCCGGAAGCTGCACATATTTCGAGTAGTCCCGGACTGCGACCTCCGTGGAATTGATCCGCTGCAAGCCGACTTGATGGCTGGCCCCGCTCTCGTCGGTATAGTTGATGCCGACCTGCAGCGATGAACTGAGGTTGGGAATTATCTCCTCGAAGAGGTCCTCGTCAGGTACGAACCAGGACTCGTAGAGTGGAACCAAACGCTGGCGCGACGTGATCTCCCAGGTCTCGGAGTCGCAGGTCGCAAAGACCACGAAGTTGTGATCCTCGATCATACCGGACAATCGATGGGTCCAGGTCGCCACGACCGAGCAGGTGGCATCGTCGATCGTCCGGACCTGAAAATGCGCCGTCGTCCGCCTGCTGGCGGCGAGATCTCGCCCGCGAGGATCATGGCCGGCGCCACCCAGGACCGCGACGAGCACGCTCTCGTAGTCGCCGTCCGGTCCGTAGATCTTCTCCAGGAGGTTCGCGAGCACGACCCGCGGCGGCAGCGCGGCGACAATCGACGGACCGACGAGCCCCACCAGTTCGCGCGAGAGCCACCGTCGAAAACGGTGGCGCAGCAGGAAGGCCACGAGCGCGAGCATTCCGAGGCTGAGGAAGACGCAGGCGATGACCACGACCGCAACCGTCATCAAATCCACCCGTCGCCGACAGCCTCGACGACATCATCGTCAGCCCGAGCGTGATCCGCTACCCCTGGCCACCGCGGTCGTGCCACTCCGTCTCGGCCTCGGGACCACTGTGCGTGGTGTCCATTGGCTCGTGGTCGATGTCGGCGATCTCGTCGTAAAGCCGCTGAAGGTGACTGTTCATCGCCATCCGGGCACCGCCGGGATCGCGATTGCGGATGTATCGGACGATCTTGGTATGCTCCCGAGCCGAGCGCACGGACATACCGATACGGCTGAAACTCTGACGTCGCGACTCGTCGAGCTCACCGATGAGACCGCGGTAGGTCTCGATCAGGAGCTCGTTTCGCGAGGCCGCGACAATGGCCTCGTGAAAGGCCCGGTCACTGTCCACCAGCTCGTCCAGGTCGTCGCCGGAGTCCAGGTGCCGCTGGTTGAGCTTGGCGATGTCCTCGATCTCGCCCAGGGTCGCCCGGATGGCGGCGAGGCTCGCCGCAAGCCCCTCCAGGCCCATCCGCAGTTCGAACAGATCGCTGACTCGGAATCGGCGGCCATGGAGCAATCCGGGCAACGGGCGCTCCACCGGCCGCGTCCGGCGTACGTACCACCCGCGGCCGTGCCGGGACTCCAGAATGCCCAATGTCTCAAGCCGCTGCAGTGCGGTTCGAACCGAACTGCGGGCAACCTTCCACCGCCGGGCGAGTTCCGACTCGGCGTGCAGCCGGCCGCCGGGCTTGTACAGGCCGGCGTCGATCAGCTCGCGGAGCTTGTCTGCGATCACATCGGGCAGCGGCCGCGCCGCATCGCGCTGAAGATCGAAGCGCGAGTCGCCATCGAGCTCATGGTCCATCGCAGTAACCCTCTGTCCGGCATGTTGCGGGCCCTGATCATGCTGACGTTCGACATCGCCAGCGTTGCTCCCGACCGCCGGTGACGGCTCAAGGCACTCGTGACGCTACGGAGACAGCAGACATCTGTCAAGTTTGTCCGGACGACAGTCATCAGACGACAGGCTCCTAGTTGACAGACGTCTTACCTATGCCCGATCCTATGAGTGCTCGGTCCACTCGGCTCGACCACGCAGGGGTGTGACATGTCCAACTCATTCATCCCGATCTTCTTCATCGCACTGGTTCTCATCGTGTTCTGGCGGCTGACCTTGGTGGTCGCCACCGCTGCGCTGATCGCGATGATCTTCATCGGCATGGGGTTCGTCGCCGACGATGTCATCGAGGCAGAGGAGCAGACGTCGCTCCCCGCACCGGGAGTGGACCAGGGCTCGCCGCCTCAGGCTGAACCGGTGCGATAAGACTGAGTCGGTGTTCCTGTGGCCGGCGGATACTCGTAGCCTGTCAACCCGAACGCCGAACGACCCGCTCGAAGTGTCCGAGCGGGCCGTTCAGCCGTGGATCGCTAGCGGTCGATCACTCCTCGCTGGCCCCGGCCATGTCGACCGGCGGGGCATCGGGGACGGTGATGCTGGGCTTCGGCTCACCCCGGAAGGTGAACTTGGCCTTGTCGTCGCCCGCCCGGGAACCCTCGGGGGCGTCGGGATCGAAGCCCTCGACGTCCACGATCACGATCTGGCCGGACGAGACCTCGCCGAACAGGATCTTCTCCGACAGCTGGTCCTCGATCTCGCGCTGGATCGTGCGGCGCAGCGGACGCGCACCCAGCACGGGGTCGAACCCGCGTCGCGCGAGCAGGCCCTTCGCCGCCGGAGTGAGCTCGATGGCCATGTCCTTGTTGGACAGGGCACCCTCCACCCTGGTGATCATCAGGTCCACCATCGTGATGATCTGCGCCTCGGTGAGTTGATGGAACACCACGATGTCGTCGATGCGGTTGAGGAACTCCGGGCGGAAGTGCTTCTTCAGCTCGTCGTTGACCTTGTTCTTCATCCGCTCGTAGTTCGAGCCCGCGTCGTTGCCCTGGGCGAACCCGAGGCCGACCGCCTTGGAGATGTCCTGGGTGCCGAGGTTCGAGGTGAAGATGATCACAGTGTTCTTGAAGTCCACCGTGCGGCCCTGACCGTCGGTCAGACGACCGTCCTCGAGCACCTGCAGAAGAGTGTTGTAGATCTCCTGGTGCGCCTTCTCGATCTCATCGAACAGCACCACCGAGAACGGCTTGCGCCGCACCTTCTCGGTGAGCTGCCCGCCCTCCTCGTAGCCCACGTACCCGGGAGGGGCACCGAAGAGCCGAGACGCGGTGTAGCGGTCGTGGAACTCGCCCATGTCGATCTGGATGAGCGCGTCGTCCTCGCCGAACAGGAAGTTGGCCAGCGCCTTGGACAGCTCGGTCTTGCCGACACCGGACGGGCCGGCGAAGATGAACGAGCCCGACGGGCGCTTGGGGTCCTTGAGCCCGGCCCGCGTGCGGCGGATGGCCTGGGAGACCGACCGGACGGCCTCCTCCTGACCGATGATCCGCTTGTGGATCTCGTCCTCCATCTTGAGCAGGCGGGTGGTCTCCTCCTCGGTGAGCTTGAAGACCGGGATACCTGTCCAGTTGGCCAGGACCTCGGCGATCTGCTCGTCGTCGACCTCCGCGACCACGTCGAGGTCGCCGGACTTCCACTGCTTCTCCCGCTCGGACTTGCCCGCCAGCAGCTGCTTCTCCGAGTCGCGCAGGTGCGCGGCCCGCTCGAAGTCCTGCGCGTCGATCGCCGACTCCTTGTCACGACGCACGTTCGCGATCTTCTCGTCGAACTCCCGCAGGTCCGGCGGCGCGGTCATCCGGCGGATCCGCATCCGGGCACCGGCCTCGTCGATCAGGTCGATCGCCTTGTCCGGCAGGAACCGGTCGCTGATGTAGCGATCGGCCAGGGTGGCCGCGGCGACCAGGGCCGTGTCGGTGATCGTGACCCGGTGGTGCGCCTCGTACCGGTCGCGCAGGCCCTTGAGGATCTCGATGGTGTGCGCCACGGTGGGCTCGCCCACCTGGATCGGCTGGAAACGGCGCTCCAGGGCCGGGTCCTTCTCGACGTACTTGCGGTACTCGTCGAGCGTGGTGGCGCCGACCGTCTGCAGCTCGCCGCGGGCCAGCATCGGCTTGAGGATGCTGGCGGCGTCGATCGCACCCTCGGCGGCGCCTGCCCCGACCAGGGTGTGGATCTCGTCGATGAACAGGATGATGTCGCCGCGCGTGCGGATCTCCTTGAGGACCTTCTTCAGGCGCTCCTCGAAGTCGCCGCGGTAACGGGAAACGGCGACCAGCGAGCCCAGGTCGAGCGTGTAGAGCTGCTTGTCCTTCAGCGTCTCGGGTACCACGCCCCGGACGATGTCCTGGGCCAGCCCCTCGACGACGGCGGTCTTGCCGACGCCGGGCTCGCCGATCAGGACGGGGTTGTTCTTGGTCCGCCGCGACAGGACCTGCATGACCCGCTCGATCTCCTTCTCCCGGCCGATGACCGGGTCCAGCTTGCCCTCACGGGCCTGCTGGGTGAGGTTGCGACCGAACTGGTCGAGCACCAGCGAGGACGACGGAGTGCCCTCACCCCGGCCGCTGGAGGTGCCCTCGGCGGGCTCCTTGCCCTGATAGCCCGACAGCAGCTGGAGGACCTGCTGGCGGACGCGGTTGAGATCCGCGCCCAGCTTGACCAGCACCTGCGCAGCGACTCCCTCACCTTCGCGGATGAGGCCGAGCAGGATGTGCTCGGTGCCGATGTAGTTGTGCCCGAGCTGCAGCGCCTCGCGCAGCGACAGCTCCAGCACCTTCTTCGCCCGCGGGGTGAAGGGGATGTGCCCGCTCGGTGCCTGCTGACCTTGGCCGATGATCTCCTCGACCTGCTGCCGGACGCCCTCCAAGGCGATCCCGAGCGACTCGAGGGCCTTGGCGGCCACCCCCTCGCCCTCATGGATCAGGCCGAGGAGGATGTGCTCGGTGCCGATGTAGTTGTGGTTGAGCATCCTGGCTTCTTCTTGCGCCAGGACGACAACACGCCTCGCCCGGTCGGTGAACCTCTCGAACATCTACAACTCCTCGCCTGCTGCGTCCACACCTGCGACACCTGCTGCGCCGCGGACACCCGACACCACTGTATCGGGCGGATGGCGTTCGCCGCCCATGGTGCGGACCTTCTGGTGAAACAACGGACGGGCGCCCCCGGACGTTCCCGGGGTCGGTCGTCCTGACAGACCTCGCCGCGGGCGCGCGACGAACGGGAGCCCGCCCCTCAGTTCTCCTTGTGGTAGGCCTCGAGCACCTCGGACGGGATCCGACCACGGTCGGAGACCTTCATCCCCCGCTTGCGCGCCCACTCACGGATCGCCTGGTTCTGCTCACGATCGATCGACGGCCGCCGACCCACCGGCGCAGCGGAACCGGAACCGGTTCGGCGACGCCCTGCGCCCCGGCGAGCCGCCGCGACGTAAGCGGCGAAAGCGTCGCGCAACCTGCCCGCATTGTCCTTCGACAGATCGATCTCATAGGTCTTGCCGTCGATACCGAACTCGACCGTCTCATCGGCATCCTTGCCGTCCAGGTCGTCGACGAGCCGAATCTCTCGGATCTGCGCCACCGTCGCAGCCCTCCACGCTTCATCACAGTTCGTTGTAAGCGGCGACGCCGCTGCTGGGCACGATAGCTCTATTACAGTGACGCTGTCGAGTCGGGACACTGTCGAGTCAGCCGAGCGGTTGCCCGGTTTCGGTTACTCGGAACGGACCAGCGGGTACAGAATGGTCTCCCGGATACCACGTCCGGTCAACGTCATCAGCAGCCGGTCGACGCCCATTCCCATGCCCCCTGTCGGGGGCATTCCATACTCCATCGCCCGCAGGAAGTCGTCGTCGACCTGCATGGCCTCGTCGTCGCCTGCCGCCGCCAGCAGCGACTGGGCGTAGAGCCGTTCCCGCTGCTCGACCGGGTCCACCAGCTCCGAGTACGCGGTTGCGAGCTCGGTGCCGAAGACGATCAGATCCCAGGACTCGGCGAGCCGCGGATCATCCCGATGTGCCCTGGTCAAAGGCCGGGTCTCGAGTGGGAAGTCGCGCACGAACGTCGGCTCGACAAGGGTGTGCTCCACGAGCTTCTCGAACAGCTCCAGCACGATCTCACCGGCGGTCGAGGTCTCCTTCGGCTCGACCTCGTGCGCCGCCGCGAGCTTACGCAGATCCTCGACCGGGGTGTCCGGCGTCACATCGAACCCGACCGCCTCCGCGACGGAGTTGTAGAGCGTGACAACACGCCACTGCCCACCCAGATCATGTTCTGACCCGTCGGCATGCCGGATGACCGGAGAACCGAACACCGCCGCCGCGCTCGCGATGACCAGTGCCTGGGTCAGCCCGGCCATGTCGTCATAGGTCGCGTAGGCCTGGTAGGCCTCCATCATGGCGAACTCCGGTGAGTGCGTGGAGTCGATCCCCTCGTTTCGGAAGTTCCGATTGATCTCGAAGACGCGCTCGATACCGCCGACGACGCATCGCTTGAGGAACAGTTCCGGCGCGATCCGCAGGTACAGATCGGTGTCGAGCGCGTTGGCATGGGTGACGAACGGTCGGGCGGTGGCCCCGCCGTGTTGCAGCTGGAGCATGGGCGTTTCGACCTCGATGAACGACCGCTCGTGCATCGCACTGCGCAGCGTGCGAATCACCTCCGCGCGCGTGCGGACCATCTCGCGGGCCTGCGGGCGCACGATGAGGTCGACGTAACGCTGGCGGACCCGCGTCTCCTCGGAGAGCTCACGATGCGCCACCGGCAACGGGCGCACCGCCTTCGACGCCATCGTCCATCGATCGACCATGACGGACAGTTCCCCGCGACGCGAGGTGATCACCTCACCGTGCACGAACACGTGGTCGCCGAGATCGACGCCGGCCTTCCAGCGGGCCAGCTCATCAACGCCGACGCCCGCCAGGCTCACCATGGCCTGCAACTCGGTGCCGTCACCCTCGCGCAGTGTTGCGAAACACAGTTTGCCCGTGTTGCGCAGGAAGATCACCCGGCCGGTCACCCCGACGCGGTCGCCGGTCGTGGTGTCGGGCGGCAGATCGAGGTGGGCGGCGCGGACCTGGCTCAGGCTGTGCGTGCGCTCGACGGCGACCGGGTAGGGGTCGTGGCCCGCCGCGAGCATCTCGGCCCGCTTGGCCCGGCGCACCCGGATCTGCTCGGGCAGGTCGCTCCCGGTGCTGCCGGCTGTGTCTGCGGTGTCTGCTGTGTCTCTTGCAGGGCTCACGGATCGAGGTTAAACCAAGGCGCCGTACCCGTCGGAGGGTCTCGACCTGCGGGAGATGGCGGACCCAAAGATCTCGTTGTACCGCTGGCTGTCCGGCTCGTCGACATAGCGCTTCAGCAGCGCGCTCGAGTCGAGGTAGAGCGTCACTCCTCAGCCGGTCCTCGTCGATCATGGCCTGAACGGAGGCCGAGGCGTGCGCTCGCACCGGTGGCGGCGGGGCATGGCCGGTCGAAGCCGGAGGCGTGATCCATCCCTCGGCAATGCCCCTCGCGAAGTCGTCAGCTCCGGGCAGCGGTCCGAGCACGGCCTTTGGTCGGCCGCGGTCGGTGACCGTGAGGTACTCGCCGCGGGGCGCGTTCGAGGTACTCCGACAACCTCTCCTTCAGCTCCCGCGCACCGACATCCATGCGACCACCTCGACCCTGCTTGTAGGCACATCGTATCGGGTGGAGGCGACGCGTAAGACGCCGCGCGTCACCGCGCCCGACCGTGACGTCGCCACGGTGTGGAGGTGGATGGGTGACGACGGGCCCGGTCGCGCTGGGCCACGGCCGGGCGAGCAACCTCACGCCACCTGCGGGGGTGGCTCGGTCGCACCGGTCATGATCGCCACAGCTTCGGACATCGTGTGCGACTGCGGCGTGATCACCGTGGCCCGCCGGCCGAGTCGCTGGATGTGGATCCGGTCGGCGATGTCGAACACATGGGGCATGTTGTGGCTGACCAGGATGACCGGCAGGCCGCGGTCGCGGACGTCGCGGACGAGCTGGAGCACCCGGTCGCCCTCCTTGACCCCGAGCGCGGCGGTGGGTTCGTCGAGGATGAGGACCTTGCTGCCGAACGCGGCTGCGCGGGCCACGGCCACCCCCTGGCGTTGCCCGCCGGAGAGACTCTCGACGGTCTGGCCGATGTCCTGCAGGGTCGAGATGCCGAGCTCGCTCAGGTGCCGGCGGGCAACCTGGCGCATGTGCTTGCGGTCGAGCATCCGGAACAACGACCCGAGGATCCCGGGTTTGCGTACCTCCCGGCCCAGGAACAGGTTCTCGGCGATATCGAGGCCGGGTGCGACGGCGAGGGTCTGGTAGACGGTCTCGATCCCGGCCCGGCGGGCGTCCATCGGGCTCTTGAATGCCACCGGTGTGCCGTCGAGCAGGATCTCGCCGCTGTCGGGGAGCATCGCCCCGCACAGGGCCTTGATCAGGCTGGTCTTGCCTGCCCCGTTGTCCCCGATCACGGCGAGGATCTCCCCGGGGCAGAGCTCGAGGTCGCTACCGTCGAGTGCGGTCACCGACCCGTACCTCTTGACCAGGCCCCTGGCCTGCAGCACCGACTGGCGTAAGGCCGTGGTCGGGAGCGGCACCGCGGGGGTGGTCTCGGTGTCGGTCACGGGTTCACCCTCCTGATCCACTGGTCGATGGCGACCGCGGCCAGGACGAGCAGGCCGATCGCGAAGCCCTGCCAGACCACATCGACCCCGCCGAGCTGCAGCCCGTTGCGGAACACCCCGACGATGAGCGCGCCGATCAACGTGCCCAGGACAGCGCCGCGGCCACCGAACAGGCTCGTGCCGCCGATCACGACGGCGGTGATGGAGTCGAGGTTGTACTCCATGCCGACGGTGGGGCTGGCCGAGGCCAGCCGCCCGATCAGGATCCAGGACCCGATCGCGTAGAGCCCTCCGGCGGCCAGGTAGACCGAGAACAGCACCCGGCCGGTCCGGACCCCGGCCAGCCGGGCCGCCTCGACGTCATCGCCGGTGGCGTAGACGTGCTTGCCCCAGGCGGTGTTGCCCAGCGCGTAGAAGAACACCGCGAACAGCCCCAGCATGATGATCGAGCCGTAGGTGAGACGGAACTCACCGACCGGGATGGAGGTCCCGGTGAACGTCATGATCGCCGGCATGTCCGAGCCGCGAACCGTCTCGCTGCGGGAGACCACGGAGTTGAGGGAGAAGAAGATGCTCAACGTGGCAAGGGTGACGATGAACGGCGGCAGGCTCAGGCGGGTGACCAGCAGCCCGTTGATCGCACCCATCCCTGCGCCGAGCAGGAACCCGACCAGCAGTGCGAGGGCGCCGGGCACCCCGAGCTCGGTCGCGACGGCGGCCATCAGGATCGAGGAGAACACCGCGATCGCACCGACAGACAGATCGACACCCGCGGTCAGGATGACGAGGGTCTGCCCCAACGCCAGCACCGCGATCACCGTGACCTGTTGCAGCACCAACCCGAGGTTGGCCGCGGAGAGGAAGCGATCGGACAGCACGGAGAACGCGAGCATCGCGACCACCAGCACCGCGAGCGGCCCTAGCGTCGGGCGGGCATGCAGAACGTGCTGGACCCGCTGGAGCACCGGTGCCTGCACTCCTCAGCCCCAGCAGTTCTGCATACCGAACGCGGTGTCCCGGGCGGTGACGCCCGCCTGGGGCTGGTCGGTGATCAGCTCGACGCCGGTGTCGACGAAGTCCTTGCCGGCCGACGTCGTGGGCTCGGTGCCGTTCTTGGCGAACGCGGAGATCGCCTCGATGCCGAGCGAGGCCATCTTCAGCGGGTACTGCTGTGACGTCGCGGCGATCACCCCACCCCGGACGTCGGCCACACCCGAGCAGCCGCCGTCGACCGAGACGATGGTGACCTCGGTCTCCTTGCCGGCCGCCTTGAGTGCCTGGTAGGCGCCGGCGGCGGACAGCTCGTTGACCGTGTAGAGCAGGTTGATCGTCGGGTCCTTCTGCAGCAGGTTCTCCATCGCGGTCCGGCCGCCTTCCTCCGCGCCGGCGGTCACACCGTGCCCGACGATCCGCGGATCGGTCTCGTCGCCGATCACCGCCCGGTCCACGACGTCGACCCCGAAGCCCTCCAGGAAGCCCTGGTCGCGCTGGACGTCCACCGACACCTGCTCCGCATTGAGGTTCAGCATCGCGATCCTGGCCTGCTTGCCCTCGGCGTCGAACTTCGCCTTCGCCCACAGACCGATCAGCAGACCCGCCTGGTAGTTGTCCGTGGCGAAGGTGGCGTCGACCGCATCGGCGGGCTCGGTCGGGGTGTCCAGGGCGATCACCAGAAGCCCGGCCTGCCTTGCCTTGTCGATCGCCGGGATGATCGCCTTGGAGTCGTTCGCGGTGATCAGGAAGCCCTTGGCGCCTGCCGAGATCAGGTTCTCGATGGCCTGCACCTGCGCCTCGTTGTCGCCGTCCTTCCTCCCCGCGAAGCTCTGCAAGCTCACCCCCTGGGCGGCCGCCGCATCCTCGGCGCCTTGCTTCATCTTCACGAAGAACGGGTTCGTGTCGGTCTTGGTGATCAGGCCG
>JBOHEP010000552.1:0-10989 GCA_050701075.1 Pseudonocardia sp. | reverse complement strand
TATCTCCCCGGTGACGGTGGCACGTGGACCTTGGTGCGCAACGTGTCCACCGGGGACCAGGGCTGGGTCCGGGACGACCTGCTGGCCAACCATGGAAGCCGCTTCGTGTGCGACGACGATCCGCCGGTCACGACCAGCTGAGATCCACGAGCGGCGATCCCGTCCGCGATCGTGAGCAGGCCGGGTCGCTCCTTTCGACTCGCGGTCGGCGACCTGGCCGGTCCGGTTCGCCGGCGTGCCCGTCGCGCTCGCGCTACGCCCATGGGCCGAACCTGCCGACCCGGTCGACGGTGATCCGTACGACGTAGCCCGGGCGGCGGATCCGGGGTAGCGTGCCGATCTCGTTGCGCGCGTCGTCCTGCAACGACAGGACGATCCGCGGATCGCGGCGGAGGTTCTACACCTTCCGGTGGTTCGGAATGCGCGCCATCGCGATCTCGTCGTCGCCGAGACTGATCCAGATGGCGCTGACCTGCGGGCTGCCGCCGGGTTCAGAGTGACGCAGTGCGTGAGCCTTCCGGACTCGACCAGTGCCCGTGCGCAGTTGGGAAGCGGTGCCATACCGTCACGGTGGCCGTCGAGCGGTCGACGTCGGCGGCGCTGGGTGATGCCGGCTGCAGCGCCCCACAGCCTGCACCAGGCGCGAGTCGCCAGGCGCAGGTTATCCGCTGTCCTGAGCCTCGGATTGTTTGTCGCGGAGCGGAGGGCGGCCCGAGCCGGCGGGCAGGGCTGGTTGGAACGGGGTCAGCGAAGGTTCGGTGTGATCAACAGCGTCACCGTGCGGTTTCTGGCCGGCTCTGGGAACAGCACCTGGGCCTGGTCCGCGCTCGCGAGCTCGAAGGTGGCGAGCGGGGTCCCGCTGCTCTCGGCGAGCTCGCGGGCCGCGACCAGTGCGCGGGCCAGCGCGACGACGGATCCACCGCTGTCGGGGCCGCCGGGAACCACGACGGTGTGGCCGACGACAGCCGTGGACACGTCCTGCCCGACCAGCCGCCTGCCGACTGCGGCGAGCATGTCCGCTCCGCTGTCGGTGAGCCGGTCGCTGCGCGCGAACAGACCTTCGTCGAACACCACCTGGACCCCGTCGGGACGCTCGGTCACTCGGACGCCCGAGAACGCGAGGCTCGCGGCGAGGGCGTCGACGGCGCGGGCCGTTCGGGCCTCCGTTTCCGCGCGCTCGGCCTGAAGGTCTGCGAGCTGGCGTGCGAGCGCGTCGGCTTTGCCGGCCTGCTCCTCGATACTGTCCACGGCCAACGGTTCCACCGATGGAACCGGACCGGCGGTCGCGCCCCAGGCCGCCACCCCGGCCCCGGCCAGGCAGATCGCCATCGCGATCACCAGCACGCGTCCCGCGGGCAGCAGCGGGCGAGCCCGGTGTCGACCCGCTGAGATGTCGGCGATCTGGGCCCGACCGGCGTTCGCCTCGACGTTCTCCGGATCGTCGGTCTGGATCCGGGCCCAGCACTCGTCCGCCTCCGCGAAGTGACCCCGCTGCGCGTGCACCCGGGCCAGCAGATCCAGCAGGGCCGGGTTCGGTCCGGCGGTCGTTTCGAGATCGCGCAGCAGCCGCTCCGCCTCGTCGAGCTCGCCCCGCCGCGCCGCGGAACCGGCTCGCGTGATGGCGAGCTCCGCGCCGAGCGCGGAGCTCGGCAGATCGCGTCCTTGCATGCTCGTCACCACCCTCAGGAGGGCATCAGGCCGCCGACCAGGTCCTGCTCGTCCGGTGGGCGCAGGCGGCGCAGCCGCTCGTTCACCCCGGCCAGCGCGCGCCGGTCGCCGGCGGCGATCGCCTGCTCACCCTCGCGGATCAGCGCCGGGACCCGGTCGGCCGGCCGCAGCCGATCGGGGTTGTGGCGGTAGTAGCTGAAGACCGTCAGCTCCAGGCGATCCGTGCGGCCCAGGAGGTCGACGTAGAAGCTGACGGCCCGGTCGACCTGCATCCGCGCGGCGGCCGGGTCCCGGTCCTCGATCGCCGCGTGGGACCGGCGTTCGAGATCGGCCAGCTCACGGCGGTCGTCGGCGTCGCCGACCTCGGTGACCAGGTCGGCGCACTGGTCCACGTGTATCCGCAGCTGGTCCAGCAGGCGGGGAAGCTGCACGGCGTCCTCGATGTCGTCGAGCCTGGCCTGCGCGTCGCGGAGGAGCTGATCACTCTTCGCGGCGGTACCGATGTCCACCCGCGCGGTATGGACGTCTTCGCGGACGCTCTCGATGGTGGACTCATCGTCGAGCCGGGCCAGGAGCCCCTTCGCCTTGGTCGACCCGACGGCGTCGGCGGACTCCCGCAGCTGGTCCCGCCGCTCCTGGACCTCGGCGAGCTGCTTCTCCAGCATCGCCGGGTCGGGCGGTCGGAGGTTCGACAGGTCGATCTCGGCCTCGAACTGTTCGCTGACCAGCGGAACGTCGGCGAACACCGTCACCAGCCGTGACTCGTCGATCTCGAACGTGAGCTCGACGTCGCTGCCGGCCGGCAGGTCGATCCGGACGTCCCGCGGGCGGAGCTCGATCAGGCCAACCTCCCGGTTGCGGTCCGCGCGCCCCCGCTCACCCTCCACGATCGGGATCCGGATCACCGACTCGGTGTCGGAGCGGCGCAGGGCGATCGTGGTCCGGAACGACTCGCGGGTTCGCGCCGGCAGCGCGGTGCCCTTGCGGAGCATCGGGGCGAAGACGCGATCGGCCCGGCCGAACCCCAGCGAGTGGGTGAGGACCGGGCCACCGAACTCGTCTCCGTGGGTGATCGTCAGCGAGTCGGGCGTGAGCGACTGCGGCGTCCCGGACGGATCGGTGAGCTCCACGGTGAACCGCGAGGTCGCGTCCGGGACCAGGCTCACCTCGGTGAGGAACGTTCCATCGGCGGACACCGCGATCCGCGGGCTGCGGAACGGCGGCTGGCCTGCCGGGTTGGCCAGCGTGACCGAGTACCGGGTCCAGTCGACCGCGCTGCCGCTGCGCAGCCGGCCGCCGACGGACGGGGTGAGGGCCGACACGGTGGTGGGGTAGGTCAGCTCGACGGTGAACTCGCCGGGCCTGGGTGGGGCCATTGGCGTCTCCAGGCGGACCGTGCGCGCATAGATCGCCGCGCCACGGGCGACCACGGTGGTCGGGTCCTGGGTGTGGTCGACCGCGATCCCGAGACCGTGCACAGCGTCGGCAAGCCGCTCGCGCAGACCGGGAGTGAGAGTGGTACCGCCCACGAGCAGCAGCCGGTCGACGTCGTCGGGATCCAGATTGCCTTCCCGGAGGGCGTCGCGGCAGTGGTTGATGGCCCGGACGTAGAAGGGTTCGGCGATCCGGTCGAGCTCGCCGCGGGTCATGGTGTACTCGAAGTTCTCGGTGCCGCCCCGGCCGTCGGTGAGGTCGACGTCGATGTCGACGGACTCGAGGCGGGACAGCTCGATCTTCGCCTCCTCGGCCGCGAGCTTGAGCTTGCCGAAGTTGACGCGCCACGCCGCGTTGTCCCGGGTGAAGTCGGACAGCCCCAGCGCGCGGGCGGCCGCGGGCGCCAGCAGGCGCTCGGCGAGTGCCCAGTCGATCAGTTTCCCCCCGAGGTAGGGGTCGCCCGCATGGTTGAGGACGAGCAGCTCGCCGTCGCGTTTGCTGACCACGGCCGCGTCGAAGGTGCCGCCGCCGAAGTCGAAGACCATCCAGTACGCGCGGTCGGACGCGTCGGTGAAGCCATAGGCGAACGCGGCCGCGGTGGGTTCCTGCACCAGCGGACACGCCGTGCCGAGACCGGCCAGCGCCGCCGCCTCGCTGGTCGCGGCGTTCTGGTTCAGTGCGAACGCGGCCGGGACCGTGATCACGGCCGCGACCGGCGCCTCGCCGCACTGGTGGGCGGCATCGGCGCGCAGCGACCGGAGCACCTCTGCCGACAGGTCTACCGGGGTGAGGGTGACCGCGGCGTTGGCAAACCGGCGCCCTGCTCCGGCGAGCCCCATCTCCAGCTTGAACTCGGACGCGACGTTGTCCGGCTCGCTCACCGCGCCGTAGCGGGCCCGCCGCCCGACGTGCACCTTGCCCGGCTTGGGGATCCACACCGCGGACGGGGTGTAGTCCCACCCGTCATTGTTCTTGATCACGGTGATGGCACCGCCCTCGGCCACCGCCATCGCGCTGTTGGTCGTGCCGAGGTCGATCCCGAAATCGATGGTCTCACGCATGTCGATCCTCCCCACCAAGTTCCCGCTCGACGGGAATCCCGACGATTACTTGACCCATCTGGATCCGGCGTTCCCGGAAGTAGACCGATGGCCGAACGGTCTCCAGCACGACCGCGGCGGTCAACGCCGGGTCGGGTTGCACGATCACGGCTTCGAGCGACTGCCCCGGGTGGAACCCGTCGCCGTCGTGGTCCTGGATGACCAAGCCCGCCTTGGTCAGGGCGTCGTGACTGTTGCGCAGATAGCGATGGGCCTGCCGCGACGGGCGTCCCTCGATCTGCTCGAGCTTCTTCTGCGCCCGCCACAGGTTCGTTGCGGCGTCGACGAGTGCGGCGTCGTCGAGGTCGGGTGCCGGGGGTGGCACCTCGGCCACGGGCCCGGCCTCGGCCTCGGGCTCGGGCTCGGGCTTGGGCTCGGGTGAACGGTCGAGGCCGGTGAACCCGGTGAGGGTCTGTTCCAGCCGCTCGATCTGCGCGTCGTCCCACGTCGGCGCGCTGATCCGGAACGCGCGATGGTGGCGCCGCTGCCGCAGCCCCGCCCGTATCTGGGACATCGGTCCGGACATCAATGGCCACCCCGCTTCGAGCGCTTGTCCGCCCGTACGCCCAAGACATAGAGGAATATCCAGACGCCGAACCCGACGACCAGACCGGCACCACCCATGAATTGGCCCAAGATGAAGGGAAGGCCGATCAACAGGCCGACCATGACGATTCCGATGAGGCCTCCGACGACCTGGGCCACCCTCTCGCCGACGCTGCCCGGAACCGGCGGCCTGCGGGTACCCGCAGGCGTGGAGGCAGGCCCGGGGCCACGCGGAGGGCCAGGTGTGGGAGTACTGATCAGCCCGGCTCGGTTGCTCTCGATGATCCGGCGTGTTTCGGGGTCGGTCACGAGACTGTGCGCGGAGTCGAAAAAGCTGCGGATCTCGGTCGTGGGCGCTTGGCCCGGTCGGTTCTTCAGGGCGAGTGCGCAGTTGTTGAGCGTGATGGCAGCATTGTTGCGTGCTCGAGCGTTGGCGCGGTTTCGGTGGTGGGGGATGAGTTGGTCGATCCGCTGCAGGAGTGGGACGACGTCCGCCTGCACGCAACGGGCCGCTTGGTGGGTCTGGCCGGCCTCGTGCTGCTGATCGGCCTCGGCGTTGAGCGTCCGGACGTTCTCGAGCAGGGTGCGGTGGCTTCGGTCAGTAGATCTTCGACGATGTGCGGCCCGGTCTGCCAGCGCTCGGCCTGGGTGACCAGCCAGCTCGGTGCCGGAGCCTGCACGGCGAGATCGACGACGGGTGTGACGAGGGCGCGGGGCAGGGTGTCGCGTAGCTCGTCGACGGTGGACTCGTCGAGGCGGCGGTCGTCGAGGACCTCGATGCGGTGGCGGACATGGTCCCAGAACGCGTTGCGGTGCAGCAGGGCGCACCACCGGGCGGCGGCGTCGACCCAGTGTTCCTGTCGTTCGCTGACCGGCGGGGCGTCGGAGCAGTGCTTGGCGGCCAGCTCCATGTCGAGCACACAGGCGTGCGCGCGAACTGCGGCGTCGTGGTCCGCGTGCAGCGAGCTGACGCAGGAGCAGCTGCTGTCGGGGGTGTCCCAGAACCAGAACAGCTCGTGGACGATCCGGCGCTGCGGGTCGAGGAGATCGTCGAGGGCGGCGAGGATCTCCTCGGTGGTGGCTGGAACGGGCAGCGGGAGTTCGCCTCTCTCGACAGGTCGACCCAGGTCGGCCGCCAGCGTGACCTTCTGCCGGAAGTCGCGCAGGGCGCGGCGGGTCACGTCGGTCGAGAGGCCGATGATCCGGAAGGCGTTGTGCTGGTAGAGGTGGGGCCCGGCGGTCTCACGCAGCCGCTCGGCCGGTCCGCCGGGGGTCAACACGGCATTCTCCGTCGATCGATCCCGTTCACATCGTCATCCCGCGGCGCCACACGGTGAGTCGGGGCAGGTACGTCTCGCGCAGCCGGGGGGAGAGGTTCACGGCTTCCTCCATGAGATCGGCGGCGTGGCCGAGTGAGGGCGGGTGCCGCGCGAGCGTCAGCGCCTCGTCGGCCAGCCGCCGGACGCGCTCCGTCGGCTCGGCGGTGGCCGGAGCTGAGCTCGCCCGGTCTCGGCCTCCGTGGCGTCCGATGGCTTCCCGTCGCTCGCGGAGGGCGTCGACGAGCGCTCGAGAAGTGGGTGTGCGCCGGCGCGGATCGACGTCGAGCGCGGCCACCACGATGGCGTCGAGCACGGTGTCGACGTCGTCGTTGAACCTGCTCGGCGGCAACAGCGGCCGACGGAAGCGGGCGATCGAGAAGGGCGACAGCGCGTTCGCCCGTCCCCGCGAGTCGTCCTCGTAGGGGAGATGGTTGGTGAGCAGCAGGTAGGCGATCGTGCCCATCGACCACACGTCCCCCGCGCACGAGTACCCCTCATCGCGCAGCACCTCCGGGGCCAGGAACGCGTACGTGCCCTGCGCGCTGGCCAGCAGCGTGAACCGATCGGTGCGTTTGGCCAGCCCGAAGTCGCTGATCCGCACCCGCGTCCCGGTGCCGTCGTAGCCGACCAGGACGTTGGCCATGGTGAGATCGCGGTGCACGATCGGCGGCGACTGGTCGTGCGCGACGGCGAGCCCGTCGGCGATCTGTTCCACGACCTCGACGGCCACCTCGACCGGCACCGCCGATCGGTGCGACGAGGCCAGCCGATCGAGGCTGCCGCCGGCGATGTACTCCATGGTGAAGAAGCCGCGCAGGCCCTCGGTGGTCGCGACGGTGCCCGCGTCGAAGAGCCGGACGATGTTCGGGTGCCCCAACGTCGAGAGCAGTCGGGCCTCGCCCAGCATCTCGCGCGTCTGTTCCAGCGAGGCGACCCTCTTGAACAGCTTCATCGCCTGCCGGCCGAGGTACTGGTGTTCGACCCGGTGCACCTCAGCGAAAGCTCCCTCGCCGAGCAGCCGATCGACGACGAGGGTTTCGCTGATCCGGGTGCCGGGGCTCACGAGGGTCACTCGGACACTCCCGTCCATGGCGAGTCGGGGAGGGACTGCACGTTCAGCTCGAACACTCGATCCGCAGCCATGGCCCGTGCGGCTCGGACCTTGCTCGTCCAGTCGGGATCGTTCGCGGCCACCTCGACCACGACGATCTCGTCGAGGACACGTTCCAGGCCACCGACGTGAGCGACCCGCTGAACGACGACCAAGGTCGTGCCGTGGCGCGTGATGACCTGGTCCTGCCAGGCCGCGGACCGGTTCGTCTGCTGCCCCCTGAGCCGGCGCCGGTGGCGGAGCACCAGCACGGCAAGTGCCACGAGCAGCGCAAGCAGCGTCAGCACCACCAGAGTCGCGACGAGACGCACGGCTACCGGCCCAAGGGGACTGCGGCGTTCGAGCCGGGGGCGTACACGGTCACGCTTTGCGGGAGCGCCTTGATGATGTCGATCTGCGCGCATGCCGGGCAGGCGTTGTAGCCCTCCTGCCGGTTTCGGTTGGCCTGCGCGTCGGCCAGCGCCTGCTGCACCCGCGCCTGCGATTCGGATACCGCGGCGAACGCGGCCTGAGCCTGGTCGACGGCGTCCTGGACCGGTTGGGGCAGGGTGACCCGCGAGAGGTTGAACCGCACGTCGATGAAGAACTCGCCACCCAGGGTCGACTTGAGATCGTCGACGAACTGGGTGTTGACAGCCTCCTGCACCCGGGCGATGTTCGCCGAGTTGGAGGTGGCGTTGGGGTCGACCGGGGTGGCGCCCTGGTTCTGCACGAGCGCACAGGAGGACACCAGATCGGCACACCGGACATCGCCCATCTGCTGGCGCAGCGCGTTCTCGATCACCGGTCGGATGATCTGGTCGAGGAAGTTGCCCCAGCCCTCGTCGCCGTCGAAGGCGTCGCGTGACACCCCGTCGCGACCGATGAACTGGCGCGTTCCGAACCCGTCGTCGAACTCTCGCAGCGTGTCATGGTCGCGGGTGAGCCGGAAGTAGAAGGTGCCTTCGATGCCCATCTGGACACCGTCCTTGGACGGCACGGAGATGACATCGACGCCGAGCCTGCCGGCCGCTCCCGGGTCGGAGGTGAGCGTGAAGTAGCGCTGCTGGGCCGGGTACTTGTGGACGTGCGACCACAGGCCGGTGTAGACCAATCCCGAGCTGGGGTCGAGGACGTCGCGGATGCTGTTGTCGTCGAAGAGACCACCGTCGCGGACGACGGCGACCTGCCCGCCGTCGGTCTTGGTGTAACCGGTGATCCAGCCGAAGGCGACGATCAGACCGAAGACCATGGCTATCAGAGCTGCGACGGCGGCCAGGCCGGATCCAGTTTCTGATCTCATGTGTCGTCCTCCCCGGCTGTGATCACGGCGTACAGCATCGGGGTAAGCCCTTGGGAGGGCTCCCGGAGCGGGGCCGACCCAACACCGAAGGACCATGGCGCTGCATCAGCAGGAGCGGGCACGCTCGACGTCCTCGCCGGGATCGCCGAGGTCCGGCGCGAGGACCTGGCCTGGGCGCAGCGGGTCGGCGGCAGGGACTGGTAGCACCACACGTGACCGGCAGCCGTCCACGGTCGGCGAGTCGTGACCGTGACGAACGGCGCGTGGGTGCCATGACTGGGACGATGCCGGTCGATAGTGTCTCCGGAGAGCGCTGACACAGCGGTGCGTGGATGCCGTCGGCTACGCGCCGATCGCTGCGCACGAGCCGAACGGAGGTAGGCATGACGCTGCAGGACGCCGAGATCCAGGCCACTGCCCAGCCCGTCGAGTTCGAGCTCGCCGCCCGCTACCGGGCCGGCGCGGGCCCGGTGTTGCTCACCGGTGTCCAGGCGATCGCCCGGATGCTCGTCGAGCAGCACGCCGCCGACGCCGCGGCCGGGCTGCGCACCGCATCGTTCGTCTCCGGTTATCCGGGCAGCCCGCTCGGCGGGCTGGACAAGACCTTTGCCATGGCGTCGGAGCTGCGGGAGACCGCGGGCCTGGAGATGGTGCCGGGGGTCAACGAGGAGCTCGCCGCCACAGCGGTGTGGGGCAGCCAGGTGGAGGTGCCCGGGCACGCGCGCACCGTCGACGGCGCGGTGGGCGTCTGGTACGGCAAGGGCCCCGGCGTGGACCGAGCGGGCGACCCGATGCGGCACGGCAACATGTGTGGTGCGCACCCGCGCGGCGGTGTGCTCGTGCTGGCCGGGGACGACCCGAGCTGCAAGTCCTCCACGATCCCGTGCATCAGCGAGCGCACCCTGGCCGGTTACGGGCTGCCGGTGCTCTACCCCGGCTCGGCGGAGGAGATCGTCCGGTTGGGTCGCTTCGGGGTCGCGATGTCGCGGGCGTCGGGCATGTGGGTCGGGATGAAGGTCACCACCGACGTGGCCGACGGTATCTACACCATCGACGGCTCCTGCGGTGAGGTGGACATCACCGTGCCGGAGCTGGAATGGGAGGGCCGGCCGTGGGTGTACGAGCAGGTCCCGATGCTGATCCCGCCGGACTCGCTGCGCGCCGAGGCGCAGATGTACGGGCCGCGCTGGGCGATGGTGCGGGCGTTCCTCGCCGCGAACCCGATCAACACCGTCGAGGTCGACGTGCCCGGGGCCTGGCTCGGTGTGGTGGCAGGCGGGAAGACGTTCACCGATGTCCGGCAGGGGTTGCGTGACCTCGGTCTGGACGATGACGACTGCCGGCGTGCCGGGATCAAGCTGCTGCGGCTCGGAATGATCCACCCCGTCGAGCGCGACCTGCTGCGTGAGTTCGCCGCCGGCATCGAGACCGTGCTGGTGGTGGAGGAGAAGTCACCGTTCGTCGAGTCCGCCGTTCGCGACGCCCTCTACGGGCTGCCCGACGCACCGCTGGTCATCGGTTCGGACGACGCGTTCGGTGTGCCACTCGTGCCGGTCGCGGGGGAGCTGACCGCGGGCCTGCTCGCCGGGCCGTTGCGCCGGGTGCTCGCCGCGCACCCCGAGATCGCGCTGGCCCCGGATCCGGCCGCGCGGCCCAGTCCGACGCTCGACCTGCTGCCGGTCAGCCGCACGCCGTACTTCTGCTCGGGCTGCCCGCACAACCGGTCGACCACCGTGGTGGAAGGCGCCGTGGCCGGTGGGGGCATCGGCTGTCACGCCATGGTCGCGTTCACCGAGCGCCCGTCCAGCGAGGTCACCACGCTCACCCAGATGGGCGGTGAGGGTGCGCAGTGGATCGGGCAGGCGCCGTTCACCGGCGCCGGGCACATGTTCCAGAACATCGGCGACGGCACGTTCGCGCACTCCGGCCAGCTGGCCGTGCAGGCGTGCGTCGCGGCCGGAGTGTCGATCACCTACAAGCTGCTCTACAACCGGGCCGTGGCGATGACCGGTGGGCAGGACGCCGAGGGCGGGCTCGAGGTGCCGGCGCTGGCGGCCAAGCTGCTCGCCGAGGGCGTCAAGAAGATCATCGTGTGTGCTGACGAGCCGGAGCGGTACCGGTCGCTGGCGGCGCTGCCGGCCGGGGTCGACCTGTGGCACCGGGACCGGTTCGACGAGGCCCAGCGCGCGCTGGCGGCCGTGGAGGGTGTGTCCGTACTGGTCTACGACCAGCGCTGCGCCGCGGAGTCGCGCCGCATGCGCAAGCGCGGCACCCTGCCCATCCGACCCACCCGCGTGGTGATCAACGAAGCCGTCTGCGAGGGCTGCGGCGACTGCGGGGTGAAGAGCAACTGCCTGTCGGTGCAACCCACCGACACCGAGTTCGGCCGCAAGACCCGCATCGACCAGACCTCCTGCAACACCGACTACTCCTGTCTCGACGGCGACTGCCCGTCGTTCGTGACGGTCGAGCTGCCGCCCGGCGCTCCGGCCCGGACCACGGGGGAGCGGCGTGAACCACCCGTGGTAC
>JBOHEP010000551.1:0-7239 GCA_050701075.1 Pseudonocardia sp. | reverse complement strand
CATCGCATCCCCGGCGAGCAGCGCCCGGCCGCCGGGCTGGCGCGGGCGTCCGGTGGACAGCGGCAGGTGGTGCGCCCGCCAGCCGGTGCCGCCGTGCGTCGCCCCTGGGAGCAGGGCCTCCAGACGCTCGAGCATCCGGTTCCGGGTGAGCTGACCGCCGGCTCCCAGCAGTTCGCCGTAGCCGACGTTGGCGCTCCCGTCACCGATCGGAAACGACCACGCGTACGACGGCCACGCGGCCTCGCCGAAGACGATCACCTGCCCGTCTCGAGTGGCCGGTGCGTAGCCGCGGAGCGCAACCGCTGTTGTCGTCCGCCCGGTGGGTGCGATGCCTAGAGTCCGCCGTACCGCCGATCGGGCGCCGTCCGCTCCGATGACTACTCGCGCCGCTATGTCGCCGTCGAGGAGCACCCGGTCCTGGTGGACGTCGACGCGCCGGACCCGGTGCTGGCGGAGTACGGCGCCCCGCCCTACCGCCGCCTCGACGAGCCGGGCGTCGAACACCTGGCGGGGCACGACCCGGGCCGGCCGACGCATCCTCGCCGCGGCGCAGGGTTTCTGCGGGAAACCGATCCGGAGGTCGTGCACGGGCGGATAGCCGACGGCGGCGTCCCCGACGCCGAGACCGGCGAGTACGTCGAGCGCGTGCGGAGCGATGCCGTCACCGCAGACCTTGTCCCGCGGGAAGCCGACCCGGTCGAGGAGCAGGACTTTCGCGTCCGGGCGGGCGCGCAGCGCGGACAGCGCCGCCGCGGTCCCGGCCGGCCCGGCACCCACGATCGCCAGGTCCCACATCTGCCCATTCTCGGGCATGTGACCGCCGCCGCATTCTGGCACCCTCCCGTGGTCTGATGCGCCGCCGTAGCCCTGCGGCGTGCGACCGCGCCCGTGTCGGGCCCACCCGGGCACTACGGTTGCATTCGGTGGCTCAGGCACGCGCCGGAGGCTCTCCCGTCGGTTCTCACGGAGTTGTCCTCGGCAGCGGCCCGGGGTCGCGGGCCTCTAGCTCAATCGGCAGAGCAGCGGACTTTTAATCCACCGCACCTACTCCCGATGTCTCTGTCGCACATGGCGCTGAACTGCATATATGAAGTGGCGGCGCGTGAACCGCTCGCCGCACGTGCCACCAGTCGTGCCACGAACGGCGGTAGGGTGCGCGGTATGGCGCCTCGGACCGGCCCCCGACAACGGAAGCGCGGCAGCGTGCGGGAGCTTCCTAGTGGTGCGCTCCAGGTCCGGGTGACCGCCGGCAAGGATCCGATTACCGGACGCCGGAACGAACTCGTCGAGGTCATCCCGCCCGGGCCGAAGGCCGCCGAAGCAGCGGAAGCCGCGCGGACCCGGCTGCTCCACCAGGTCGACGAGCGCCGTCACCCTCGGACTAACGCAACGGTCAATCAGCTTCTTGACCGGCATTTTGAGCACGCCACGCTCGCCCCGGCGACCCTCGACACGTACCGCGGCTACGCCGACAACCACATCCGCCCGTTGATCGGTAAGGAGCCGGTCGGGTCGCTCGACGCGAGCGTGTTCGATGCGTTCTACGCCGAGCTGCGCCGCTGCCGGCACCACTGCGACCGGCGGCCCCGGGTCGATCACAGGACCCCCCTCCCGCACGAGTGCGACGAGCGCTGCCGGCCGCACGTCTGCCGAGCGCTGGGCGACTCCACGATCCGGCAGATCCACTTCATCATGAGCGGCGCGCTGCGCCGGGCGGTCCGGCTGCGGTGGATCGGTACGAGCCCCATCGACCAGGCCGAGCCCCCGCCCGCCCCCAAGCCCGACCCTCGACCGCCGACGGCCGCGGAGGCGGCCCGCATCCTCCACGAGGCATGGGCTGATGCGGAGTGGGCTCTGCTGCTGTGGCTGGCGATGGTCACCGGAGCCCGGCGCGGGGAGCTGTGCGCGCTCCGGTGGTACGACGTAGACCAGGCCGCCGGCGTGCTGTGGGTGCGCCGCAGCATCTGGCAGCGCGGCAAACGCACGGGCGAGAAGGACACCAAGGACCACCAGAAGCGCCGGATCGCGCTCGACGTCGACACGCTCGCTCTGCTCGTCGAGCACCGGGAGCGGTGCGAGGAGCGGATCGCAGTCGCCGACGTCGAGCTGCGCGACGACGCGTTCCTGTTCTCCTCGGCGCCGGACGGCTGCCGGTACCTCCTGCCGGACTCGGTCAGCCAGCGCTACGGCGACCTCGTCCGCAAGCTCGGTATCCACACCTCGATCCACAAGCTCCGGCACTACTCGGCAACGGAGCTGATCTCTGCGGGCGTCAACCCGCGTACGGTTGCCGGCCGTCTGGGGCACGGTGGCGGCGGGACGACGACGCTTCGGTTCTACACGGCGTGGGTGTCCGAGGCCGACCAGCGGGCCGCGTCGACGCTCTCCGGAAGGATGCCGGCCCGGCCCGCCCCCGGAAGCCCGGTGACGTCGTCGCGAGCGCTGTACCCGTACGAGCGCGTCGCCGCCGCGCTCCGCGCACGGGTGGTCGCCGGCGACCTTCCGGTCGGCTCCTTCTTGCCCGGACAGAAGCAGCTTGCCGACGAGCACGGCATAGCCGTCGGCACGGCGCACCGCGCGGCGGGCCTGCTCGCCGAGGAGGGCACCGTGCGGGCCGTCCCCGGCCGAGGATTCGAGGTGGTGGCCGTGCCCTCCGTGATCTCTGCCGACCAATTGCCGGAGATCACGGATGAGACGCCCGCGGCCGCGGAACCCGGCGAGGCTGTGCTGCTCGATCTGGTCGTGCGACGGGCCGGCGCCGAGGTGGCGCGGTTCTCCGCGGAGGGCGATCCCGACGACCCGCAGGAGTTGCGGGACCTGCTGCTCGACGCCGTGCTCCGCCGCGGTGAGGGCGAGGACCAGCTGCGCGCGTATGAGCTGCAGGTGTTCCTCGCCGGCCGATCTGCGCTCGTGCGGACGTTCGTTGCATCGAGCCGTCGGAGAGCAGCCACGAGCTGAGCCGGCTCTCCCGGCCCCGTACCGTGGCCGCTATGGGCGGCCCCGCGGTGACGACGTTCAGCCGGGAATCGACGAGGATCCTGCTGACCGAGGCGTGCGACCGCATCGGCCTTGCGTCCGAGGGAGCCGAACTGCTGCGGCTTGGTGAGAACGCGATTTACCGTCTCACCGGTGCGCCGGTCGTGGTTCGCATCGCGCGGAACTCCGACCACTGGGATGACGCCGCGAAGGAGGTTGCGGTTGCGGATTGGCTCGAACGCGCGGACGTCCAGGCCGCCCGGGTGTGGCCGATCGAGCAGCCGCTCTCGATCAGTGGTCACCCGGTGACCTTCTGGCGCTACATCGACGGTCGGCGCGGTGAGCCTGGCGACGTGCGCGAGCTGGGCACCCTGCTCTGCAGGATTCACGACCTGCCGCGGCCGAGCAGCTTCACGCTTCCGACGGAACAGGTGCTTGGCCGGGTGCGCGCGCGGATCGATCGCGCGCCGGTGCCGCCGGAGGACCGCGCCTTCCTGGTCGAGCTGCTCCACGAGCTGACGGCCGCCGTCGCCAGCCTGGACTACGTGCTGCGCCCCTGCGTCACGCACGGCGACGCGCACGTTCAGAACCTCATGGTCACCGACCGTGGCGTCACGCTCATCGACTTCGAGCGTGTCGCATGGGGTCAACCCGAGTGGGACCTGGCGATGACGGCAACGGAGTTCGTCACCGCGAAATTCTGGAACCGGGAGCAGTACGCTGCTTTCGTACGGTCCTACGGATACGACATCACCGAGTGGGCGGGCTTCCCGGTTCTCCGGCGGGCACACGAGGTGAAGATGACGACGTGGCTGATGCAGAACATCAACGAGTCGTCGACGATCCGGGACGAGTACGAGTTGCGTTTGGCGACGATTCGATCGGGTTGCCCGGGCGCGCCTTGGAGTGCAATCTAATCGTTCCGCCGTCCACAACGGTAGCGGTGAAAGCCACGAGATCGACGACGCGTCCATCATTGGGGTGCAGCGATGCTGCATCCTTGACGAAGTCGCGGACGTACCGTTGATAGCGGCTCGACCGCAGCGGGCCGGCCAGCGTCACCGCCGACCGTGCGGTGTCTACGGCCTCGTCGAGGTGACCTGCGTGCAGAGCGGCGGCTGCGCTCACCATGTTGATGAACGCCCGGGTGCGCGGGGGCGTGCCGTCCGGGAGAGCCTGAAGTGTGAACTCCGCCGTCTCCAGCGGTCGCCTGAGGTCGCGGAAGCAGTGCGCCGCCTCGCCCGCAAGCTCGCCCCGGTCGAAGTAGCTGATCCACTCGGGATCCTCGCCAGGGTTGCTCCGGTCCATCGCCTGTTCGGCCCGGGCAAGTGCCTTCGCGCACTCGCCGTCGTTGCCGAGTGACGCCAAGGCGCGTGCTTCCATCGCCGTGAGCATGGCGACCGTCGTCGATGATGGCCGCCCGCGCGACCTGGCGGTGCTTTGCGCTGCACGCGCCAGCTCAACGGCCTGCCGGAAGGCACCGAGGTAGTTGGCCTGGTGACTGAGGTTCGACAGCAGGCGGGCGCCGAGGAGGTTGTCGTCCGCCTCTCGTGCCAGCCGGAGTGCGTGGACGAAGTACCGCTGGGCTGCACCATGTCGGCCGGCGTCGTACGCGCTCCAACCCATGATCTGGGCCAGCTCCGCCGTGGCGACGAAGAGGTCGCGACGCGGCCCGCCACGGGGGAGCGCATCGAACAGCGGCAGCACCTGCGATCGGAAGTAGTGCAGCAGGAGGTCCCTCGTGTGCCCCCCGCCGAGCTGGAAGTCGAGACTCATGTACGTCGCCGTGGTGACGCGAATCGACGTCGCGTCGATCGGCGCTCCAGCCGGAGCCAGCGCAGTGACCTCCGGCTCACCGTCTCCGAACAGGTAGCCGGTCACGACTCCGGGAGCGGCGTGCGGGTCCCACAGGCGCAGCCGCTCCCCGCTCGTACTGTCCGTGTCCGCGCTGGCCAGGTCACGGAGTCCGTCCGTCGCCGCGCCGGCGTCGGCCGGGTACTCGACGCCCAGTCGCAACCTCGGCGGTGCCGTGGTCGGCGCGGACGCGACGGAGCTGGTGAAGCCGAGCGCCGACGGCGTGATCGCCTGGCCCAGTTCGCGAGTCAAGATAGAGGCGACGAGCTGAGCCGCATCGGCCTTCGGCTGCTGTCCGTTGAGCCACCGGCCGACGGTGCCGTGGTCGGTGTAGAGCGCGACGCCCTGGCGGCGAGCTTCTTCCTGGACGCGCCGTGCTAGCCCCTTGTTGCTCACGCCCGCGCGCGACATGGCCGCGCGGAACGCGCGGTTCGGCTCGACGTTCGCCGTGCTCCCCACTGCTCACCACCCGCCGACAACGATCAGCGTGCACACCCCAGTGCACCCCCTGTGCTGCGATGCACCCCGTGAACACACTGTAGGCGGCCGTGCGCACCGTGTTTGCTCGTTTGCATGAAGAGCACGGAGAAAGCACCGAGCAGCACGCCGGAGGTCGGCGGTGGATCGTCAGTCGACAGGGTTGCCGGTGCGGCCCTCCAGGGTCTTCAGGCGGGCATCGAGGTCACGCAGTGCGGCGTGCATCGTGTCGGAGAGGGCTTGGAGGCGGTCGGCGACGCTCGCCTCGTCGTGCAGGTCCCCGTCAGGTTCCGCCGTCACGTAGACCGCCTTGCCGGGCTGCCCGCGCACGAGGCCCTCGTCGCGCAGCTCGCGAACGGCGGCCCGAACGACGGTCGTCGACACGCCGTAGGACTCGGTAAGCCGTGCCGTGGACGGCAGCTCGCTGCCGACAGGGTAGCTGCCCGCGCTGATGGCACGCCGCAGCTGGTCCGCGACGTGCTGGTACTTCGGCCGGCCGGTGACGTCGTCCATGCATTCCTCCGACTCGGAGCGTACGCAGCGCCGAGTTCCTAAGGTGCGCGGCGCGCCAGGGCGAGGAGGGGGCGACGGGCATCCTTGTGCACATTGTGCACAAGGCGTACTATGTACATACGGAGAGCAAGGAGGAACAGCATGTTGGTTGCCGGAGCAGCCGTGCCAGGGGAACTGAGCTTCTACACCCCGCTGGAAACGGCGGAGATCTTCAGATGCTCGCGGATGACCGTCTACCGGGCCATCGCGGCGGACGAGGTGCCTGCGATCCGCTGGCGCGGTCAATGGCGGGTCCCGAAGCGGTGGGTCGACGAGCAGATCAAAAAGACCGTGGAGGCGGGATCGCCGGTCCTCGCCTTTCTCGACAAGGAGGAGAAGTAAGCATGGGAACGATCGGAGTGCTGATCTTCTTCGCGATTGTCGGTTCGGTGATCTGCGCGAAGGCGCGCAGCGCGGGCGGGGCAATCATGTTCGCCCTGATCGGGTTGGCGTTGTTCATCTCCACGCCGGCCGGTGCCGGGCTGCCGGGGATGCTGTCGGACTTCCTGTCCGCGGTGTCGCAGGCGTCGGAGCCGCTGACCTCGGGTGGGTCGGAGGCCGTGGGATGAACGCGGATGTGATCCGGCTGACGGCGCCCGCGTTCCTGGTTGGGACGCCGGCTGACGCCGATGACGATGCGGTGTTGCTGACCTTCGAGGGCGACACGGAGACGGTGTTCGTTCGTCTCACCGGGCAGGAGGCCGCGGACCTGTCGGTGGAGGTCGCGTGCCACCAGGTCGGGGCGGACCGGTGAGCGCGCCGACGACCCGGGCGACCCGCCGCGAGCCGGTGGCGGGGCATGTGCGGCGGGAGGACTTCCGACACCGTGCGGCGTGCCGCTCGGTCGACGTCGAGGTGTTCTTCCCGGCCGCGGTACGGGGCCGGGAGTACGAGCGGCAGGTGTCGATCGCGAAGGCGGTGTGCGCGGGCTGCCCGGTCCGGGCGGAGTGCCTGGCGTGGGCGCTGACGAACCTGTCGGACGGGATCGCGGGCGGGATGACCGAGCACGAGCGCCGCGCTGAGCAGGCCCGCCGCCGGGACGGTCGCCGCACGGCCCGCCTGCCCCGGTCGCGCACGCCGCGCCGCCCGGTCGGTGGTTCGGCTGCGGAGGTCGCCGCCGCGGGGCAGGCCGCGCTCGCGGCCGGCCTGTCGGTGGTCGAGGTGGCCGCGCAGTTCCTGGTCACCCCGCGCACGGCCTCCCGGTGGGCCGCCGCGATCCACACCCCCACCAGCACGACCCGCAGCAGCACGACGGCCGCGTCCGGTTCGGATGTGGCGGAGGGGAACCGCGGCGGCAACCGGGCTCCCCTCCTGATCTCCCACGACACGCCCTTGCAGGGGACACGAGCAGCGGAAGGACACCGATCCTAGATGAGCACC
>JBOHEP010000550.1:0-5273 GCA_050701075.1 Pseudonocardia sp. | reverse complement strand
GACGCTCGGGGTCGTAGCCGGGCTGGCGCCAGCGCAGGAAGCGGTGCAGCGCCACGGCGTAGATCAACGCCTGCAACGGGTACTGCGCCGCGATCATCGCCTGAGCGAGCACCGGCGGGCTGTAGTGCCCCGCGGTGAGCGGCTCGCAGCCCTCGGTACGGATCGGGCCGAGCCAATTGGTCTTGTAGTCGACGACGACGAACCGGGGCCCGGGCAGCCGAAGGACCGCGTCGATGCTGCCGCTGAGGTAGCCGCGCAGGGGCTGGCCGGCCAGGGCGGGTGCGGACAGCGCGTCGACGTAGCCGGCCAGCGGGTCGGTATGGGGAAGGTGGCGCCGTAGCACTGGCGCGAGGTCGCCCAGGATGAGTTCGGGGGCGAACCGATCCCGGCCCGCCTGATCTCCGCCGGCCAGCGGAAACTCGAAGTCCAGCTCGCAGAGCCGGTCGGCTCGCGCGACGTCGCGCAGCCGCAGGTGGCCGGCCAGCGGCCCGAGCGGGGTCTCGATCACCGGCACCAGCGCCGCGGCAAGGGCATGGGCGTCGAGCCCGTCGACCGGCTGGCGGTCGAGCTGCTCGATCGTGTGGTCGGTGAGCTCGGCCAGCAGGTCGGACGCGGTGGTGTCGGTGGCCTCCAGGACCGCGTGGACCAGCGTGCCGAACCCGGTGCCGGCGGGCAGGTCGGCCATGGGGGACGGGACTGCGGGGAGGGGGGCGGTGACCGGTCGGAGGGCGGCGGTGGCCGCGGGGACGCCCTCGTCCGGCCGGGCCGGTGACGGCACCGGCGCCTCGTCGTCGATGCCCTGCTCCTCGGGCTCGCTGGTGACGTCCGGGGCGGCGCGGGTGCCGTGCACACCGGCGCGGGAGGCGTTCGCGTCTGCGTGGAGGGCGTGGGCCTCGGCGTGGGGAGCGTGCGCTTCGGCGTGGGGAGCGTGCGCGTCAGCGGTGAGCGCGCTGTAGGAGGTGCGCCGCCACGACGTGTCGAGCCGGCGCCCGAAGTGTGCGGCGGTCAGCTCGGCGACCTCGGCCGGCGGCGCCTGCCAGCGCGAACCGGCATCCTCGACCACCTCCTCGACCGCGAAGACCGGTGACGCCAGCGCGTGCATCGCGGCGAGGGCCGCGGCCTCCGGCGGGACCCGGTAGCTCGGCTTGACCTCGGTGCCCGGCGCGGGACGGCCGAAGAGCAGCCGGTGCAGTGGGGACGCCGCAGTGGTCGTGGTTGGCGCCCACCAGGTGATCACCTGGCAGCAGGCGCGGGTCATGGCCACGTAGAGCAGTCGCAGGTCCTCGCCCGCCTCCTCAGCGCGGTGCTGTTCGCACCGCTCCCGCCACGTGTCGCCGCCCGGACCCCCGACGTCGAGGACCCGTGTGCCGCCGTCGTGCAGCAGCGCGACATCGGGATCGCCGGCGTGGCGGTCCCAGCCGAACGGCACGTAGACGATCGGGAACTCGCAGCCCTTGCTGCGGTGCACGGTGATGATCTGCACCGCGTCGGCGTCGGACTCCATCCGCCGGCTGCGTTCGGCGCCGGTGTCGCCGGTGGCGTCAGCGATACGGTGGCGCAACCAGTCGACGAGCGCGGCCGGCCCGAGATGCCCCTGCGCGGCGGCACCGTGCAGGGCCTGGCCGATGTGCCGCAGGTCGGTGAGCCGGCGCTCGCCGTCGTGCTCCGCGAGCAACCGCCGAGGCAGCCCGGTGCTGGTTGAGACTGCTTCCAGCAGGGCGGCGACGCCCCGATCGTGCAGCACCGCGGCCCAGCCGCGCACGGTGGCGCCGAGGCTGTCGAGCAGCGCGTCGGTGTGGGGGGCACAGAGCTCGGCGACCGTGTGCCCGAGAAAGCAGGTGAGCGCGGCCGCGCGGACCCGGGCCGATCGCTGGGGCTGCTCGACTGCCTCGAGCAGGGTGAGCCACTGGCCGGCGACGGGTGTGCCGAACACACTCGACATGCCGGCGAGCACGCCGGGCACACCGGCGCGGTCGAGTGCGTCGCGCACCTGCACCCCTTGGGCGTTGGTGCGCACCAGCACCGCCACGTCACCGGGTCGGACCGGCCGGGTGTCGCCGGTGGGTACGCGCAGCCGGGCCGGGCCCGCCAGCAGCCGGGACACGTCGGCCGCGACGTCGCGGGCCACGATCTCGCGGACCGGCGCCACCATCGCGAGGCTCTTGCCCGGCGGGATCGGGAGCCGGCTGTGCGGGAGCACCCGCAGCCGCAGCGGGGTGCTGATCGTGGCGTCCCCGCGTCGGCGCTCGCCGCCGGCGGACCCGCCCGGGGATCCGTCCGCGGACTGGATGCCGAGCCGCTGCCCGGGGTGCGCCGAGCCGACCGGGCGCACCACGATCCGGCCATCACCCAGGGCTGCGCCACCGAACACGGTGTGCAGCGCGTCGAGCAGCGGGGCGTCGCTGCGATGGTTCACGGCCAGGGTGGCATGGGCGTCGGCGGCCCCGACGGCGTCGAGATAGCTGACGACGTCGGCGCCGCGGAAGGCGTAGATGGCCTGCTTGGGGTCGCCGATCAGGACGAGCGTGGTGTGACCGTGGAACGCCCGGCGCAGGATGTCCCACTGCACCGGGTCGGTGTCCTGGAACTCGTCGACCAGCACCACCCGGTACCGCTCGCGCAGCCGGGCGCACGCGGCCGGGCCGCGGGCCGGGTCGGTGAGGGTGCCGGCGAGCCGGGTGAGCATGTCGTCGTAGGTGTAGTGGCCGCGTGCGCGCTTGCGCCGGTGGAGCTCCGCGCGCACCGCGACCGCGAAGCTGTGCCGCACGTGCGCCGCGCTCCCGGCCGGGGCGTGGGCGGGTTCGAGGCAGGCCTGGGGGTCGTGGACGGCACGGCGGGCGATGGTGAGGGCGGTGTCGCGGGAGAAGGCGGGGCGGTCGGCGCCGCCCGGGCCGTACTTGCGAACGTAGAAGTCGTCGACGATCTCGGTGAGCAGGTCGTCGATGCTCTCGACGAACACGGCCTGGGGATCACCGTCGCCGATGATGCCCAGCCCGGCGAGCATCTGCTGGCAGAACTGGTGGGTGGTGGCGATGGTGGCCGCGTCGAAATGCGCCAGCGCATGCGCCAGCCGGCAACGACGCGTGGCCACCTCGCTGTCGCCGACGTCGGCGAGCAGCCGCAGGACCGCATCGGTGCTGGTGCGGGCCGAGTGCGGGTGGGCGAGCCCGCGTTCGGCGGAGACCAGTCGGTCCCGGACGCGTTCGCGCAGCTCCTGGGTGGCCTCCCGGCCGAACGTGACGAGCATCAGCTCGGGAAGTGCGGCCCGACCCTCCGCGATGTAGCGAGCGGTGAGCGCGGCGATGGTGAACGTCTTGCCCGTGCCGGCGCTGGCCTCGAGCACCGTGGTGCCGGACGGGAGCTCGCCACAGACGTCGAACGACGCGGGCACGGCTTTCAGGGGCGTCGACGGCCTCGACGGGGCGCTGGCAAGCTCGATCACGGATGGTCCAGGGTCTCGGCGGCGAAGATCGGTGTCCACAGGCTGAGGGCGAGCGCACCGAACCGGGTGGGCTCGTCGGTCGCTGATTCACCGGGCCCCGGCGGCGCGGCGAGCAGTGCCGAGAGCGGGGCGCCCGCGCCCCAGACGAGCTGGTGGGCGGCATCGTCGCGGCCGGCCCTGTCCTGGGCCCACTTCTTCGCGGCGCCGGCCAGGGCATCGGGCACCGCGCTGCCGCTGGAGCGCCCGTATGCGTAGGTGTGGGAGGTGGCGGTGGCCAGCGGCAGCGGCTCGCACAGGCCCCGCCGATGCAGCGTGACCAGCTGGGCCAGCAGCGCCGTGGCCCGCTCCGGCCCGACCGGCCCGAGCGTGCAGCGCAGCAGCCCGGAGTGGGTGCCGCGGCCGATCGTGACCGCTCGCCACTCCCGCCCGGGATGCGCCGCCGCGAGCGCCAGCAGCTCGACCCAGGCCCGCAATCGGTGTTTGGGCGCGAGCCGGGAGTACTCGACGCGGACCAGCGTCTCCTGGTGCAGCCCGCCGACCGTGCCGATCAGCTGTTGCCCATCGGGCAACATCACATCGACGTCGACGGCCTCCGCCTGCCCGACCCGACCCCCTGCGCTCGCTGCGACCAGCGGTTCGACGTCCTCGACGACCGCCTCCAGCACCCGTCGCCCCAACGCGCCGGGTGGCAGCTCGCCGCGGCGCCACCCGGCCTGCCGGCAGCGTTCCAGGTCGTGCCCGGCGAGTCGGTCGCGCAGCAGCCGCTCGCCGATCGACCAGCTGCCCAGCCCGTCGAGCTCAACGGGCAGTGAGTCGGCGGCGTCCTCCTCGCCGGCGAAGAGCGACACCCTGACGCGCTGGCGCAGGAACGCGCGGACCGGGTGCCGGACGAACGCCCGCAGATCCGCCAGATCCACGGCCCGGTCGGCCGGCGGCGGCAGGGCGGCGCCGAGGAAAGGCACGGGCGACCGTTTCGGCGCCGCGGCCGCGAGGGCCCCGGCGAGCTCGGCCCGGTCGAAGCTGAACGGACCGTCGGTGGTCAGCTCACCGCTGGTGAAGTTGCGCGCGTCGAAGGGTTGCAACGGGTGCCGGGTGAGCACGTGTTGGCGCGCCGGGCTCCCGTCGGCGGTGCGGACCGACGCGTCGAGGGTGTCGAGCAGCTCACCGAGCGGCACGGCCGGCGGGCGGCGGGCGCCGGTGCGCTCGTCGGCACCGGAATACACGACGACGAGGTGCTCGGTGGCGGCGCAGATCGCGTCGAGGAACAGCTGCCGGTCCTCGCTGCGCACGTCGCGCTCGCCGACCAGCGGGTGGCGGGCCAGGATGTCGTCGCCATCGGGTACGCCCGCGCGGGGGAACACACCGTCGTCCAGCCCCAGCAGGCACACCACCCGGTGCGGCACCGAACGCATCGGGACGAGTGTCGCCACGGTGAGGGAGCCGGTGCGGAAGTTGGCCCGCGTGGGACGCCCGCGCAGGTGCCCGGCGAGCAGGCCGCGCATGTCGGCGAGCGCCAGGGGAACCGACATGGCGTGCGGGCCGGCCGCACGTACCACGTCGGCGAGCTCGGCCCGGGCCTGCGTCGCCTGCCAGGCGTCGGCAGGCGCGGTGGCGGTGAGGGCGTCGAGTCCCCCGACCAGCACGGCGACCCACTCGGCCAGCGATCGCTCCCCGACCAGCGCGCCGAGCACCGCGCCTAGCCGATCGACCAGCTCGGCCAGCCGGCCGACCCGTTCGACGTCGCTCGAATCGACGTCGTCCAGCGGCAGCGCGGTGCCGAGCCAGTGCCCGTCGTCCTCGCTCATCGCCACCCCGAGCAGCATCCGGTCCA
>JBOHEP010000549.1:0-13291 GCA_050701075.1 Pseudonocardia sp. | reverse complement strand
GAGTGGGCCACCACGATCACCCGTCGGCCGTTGTCGCCCACCGCCGCTGTCACCGCCCGACCGAGGACGTCGGCGGACACCGCGACCGACCGGCGGAAGTCGTACGGGACCCGCAGCACATCGACCTTGCCGGGCACCGGTTCGCCGTCGCGGTAGTCGAGAACCCGCAGGCGCTCGCCGAAGCTGGTGCGCAGGCGGTGGGTCAGCCCGTCGTAGCCGGGCACCACCAGCCACGGCTTGAACACGGTCAACGTGTCGACCAGCCGGGTCGCGGTCAGCTCACGGTCGATGTCCAACACCGCCGGGTCGACCACCGCATGTGCCAGGGAGCGCAGCCTCACATCCCAGGCCGGCGTGCCGTCGGGCGCGGTGAGTACGCTGCCCCCGATACCGGGCACAACCACGACCAGGTGCCTGAGCACGCCCATGCGCTCCCCATCGTCGCCGACCCCGTGCCGTTACCCCGGCCGTCACGCCCGGGTGGCGGCCACGACGTCCGGGCTGATCCGCACGAACAACGTCACCAGCGACAGCAACAACGCCCCGACCAGCCCGAACCGTAGCCACGAAGTGGCGCCCAGCACGTCGGCGAGCACCAGCAGGCTGACCCCGATCCCCGCGACCAGTACCCCGGTGATCACGAACGAGTGTACCCGGACCCGCGGCTTGGTCCAGAACAGCACCCCCGCCACCGGGTCGTCCCACCGCACCGGCCGCGGCTGGTTCCGCAGCCGCTGCAGATAGTTCGAGTCTCACACCAGCGCCAACAACACCGCCAGCACCTGCGCCATCGTTGCGTAGAAGTCGCGGAACACCCCCACCCCCACCGCCGAAAGGATCGTCAGACCGGACCGCTGACGCCGCGAACACGAACGGCCGGCTTCTCACGGGGGCGTCGGCGGTCGGTGTCCCGGGTGGAGGATCGGCTCACGAGACAGGTCGGCGGCAGCCGGCCCGCCGTTGCTGATCCTGCCGTGGTTGAAGAACCTCGCAGTTGATCTCGATCCACGAACTGCTGTCCACCCACGCCTGTAGTGCCCGTTCCGGTGCCTGTGAGGTACACCGGCTTCCGCGAAACCGGGCCTGCACGTGTGAGCGTCCTGACTACGGACCAGATGCTCATTGCGTTGCCGAACTCGGCTCTACTGCATGAGGATCAGGGCGCCACCTCCGGCGGTGCGGGCCGGCCCCTCCGGCCCCGCTCGGCTCGCGCGCTCCTGCCTCCGGCTCGCGCGCGGCCGCTGGATGTAGGCAGGTCCAGAGAAGTCGGCCGCCTGCCGTTCCGAAGGGGTCGACAAGCGCAGTGTCGACGACCATGCTGCGTCCGTGGACCGGGCACCATATCTGGAACTCCTGGCCATCGATGGCCGAGTTCTTCAGCAGGCCGCGGTGGCCGATCTGGGAGCCCCGTACCGACATGTCCGGGGTGGACCGTGGGTGACACGGTGAGCCACATCGCCGAGGTCTACGAGCACAAGATCGCCTGTATCCGGATGGGTGGCGAGGTGTCCGATCCCTGGCCGCTGAACAGGACCTGTTGGCCCGGATCAGACAGCCGGCTTCTGGATAAGGCGGATGGCCCAGGAGACGGCCATGCACCGGGTGGACGTGCAGGGCGCGTCCGGTGGGGTGAGGTCCATCGACGCCGAGCTGGCGGTCGACGGGATCGAAGAGCCCGTCCGCTCGGCCACCAGTCGCAGCACCTCGCCCGGTTTTCCGAGATCATTCTCGGCGTGTCGTCAACCCCGGTGAAGAACAGAGGCCCGAGGCCGGTCCCGAGGACGCCGAGGATCAGCACGGCGGCCAGGGCGAGGGCAGCCGGCCCGGGACGCGGCCAACCGGCGACGGGCAGGGCGAGGGCCAGGGATGCGGCGGCGATGGTGAGCTGTGTGGCGGTGAGCGTCAGCGGTGAGATGCCGCAGTTGATGAGGAAGCGTGCCTGGTAGACGTGGGCGAGGCCAAGCTCGTCGCTGCGCTGATGCAGTCGAGCGCTCCCCGAGGGTACCGCCAGTGGTGCCGCTCCACGGCTCATAACACGCGAACACGACGGCTGGGGCGTCGCGGCTGGTCGACGTGGTCCGCTACCTCGAGGCCGTCGAGCGCCGGATCGAGGAGCTGCGGGGGAGCCTGTACGCGCACCCGATGCGCATCCGGTATGCCGGTCTCCATCAAGTGGACCCAGCAGGCGATGGACGCGCTCCATCACCTGTGAACCGTGGCTCGGCGTCGCCCAGCGATCTGCCTGCGCCTCCGGTGACCGCCGCGGCTACCCCGTCGCTGGCGACTTCGACGAACCCCGGCACCTGGCGCACAGGGAACCGGGCCCGACCCACCGCTGGTCTGGACCACACCCTGACCCACCGCTCCCCGTCCCCGCGGTCGCACCGACCAGGCGCCCGGACCGCAGGGGCTGTTCGTCGCAACACTCGCGATCCGACGCGGCGGACCGTCGCACCGACCAGGCGCCCGGATCGCGGGGCCTGTGACCCGAGGTGTCGGGATCAGCGCAGGAGCTGCTCGACCCCCCGGCCCTGCCGCAGGCGAAGGTGCAGCATCGGCGAGCGTGTGTGCCGCGGCGGACGCTCCCCTCCTCCGTTGCGGTCGCACCGACGCCTCGCGAGTGCGCAGCACGAAACCTGCCAGAACTGTCGGTGCCAGGTTCTACCGTGCTGTTCGTGCCACGAAAGGTGAGTGAGATGATCAAACTTGTCGAGGCTGACGGCTGGTACCTGGTCGGTCAGCGAGGTAGCCATCGCCAGTACAAGCACGCCAGCAAGCTGGGACGCACCACGATCGCCGGCAAGCCGAGCGATACGTTGCCGCTAGGCATCGAGAAGAGCATTCTGAGACAGGCGGGCATGGAGGGGAGACGACGTTGAGCGGATATGCGGTGATCGTCGAGCAGGATGACGTCGGCGGCTACGGGGCCTGGAGCCCGGACCTGCCCGGTTGCGTCGCGCTGTCCAGGGACTACGACGAGTGCGTCACGCTGATGGGCGAGGCGATCCAGATGCATCTCGACGGCATGCGCGAGGACGGCGACCCGATCCCGGTCCCCACCGCGGTCGGCACCCTAGTCGTCCCCGCCGCCTGACGGAGGCTCCGTCGACACTCCTGGAGGGAGCTTAGCGTTCTCGCACACGCCCGAACGGGCGCCGCGGCGTCCGAGAATCGGATTTACCCCGAAGATCACCGACGTGCTGTCGCTGTGGCCCGGTCGGGTACAGCGATCTGGCGCAATGGCTGCGCCGGCCAGGCCGACGGTCGCGGGCGCCGACTGGCTCGGGACTGGACCACAGGTCCGCGTCATCGCTGACGAGCACGCCCGGGATGCGGGCGGCTGATCCTGCGGCGGACGAGCGCCACCCCGACGAGGATGAGGAACGCGCCGAGAGGCAGGGTCCAGCGGGCCGGTTCGTCGAGCACCAGGATGCCGAGGGCGAGCGCGACGGCGGGCACGAGATAGGTCACGACGCTGGCGGCGGTCGGCCCCTCGGTGGCGATGAGCATGAAGTTGATGACGAGGGCGAGGCCGGTCCCGAGGACGCCGAGGATCAGCACGGCGGCCAGCGCGAGGGCAGCCGGCTCGGGACGCGGCCACCCGGCGAAGGGCAGGGCGAGGGCCAGGAACCCTGCCGCGATGGTGAGCTGCGCAGTGGTGAGCGTCAGCGGCGAGATGCCGCGGTTGGTGAGGAAGCGTGCCTGGTAGACGTAGGCGAGGCCGTAGCTCATAGCTGCGCCGACGCAGGCGAGCACTCCGCCGAGGGCGCCGCCGGTCGTGCCGCTCCACGGCTCGAACACGACGATCACGCCGACGAATCCCAGGAGGACACCGATCCCACGCAGCGGGGTGAGCCGGGTGTCGGCGCCCGCGGCGAGCGCGACCACGACCGTCCACAGTGGCGTGGTGGCGTTGATCACGCCGGCCAGACCGGAGGACACGGTCTGCTCGGCGACCGCGAACAGCGTGTACGGGATCGCGTTCGCGATCAGCGCGGAGACCGCGAGGTGCCCCCACATCACCGCACCGCGGGGACGCGGCAGCCGGCGGACGAGCACGATCGGCACCAGCACGAGCGCGCCGAGGGCGAGCCGGGCGAAGGTGAGCTGCACGGGCGTGAACCCGTCGAGGGCGAGCTTGATCCAGAAGAAGCCGGATCCCCAGAGCAGCGCGAGCGCGGCGATCAGTCCGGTGGTGCGCACCGCTATTCGACCGGGGCGTCGTAGCGCAGGCTCGACAGGTCGGCGCGCAGCACGAACCGGGTCAGCTCGTAGGGCTCACCCTCGGCGTCGATGCTCGTGTGCAGCACGTCCAGCATGGGGATGCCGGGCGGGAGCCGTAGCTGCTCGCGCTCGTCCGGGGTGGGCATGCGCGCGCTGATCTCGTCGAGGATCCGCGCCATGGTGTGACCGTGCTCCTCCAGCACGCCGTGGATGCCGAACGGGTGGCCCACCTCGGCGCGCACCAGGCCGGTTCCCTCGGCGAGCGCCCACGGCAGCCAGGTGGTGACCCGCTGGACCGGGTCGGCGTCGGCCCAGAACACGTTCTCGCGGCGGAGTACGGACCTGGTCTCGGGCACGAGCTTGAGCCGCTGCGCCACGTCGGCCGGCGGGACCATGCGGTCGATCGAGAGCACCTCGAAGCGGCCGGTCTTGCCCTGCTGTGCGCACTCCAGCAGGAACGGCGACAGGCCGGTGTCGCGGTAGCGCGGGGAGTACCGGTCGTTCCCGAGCCGGATCACCGCGGCCGCCGGCCGGACGAACACGCCGCGGCCGTGCTCGGCGACGACCAGGCCGCTCTCGGCGAGCAGGCGGATGGCCTGGCGGGCGGTGTTGCGGGCGATGCCGTGCCGCTCGGCGAGCCCGCGCTCGGAGGGCAGTCTCGCCCCCGGGGCGAGGTCACCTGACTCGATGGCGTGCCGCAGCTCGTCGGCCAACCGTTCACTCGCCGGCCTGCGGTCAGCGCCGCTGTCCGTGCTCGTCACACGCCCCATCCTGTTACTGGCTTGCGCCAGTCGGGTGATTCATCTCCAGTCGCCTTCCTGCTGTCCGCGTCACGTGCTCTACTGGCTCAAGCCAGCGATCCGGGCGCCCGAGGAACCCCGATCCTTCCACGCCGTCCGAGGGGCACGGCGACCACGATCACGAGAAGGAAGTGCTGCCTGATGCGCCTCACGGACGACCGGCCAGCTCCGGCCCATGCCGCCGACCGCCCGACCGGGCACCGCGTCGAGCCCCGGGTCCAGCGACGCACCGTTCGCATCGAGGGCGCCGGCCTGGCGTTCCGGCGCGCCCGGTTGATGGGGTGAACAGCGCCGCGCGGGACCGGAGCACGCAGGCTCGGTCATGTATCGCTGAGGCCATCGCCTTCGTCGCCGCCCAGCCCGGCGGGGTGGAACGCACCCTCGCGACGCACCGGCGCCGCTCGGACGGCCGCTGCGCGGGCTGCGTCCACACCCGCACGTGGTGGCCGTGCGCGGTCGCCGGCATCGCCCTCGGCGCGCGAGACCACGCCGGCTACCGACCGGCGCCGGGGTGACCCATCCTCTACGCCTGCGACACCATCAGAGGCGCAGCAGCATCCGGACGTTGCCCAGGGTGTTCGGCTTGACGTGCGCGAGGTCGAGGAACTCCGCCACCCCGGCGTCGTAGGAGCGCAGCATCGCCGCGAACACGTCGGGCGGCACCGGCGTCCCGTCGATCTCCTCGAAGCCGTGCCGGGCGAAGAACTGCTTCTCGAAGGTCAGCACGAACAGCCGCGCCAGGCCGAGCGTGCGGGCGTTGTCGACCAGCCCGTCGACGATCGCGTGCCCCACGCCGCGGCCGACCACCCGCGGGAGCACCGCGACCGTGCGGATCTCACCCAGGTCCTCCCACAGCACGTGCAGCGCGCCACAGCCGACGAGCTCGCCGTCCAGCTCGGCGACCAGGAACTCCTGCACCGACTCGTAGAGGGTGACGATCTCCTTGGCCAGCAGCACGCGCCCGGCGTAGTGGTCCACGAGCTGTCTGATCGTCACCACATCGGCGGTGCGAGCCCGCCGAACGGCCACCGTTGTCACGAGGGGTCAGGGTAGATCACCGGGTGGCGGATACCCTGATGCACGTGCCGGAACCTCGCCGTGATGATGTGCGCTCCGCCGACGTTCCTCGCCGTGTCGATGTGCGCTCCGCTGACGCTGCGCGCCGTGTCGATATGCCCTCTGCTGACGCTCCGCGCAGGGCTGCCATCTTGACCATGGGCTGCGCCCGCAACGAGGTCGACTCCGAGGAGCTGGCCGGTCGGCTGGCCGGCAGCGGGTGGGAGCTCGTCGATGCCTGGGTGGGTGGGGAGTCCGACGCAGCGCCGCCGCCGGACGTCGTCATCGTCAACACCTGCGCTTTCGTGGAGCAGGCGAAGAAGGACTCGATCGACACCCTGCTCGCCGCCTCCGACGCCGCGTCGGCCAGCGGGGCAAAGGTCGTCGCCGTGGGTTGCCTGGCCGAGCGTTACGGCGCGGAGCTGGCCGAGAACCTTCCCGAAGCCGACGCCGTGCTCGGGTTCGACGCCTACCCGGAGCTCGCCGAGCGGCTCGCCGACGTCCTCGACGGGCACGCCCCCGCCCCACACGTGCCGGTCGACCGGCGCACCCTGCTGCCGATCAGCCCGGTGGATCGTCCCGCAGTCGCGCTCGACGTCGCGGTGCCGGGTCATGGCTGGGTACCGAACCTGGCGCGCGTCCGGCTGGCCGACGGCCCGGTCGCGCCGCTGAAGATCGCCTCGGGTTGCGACCGGCGGTGCGCGTTCTGCGCGATCCCGTCGTTCCGCGGGTCGTTCATCTCCCGCCCGCCCGACGACGTCCACGCCGAAGCGGCGTGGCTGGGCATGCACGGGGTCCGGGAGCTCGTCCTGGTCAGCGAGAACTCCACGTCGTACGGCAAGGACCTGCCCGGCGGTGGTCGCGCGCTGGTGCACCTGCTGCGGCGGCTCACCCACGTGCCGGGAATCGACCGGATCCGCGTCAGCTACCTGCAGCCCGCTGAGGTCCGGCCCGACCTGCTGGAGGTCATCGCCGCCACGCCGGGCGTCGCCCCGTACTTCGACCTGTCCTTCCAGCACGCCAGCCCGGCGGTGCTCCGGCGGATGCGCCGGTTCGGTTCCCGGGAGGACTTCCTCGACCTGTGCGGGCGGATCCGTGTCCTGGCCCCCGAGGCCGGCATCCGCAGCAACGTGATCGTCGGCTTCCCCGGTGAGACCGAGGCCGACGTCGTCGAGCTGGAAACGTTCCTCACCGGGGCGCGGCTGGACGCGGTTGGCGTGTTCGGCTACAGCGACGAGGACGGCACCGAGGCCGAGGGTTACGAGGGCAAGCTGCCGGCCGACGAGGTCATGGCCCGGGTCTCGCGGATCTCCGCGCTGGCGGACGAGCTGATGGCCCAGCGAGCCGAGGACCGCGTCGGCACCGAGGTCGAGGTGCTGGTCGAGGGGGCCAAGGACGAGGACTTCGAGTGCACCGGGCGGGCCGCCCACCAGGCACCGGAGGTCGACGGGGAGTGCGTGTTCGAGCGCGGCTCCGGCCTCGAGGTTGGCGAGCTGGTGCGGGCCGTGGTCATCGGTACGGAGGGTGCCGACCTGATGGTCGCCGCCCGGGAGGCGCTGCCGTGCAGCGCTCCCCCCGCCCGGTCCGGAGCGCTGGTGGGTGCGATCCGGCAGTCGCCCTGATGGATCCGGCTGGTCCGCCACCGCTGCTCAACATCGCGAACGTGCTGACCGGGGTCCGGTTGCTGCTGGTGCCGGTGTTCCTCGCCGCGTTGCTCGTCGAGGACGGGCTCAGCGTGACGTGGCGGCTGGTGGCGTTCGGCGTGTTCGCCCTCGCCGCATTCACCGACCGGCTCGACGGCGACCTGGCGCGCCGTCGCATGTTGATCACCGTGTTCGGCACGATCGCGGATCCGATCGCCGACAAGGCACTGATCGGTTCGGCGCTGGTGGGGCTCTCGTTGCTGGGTCTGGTCCCGTGGTGGCTGACAGTGGTGATCATGGTGCGGGAGATCGGCATCACCGTCCTGCGCTTCGTGGTGCTGCGCCACGGAATCATCCCGGCCAGCCGGGGCGGCAAGGCCAAGACCTTCGTGCAGACCCTGGCGATCGGCCTCTACCTGCTGCCGCTGCCCGAGCTGCTCGGCGCCGTCGCGGTGGTGGACGCCGTCCGGTGGACGGTGCTCGCCGTGGCCCTGGTAATCACGATGGTGACCGGGCTGGACTACGTCATGCGGGCGGCGCGGCTGCGCGCGGCCGCCGCGGCGCTGCCGGAGGTGCCCTGAGGCCTGCTCGTTGGGGTGCCGGAGCGCGGGCAGCGTGCCGAGTCGGAGCAAGGCCGCGTGCTCCGGGTAGGAGCGGCAATCAAGGCAGTCGTGGCGGTACTGCTGTCGCGGTGCGGAGGGCGGCTCGTGCGCGACGAGAACGCGTACCCGCTCGGGATGGCTGCTGCTTCCGAAGATCATGCGCCGGCTCGATGTTCGCCCTGAGCGGACGCGACGACCGGTTGAGTGGCGGCCGGGGTGGCCGTGCAGTCGGTACGGTGACGGCACCGGCGTCAGCCGGGCGGTGTCGATGCTCGCTCTGCCGGCGCAACGCGGTGTCGGTGGGCGCACCGCTGGCGCTCAGCGTGACGACGGTGCGCTCAGCCTTCGCTACCGCGACAACGAGGAGGCTCGGATGGCCGTGCTGCTGCGAGAGGCGATCGGCTCCAGCCTGCGCCGGGCCCGGACCGCCCGCCGGCGGACGCTGCGCGAGGTGTCCCGGCGCGCTCGGGTCAGCCTCGGATATCTCTCGGAGGTCGAGCGGGGCCGCAAGGAACCCTCCAGTGAGCTGCTGGCGGCGATCTGCGAGGCGCTCGACGTCGCCCTACCCGACCTGCTCACCGAAGCTGCGCGGGCGCTCGCCACGGCGATGGAACAGCCTGCCGAGGTGCGCCCGGTGGGCCTGCGGTACATGGACCTGCGGCTCGCCGACTCGTCCGCGCCCCTGTCCACCCCGGTGCCGGTCGCGCTACCGCTTGCGCCGGCCGGTCCGGATCGGCCCGCGGTGCCGGTCGTGAGTGTCCGCGCCGCGGCCTGACGTCGTCGTCGTGTCTGGGGGTTCCCGGGCGTTGCTCTCGGGATGAGCCCCGATATCGTCGGCCACAGTGGAAGCCGGACGCATCCGGTGCCACCATGGGCGAGAGACGATGCGTTCCGCGCCGAGCGTCAGCTGGGGCGCGTAATGTCACCGTGCACGAGTACGGTCGGCGTGGTGGCGCGAGGCAGGAGGTAGGCGGAGAAGATGGCCAATCCGTTCGTGAAGGCCTGGAAGTACCTGATGGCGTCATTCTCGTCGAAGGTGGACGAGTATGCCGACCCGAAGGTGCAGATCCAGCAGGCCATCGAAGAAGCCCAGCGGCAGCACCAATCGCTGTCCCAGCAGGCCGCCGCGGTGATCGGCAACCAGCGGCAGCTCGAGATGAAGCTCAACCGTCAGCTCGGCGAGATCGAGAAGACGCAGGCCTCGGCGCGGCAGGCGCTCGTGCTCGCGGATCAGGCACGCGCCAACGGCGACGAGGCCACGGCCCAGCGCTACGAGGAGACCGCCCAGATCTACGCCACCCAGCTGGTCACCTCCGAGCAGTCGGTGGAGGATCTCAAGACTCTGCACGACCAGTCGATCCAGGCCGCCGGGCAGGCGAAGAAGGCCGTCGAGCGCAACTCGTACCAGCTCCAGCAGAAGATCTCCGAGCGCACCAAACTGCTCAGCCAGCTCGAGCAGGCCAAGATGCAGGAGCAGGCCGCGGCCTCGTTGCGGCAGATGACCGAGCTCTCGGCGCCGGGCAACACGCCGTCGCTGGAGCAGGTCCGCGACAAGATCGAGAAGCGTTACGCGAACGCCATCGGTTCGGCTGAGCTCGCACAGAACTCGGTGCAGGGCCGCATGCTCGAAGTGCAGCAGTCGACCATCGACATGGCGGGACAGAACCGCCTCGACCAGATTCGCGCTTCGCTGCGGGGCACCCCTGTCGCGGGGGAGGTCACCTCGGGCCCCGGACAACCCGCGCCCCAACCACAGGCCATTCAGCCGACGCAGCAACAGCCCGGCACGGCCTGACCAGGCCGGCATAGCCTGACCAGGCCACACCGGACCCTGACCAGACCACACCGGACCCTGACCAGACCACGCCGGAACCTGATCAGGCCACGCCGGGGCCGGGGGCGATACATCCGGCGGATGCCGCTTGATCGACATTACTACGCGGAGCCGGGCGACATGCGGTTCCGGTTCCCGGCCGCTGATCATGGCTGGGATCGCCGGCGTTGCGACGGATCTGTCAGCGCATGGGTCGTCCTTGTGTGCCATGCGGGTCGTCCCCCTGTGGCGCGCAGCGCTCATGATTCCGTTGGCGCGCAGCGCTCATGATTCCGTTGGCGCGTAGCGCTCATGATCGCTATCTGGGAACGCCGGGCCGGGCTTGTTGCGGTTGCGAGTTCCCAGGCGTCGATCATCGGTCATCGGCCGGGTGGCCTGGCGTGCGGGTGGCCTGGCGTGCGGGCTGGCAGGGCGGGTGGCCTGGCAGTGCGGGCTGGCAGGGCGGGGTGGCCTGGCAGTGCGGGCACCAGTAGGCGATCCGTGCGTAGATCCCATCGCCCTGCTCGGCGGTCCTGATCCGGGTGCCGCAGCGGAAGCAGCGTTGCCTGCCCCGCTCGAACACCCAGTGCTGGCGGCCGCGGCCGAGGTCGCCGGTGGTGGACTGTTGGGGACGGTCGGCGTTGCGCAGCAGCAGTGTTCGGGACATCGCGATCGCGGCCGCCGCGTCGGGCACGTCTCGTACGGGTGTCCACGGCGACAACCCGAGCAGGAAGCAGACCTCATTCCGGTACAGGTTGCCCAGGCCCGCCATCACCCGCTGCTCCATCAGGACCAGACCGAGTTGAGAGTCCCCCCGAGCGCGGAAGCGCCGTAGCGCCTCGGCCGCATGCGCGTCGCCCCAGGCCGGATCGAGCAGGTCCGGGCCGAGGTGGCCGACGAGGCGCGACTCGGCGTCGGTCGGCAGGAGGTCCATGTCGTGCAGGGCGAAGCCGACGGCCACCCGCTCTGTGATCTCCAACACTGCGCGGGCCTCGTGGGCGGATCGTTTCCACGCCATCCCGGGTCGATAGAGGTGCCACGACCCGTCCATCCGGAAGTGGCTGTGCAGGCTGCGGCCGTCGTCGAAGCGGATCAGCAGGTGCTTGCCCACGCTCCGCACGCCCAGCACCGTGCGGCCGACGAGGTCATGCTCGACGAGCCGCGGGTGACGGAGCTCGCCGCGCAACAGCTCGCGGCCGGCGAGCGCAGCGTGGAGGCGCTTGCCGGCGAGGTACACGGTGTCACCCTCAGGCACATCTGCGACGGTAACCGCCGCGCCGACCGGTCGGGGGTCCACCTTTCCAGCCGGCTGGGCGGTGGTGCTGAGCCGCGCCTTCGGCACGTCCGCCGGTGTCACCACGTTCGATGCCGATCGCGACCAGCCTCAGGTCACCGAGCAGCGCATACGCCCGCGCTGACGGGCTGAGCATCAGTCGCATCAATCGTCGACGGGTATCCGAGTGGATACCGCGTACAGCACGTCATCGCGGACGTGGGTGAAGCCCAGCCGTGCGGCGACGGCCAGGCTGCTGGTGTTGTCCGGTGCGGTGGTCCAGGTCGGACGGTGCCCGCGAGCGCGGATATCGGCGACGACCGCGGTAGCGCAGGCGGTGGAGAGCCCGCGCTTGCGATGGCTGCGTTCGGTGACCACGCCGATGTCCTCGTGGCATTCGCCGACGAAGAACGGCACCGCCACCGACACCGGCCGCCCGTCGACGAACGCGACCCGGCCGACGCCGGCCGCCGCGAGCCCGGCGGGCCCGCCCCACGTCTCGTGGATCCATGCGATCTCCGGAGACAGGCCGGCGAGACCCGCGGTGTCATCAGGTCCGAGGCGGCGCACGTCGACGCTGCGGGCCGGCTTCGCCGTGACGTCGTCCGGGAGTATCGCGACGACGCGGTCCCAGACCGCGGTGCCGGGATCGAGTTGACGTAGCACGGGCCACCACGACGGCGGCGCTTCGACGAAACCGGCGACGTCGGCGAGGTCGTCTGAAGTAAGCGCCGCAGGATCACCGCGCAGCGCGTGATTGCCGCCCGGAAGCTCGACCTGCACTACTCGCGGGTCAGGCCAACGATCCACCCGGCACCGGCCGTGTCCCGTGACAAGGCAGTGCGACCAGATCGTCGGGCCGGGCCGCTCAGGAGTGAACCAGGGCCGCAGAGCAGCCACGTCGCGGGCAGGTAGAACGAGCATGGATCCCCTCCTCGGCGCTGTCTCATCCTGGGACCAGGACATCGTCTGGAGCTACCGGATTATCGATTCGGGTAGCGCGCCGTCGGTGCTGGGCGGGGCGGCGTAGGTATCCGGCTCCTGACGGGCCGCTCCACCGGTGCTGCGCCTCGGCTCTGGGTGTTCGTCCGGATGAGCTGCCCGCCAGCATGGAGTGAATCCGATGTGTCCTGCGCGGTGGATATTGGTCTCGATGGGGATGTCCCCACCGCTGGTGGCGAACACCCGGTACGTCTACGAGTTTCGGACGCCCCGCAGGACTGAATCGCCGGGGGCAACCGATCGACAAGCAGCCTTCGCTACTCGGGGTGCGCGGGCCGGGAGGGGGGATCGTCAGGGAACCGGGCGAGGACCTGGCCGACCAGCTGGGTGAGCGAGCGCAGTTGGCTGTCGATGGAGTCGAACCGCGCTGTGTGCTCGGTCTGCACGTTTTGTACTGCCCGCAGCTCGTCGCGGACATCCTTCACGTCGTCGTCGAGCCGCAGAGCGAGCCACCGCGTCTCGGCGTGCTCGACGGTTAGCTTCCGCACCCTGCGCTCGAGGTCGTCATCGGGCATACGGCGATTCTTCCACGCGACTCCCCGTCTCACCTACTGGTCGTTCCCGTCGGAGGACCACCACCCGGCCGTCCGCGTGTCAACGGTGACTCGGGCGGCTGCGGCTCAGCTGTCAGCCGGGCCGGGTCGCGCGCCTCAATGATGGGCCGTCCGCGGAAGGACGGCGACGGTCGTGCAGTACTGGGCGGCGCGCGGGCACGAGCCTCAATGAAGGGCCGTCCGCGGACGGACGGCGACATGGAGAACCGCATGAGTTCAGCCGAGAACGCCGCGCCTCAATGAAGGGCCGTCCGCGGACGGACGGCGACAGGTGGCAGAACAAGAAGCTTGTCCATGAAGTGCCTCAATGAAGGGCCGTCCGCG
>JBOHEP010000548.1:0-7519 GCA_050701075.1 Pseudonocardia sp. | reverse complement strand
CCGCATGTCCTCCAGGCGCAGCGCCTTGAGCGCCTTGAAGCCGAAGACGTTGCCGATGATCGACGAGGTGAGGTTGGCGACCGACCCCTCCTCGAACAGGTCGATGTCGTAGGCGATCCAGGCGATGAACTGCCCCGGGCTGTTCGGCACCGCCTCGACCTTGTAGCACTTGGCCTGGTAGTGCTCATGTGCGGTGAGCCGGTCGGTCCACACCACCGTCCAGGTCGCGGTGCTCGACTCCCCCGCCACCGCCGCGCCCGCCTCCTCCGGCGGCACTCCCTCCTGCGGGGTGATGCGGAAGGCGCAGAGGATGTCGGTGTCCTTCGGCACGTAGTCCGGCTCCCAGTAACCCATCTCCGCGTAAGGGATGACACCTGCACTCCAGCGATCAGCCATGGGGTTATCCTGGCCCATCAGACTTCACCTGTCTATCAAGTGTTCTGGGTCAACACTTCGCCTTCCTCTCAAGTGTTCTAGGCTGACACTTCACCTCAAGCCGAATGGTCATCGGTGATCGACTCGTGGTGATCGCCTCGTGGCCCTGCCGTCCGACCCCCGGGCGCGCGTTACGTCGGTGAGGCTGATTCGACCGGGGAGAGACGGCATGTTCGCTCCATCACCCGCATCCGACCGTCCCGGCCAGCCGGCGCTGGACGACCTGATCACCGTGTTGCAGGCCCCCGCCACAGTGCTGTCGGACCCCGACGGGCAGCTGCGCGCGCATGGCGCCCAGGGCGTCTACGTCGGTGACACCCGGCTCTGCAGTCGGCTGGAGATCGCCGTCGAGGACACCGAGCTGCACCCGCGCGGGCACCACCTGGACGGGGTGGGCGGCGCCCGGTTCGACGCCGAGCTGCGCACGGGCAGCTCCGGTCCGGCGGTGCTGGTGACGCGCAGTCGCAGCGTCGATGCGGAACGGATGGTCGAGCAGATCGAGCTACGCAACCCGACCACCGGCGCGGCGGCGCTGCGGCTGGTACTGCGGGCCCGCAGTGATCTGGCCGGAGCGCCGGTGGTGAAGTCCGGCGCCCACGTCGAGTCGGTGACGCCGCGGGTACGCCTCGACGCCGTCCGCTGGTCCGGCCCGGCGGACGGGGCCGAGCTCGCCGTGGCACCGGCCGCAGGCTCCGCCGCGATCGAGGGCGACGACGCCGTACTCGGCTGGCCGGTGCATCTCAAGCCCGGCGCACGCTGGTCGGTCCGGTTCACGGTGGCGAAGGCGTCCCACGCGCGCCTGGCAGGAACGATCGGCCGACGGCGCGCGGACGACGGGAACGCCGCCGCGTCACCACAGCGCGACGGCTTCGGCCAGGGTACGCCGATCCGCTGGACCATCCCGTCGGCCGCCGTCCCGGAAAGGCTCGTGGCCCTGCTGCAGCGGAGCCTGCGAGACCTCGACGGCCTGCTGCTGGCCGACCCGCTGGCACCGGAGGACACCTTCGCCGCGGCGGGTAGCCCGTGGTTCTGCACCCTGTTCGGGCGGGACTCCCTGTGGTCGGCCCGACTGCTGCTGTCGCTGGGCACCGAGCTGGCCGCCGGCACGCTGCGCACCCTGGCGCGACGGCAGGGCCGCCGTGACGACGACCGTTCCGAGGAGCAGCCTGGCAAGATCATCCATGAGGTTCGGGCGGGCGGGCTGCGGGCCGGTGGGCTGGACCTGCCGCCGCACTACTACGGCACGATCGACGCCACGGCGCTGTGGTGCTGCCTGCTGCACGACGCGTGGCGGGCCGGACTCGCCGACGACCAGGTCGCACCCCTGCTCCCGAACCTGGAGGCGGCACTGGGCTGGATCGCCCGCGGGGCCGGGACCGGATTCCTCGCCTATCGCGGCTCGACCGGCGCCGGCTTGGCCAACCAGGGCTGGAAGGACTCCCCGGACGGGGTGCGGTGGGCCGACGGCACGGTCGCCGAGCGCCCGCTGGCCCTGTGCGAGGTGCAGGGCTACGCGTACGCGGCGGCGCGCGGCGGGGCGGCGCTGCTCGAGGCGTTCGGCCGGCCCGGCGCCCAGGGTCTGCGGGACTGGGCGCAGCAGCTCGCCGAGCGGTTCCGCGGCGCGTTCTGGATCGACGACCCGGCCGGGCGCTACCCCGCGATCGCCGTGGACGGGCGGGGGCACCCGGTCACCGGCCCGGCGTCGAACATGGCGCACCTGCTGTCCACCGGGCTGCTCTCGCCGACCGAGGCCGACCTCGTGGCCGACCGGCTGTCCCGCCCGGACCTGGACAGCGGCGCCGGGCTGCGCACCCTGTCGAGCACCAACGCGGCGTTCCACCCGCTGAGCTACCACTGCGGATCGGTGTGGCCCCATGACACCGCGATCGCGGTGCTCGGTCTGGCCGGTGTCGGACGACACGAGGTGGCCCACTCACTCGCCGAGGGATTCGTCGCCGCGGCGGCGGCGTTCGACGACCGGCTGCCCGAGCTGTACGGCGTGGCCGCCGGTGTCGGCGGACCGCTCGCCTACCCCACCGCCTGTCGGCCGCAGGCGTGGGCGGCGGCCGGGGCCGTCGCGGTGGTGGGCTACCTCAGCGGATGGCCTGCGCCTCGGTCGTGATCACGCCCGCGCCAGCCGAGCATCCACCATCGCGGGAGCGAACATCTCGTCCACCACCAACTCGGCCGTGCCCACGGCCGATGCGTCCCCGCCGAGCTTGGTGGTCACCACCCGCAGCCTCCGGGTGGCCCGGGGCAGCGAGCGCTGGTAGATGAGCTCCCGCAGCCCGGTGACGAAATGCCCGTTGGTGTGCGCCATATCGCCCCCGAGCACGAGGATCTCCGGGTTCAACACCGAAACCACGGTCGTGAGCACCTCCCCCGCGAGCTGCCCGGCCGTCCGCGCGGCGGCCACGGCGTCGGCGTCGCCGCGCTGCACGTGCGCCCGAACGTCGGCGACGCAGGACACGTCCTTGCCAAGGTTGCGAAGTTTCTCGACCAGCGCGGTGCCGGAGGCGACCGCGGCCAGGCACCCGACCGCGCCGCACGCGCACCGCTCCACGTGGCCGTACATCCTGATGTGCCCGATGTCGCCGGCACCCCCGTCGACTCCACGGTAGAGGCGCCCGTCGATCACGATCCCGGCCCCGATGCCCGTGTCGACCTTCACCAGGAGCAGCGCCGGTGCATCCGGCCAGTGGCTGCGCTGCTCGCCGAGGGCCATGAGGTTGGCGTCGTTCTCCACGAACACCGGGACGCCCAGGCGTGCGATGAGCCGATCCCGCATCGGGTAGTCGTGCCAGCCGGGCATGACCGGGGGCTGGATGACCCGCCCGACCGAGACGTCCACCGGTCCGGGCACGCCGACGCCGAGGGCGATGGTCGCGGCCGGGTCCACGCCGGTGTCGACGATCAGCGCATCGAGCCGGGCCTCGACGTCGGCGAGTACCGACTCGGGTCCGTCGCCGATCGCGATCGGGTGATCACGGCGGTGCAGCACCCGGCCGTTGAGGTCGAGCACAGCCAGCTCCGCCCGATCGGTGTGCAGACCGGCGACCAGGACGTGGCCGAAGTGCTCGTTGAACGTCAGTGCCCCGGCCGGACGGCCGCGACCCTCGGCCTCGCCCGCCTGCTCGCGGAGCAGCCCCGCGTCCAGCAACAGATCCACCCGCTGGGTGACGGTGGAGCGTGACAGCCGGGTGACGCGGATCAGCTCACGACGGGTGGTGGCGATCCCGCGCCGGACCAGGTTCAGCAGGTGGCCCGCCGACGTTGAGCCGTCCGGCGCCATGGCTAATTCTGTCTGCATAATAAGCACAATACATGTACTGGTAGTGTCTTTTTGACAACCCATAACACCCAGATCCTCAGTAGGGACACAATAATTATGGATGTCAACGTTCGCAGGCTTCCGGGCTCGATCGAGCCGGCCACGCTGGTCGTGACCCTGACCGCTCCGCGCCGGGTGGAGGTGCTCACCTCGGCGCAGGCACCGTTGCGGGACGGCCAGGTGCGGATCCGCACCCGCTACTCCGGCATCTCGGCCGGTACCGAGCTCACCTTGTTCCGGGGCACCAACCCGCACCTCACCCGACGATGGGAACCGGACCGACGACTGTTCGGCGAGGACGGGGCCACCGGGAAGGAACTCCCGACCGGCTATCCGAACTCGGCGTGGGGTTACAGCGAGGTCGGCGAGGTGGTCGAGCTCGGCGAAGGGGTCGAGCCCGCCCAGCTGGCGCTGGGCACCACGGTCTGGGGGCTGTGGGGCCACCGCGGGGAGGTGGTGCTGCCGGCCGAGGCCGTCACCGGCCGCATCCTGCCCGACGGACTCGACCCGCTGTGCGGCACGTTCGCCCGGGTCGGGGCGGTCGCTCTCAACGCCGTGCTCGCCGCGGACATCCACATCGGCGAAACGGTCGTGATCTTCGGTCAGGGTGTGCTCGGCCTGATCGCCACTCAGCTGGCCACCCTCAGCGGGGCACGCGTCATCGCGGTCGACTGTGTCCCTGCGCGGCGTGACCAGGCCCTGGAGTACGGCGCCAGACGCTGCCTCGACCCGCGGACCGACGACGTGGGCAGCGCCAGCCGGGATCTCACCGGCGGTCGCGGCGCCGACGTCTGCATCGAGATCAGCGGGTCCTACGCCGCGCTGCACGAGGCGGTCCGCAGCGCCGCGCCGGGCGGTCGGGTCGTCGCGGCGGGCTTCTATCAGGGCGAGGGGGCCGGGCTGCGCCTCGGTGAGGAGTTCCACCACAACCGGATCCAGCTGGTGTCATCCCAGATCTCCGCGGCGCCCGCCGGCCTGGCGGAGCGCTGGAAACCCGAACGAATGCATCGCACGGTGATCGAGCTGATCGCCGACAAGGATCTCGACGTGCTTCGCATGGTGAGCCATGTCGTGCCCGCCGCGCGGGCCGCGCAGGCCTACGCCCTGCTCGACGCGGACCCGGCGGCGGCGCTGCAGGTCGTGCTCGACTTCGACCGGGTGGGCGGGGAGAACAACCACGCTGTCTGGAGTGCCTCATGAAGCTCACCTGTCAGGAACAGCTACTACCCGGCGACACGCTGCAGAAGAAGTGGGATGCGGCCCTCTCGTTCGGCTATGACGGCATCGAGCTGCGTGGCCAGGGCGAACACCGGGTCCGCGAGCGACTCCCCGAGCTGCACCGGGCGCGGCGCGACGGCGTCGTGATGAACACCGTCTGTGTGGACATGGCGCACTTCATCGGCGACTTCGATCCAGAGCGGCGGCGCGACGCCGTCGCGAACCTGCGCACCCAGCTGTCGGTGATCGCCGAGCTGGGCGGCACCGCCGCGATGACGCCGGCATCCTACGGAATGTTCTCCCGTCGCCTGCCGCCGTTCATCCCCCCGCGTGACCCCGATGGCGACCGCGCGGTGCTGCTCGACGGGCTCGGCGAGCTCGGTCGGCACGCCGAGCGGGAGGGCGTGCGGATCCTGCTGGAGCCGCTCAACCGCTATGAGGACCACATGGTCAACCGACTCGAGCAGGCGGTGGAGCTCGCCGAAGCCACCGGCCTCGACAGTGTCGGGGTCGTCGCGGACGCCTACCACATGAACATCGAGGAACCGCACCCTCCGACGGCGCTGCTGGCCGCGGCCTGCCGACTCGCGCACGTCCAGGTCTCGGACTCCAACCGGCTCGAGCCCGGGGCCGGGCACCTCGACTGGCCGGCGTTCCTGGGCGCGCTGCACCGCATCGGCTACACCGGTGACCTCGCCGTCGAGTGCCGGCTCTCCGGGCCCGCCGAGCAGGTGCTGCCGAAGGCCGCCGCGACGTTGCGGGCGACGGAGGCGGAGAGTGCCTGACCTCGACCTCGACCTCGATCCGGACATCGCGCTCCGGCGCAGCGCGGTCGCGGTGCTGCGGGGCAACTGGGAGCTCGGATACACGGTTCCCTCGCGGCGGCTGTACCCGCACCAGTGGAGCTGGGACTCGGCGTTCATCGCGATCGGTTGGGCGCGGGTCGCTCCGGGACGCGCGCGCCGGGAGCTGGAGTCACTGCTGGGGGCGCAGTGGGCCGACGGGCGGGTGCCCCAGATCGTGTTCAACCCCGACACCCCGCGCAACGCGTACTTCCCCGGACCCGACTTCTGGCGGTCACCGACGGTGCCCGGCGCACCCGGGCTGGAGACATCCGGGCTCGTGCAGCCACCGCTGCACGCGCGGGCCGCCCTCGATGTGTACCGCGCCGACCCCGGTGCGGGGCGTGGCTTCCTGGCACGGGTGTACCCGCGGCTGTGCGCGCAGCACGACTACCTGCGGCGCGAGCGAGGCGACGGCGGTGGGCTCGCCGTCATCGTGCACCCCTGGGAGTCGGGGCTGGACAACTCGCCATCCTGGGACGCCGAGCTGGCCGGGGTGTCCACCCGACCCGAGGTGCGAGCCGTACGTCGCGACCTCGACCACGCCGACCCTGGCGAGCGGCCCACCGACCGGGACTACGCGCGGTACGTCACGCTCGCCGAGCGCTACCGCGACCACGGCTACCGGGACGCCTCGGCATTGCCCGAGCACCCGTTCGTCATGGTGGACCCGCTGTTCAACGCGCTGCTGGGCTGGTCGGAGGAGGCACTGGCGGAGATCGCCGACGTACTCGGCGAGCCCTCCGAGCCGCACCGGCGCCGCGCGGTGGAGGTGCGTGACGCGCTGCTCGCGCGCCACTACGACCCCGCTGCCGGCCAGTTCTTCGCCGCCGGCGGTCACCGCGACGGCCGGGGTCGCGTCGATCAGCCCCGCGCCGCCGAACAACCCGGTGCGGAGCGTTCCCCCGCCGAGCACACCGTGGGCGGGCTCGTGCCCCTGGTGCTCGATCTGCCCGACGAGGTCGTCGAGGCTCTCGTGCGCACCGCGACCGGGCCTCGCTTCGCCCTCAACGATCGGGTGCCGCTGCCCAGCTACGACCTCACCGGCGCCGCTTTCGACCCGACCCGGTACTGGCGCGGCCCGGCGTGGGTGAACACGAGCTGGCTGGTCCTGCAAGGCCTACGCCGGCACCACCGGTACTCCGAGGCCACCAGCCTGCGGGCGGCGTTGCTGGCAGCGGTACGCCATGGCGGGTTCCGGGAGTACTACCACCCGGTCGGTGGTGCCGGTCATGGCAGCACCGACTTCAGCTGGTCGGCCGCGCTGACGCTCGATGTGCTGGCCGAGAGCCCGTCCCCGGCCCATGCGGTGCGCGCAGCGGACCTTCCGGCTGATTCCAGTCGGGCCGATGCAAGTCCGGCCGATGCGAGTCCCGCCGATGCGAGTCCGGCTGACTCCAGTCGGGCCGATGCGAGTCCGGCCGATTCCAGTCCAGCCGATTCGAGTCCAGCCGATTCGAGTCCAGCCGATGCGAGTCCGGCCGATGCGAGTCCGGCCGATTTGAGGACGGCACAGTAGAGCCGGAGGTAGTCCTCGGCCATCCGTTGCGGGCCGAACCGGGCGGTCGCCGCTGCGCGACAGGCGGCCCGGTCGAGTTCGTCCACGCGGGTCAGGTAGTGGGCGAACTCGTCCTCGGTGTCGGCGAGGAAGCCGGTCACGCCATGGTCGATGAGCTCGGGCAGCACCCCGCGG
>JBOHEP010000547.1:0-1550 GCA_050701075.1 Pseudonocardia sp. | reverse complement strand
TCCCGTAGAGTCACCGGGATCGATCAACAGGGAGGTACCCGGTGACCGTTCGGAGCGGACCGCTGGCGGGGCTCAAGGTCGTGGAGCTGGCCGGTATCGGACCGGGACCGCACGCCGCCATGATCCTTGCCGACCTCGGCGCCGACGTGGTGCGCGTCGACCGCCCGGCCGGCGGCCTGCGGCTCGGCTCGCCCGACTCGCCGGACCCCACGCTGCGTGGCCGCCGCCGCGTCAGCGCCGACCTCAAGGACCCGGCGGGACTGGAGACGGTCCTGCGGCTGGTCGAGCACGCCGACGTCCTGGTGGAGGGCTACCGGCCCGGTGTCACCGAACGGCTCGGCGTCGGCCCGGCCGACTGTCACGCTCGTAACCCGAAGCTCGTCTACGGCCGGATGACGGGGTGGGGCCAGGACGGCCCGATGGCCCCACGGGCCGGACACGACATCAACTACATCTCCCTGACCGGCGCGCTGCACGCGATCGGCCGCGTCGGGGAGCGGCCGGTGCCACCGTTGAACCTGGTGGGCGATTTCGGCGGCGGGTCGATGCTGCTGGTCGTCGGAGTGCTGGCAGCGCTCTGGGAGGCGGACCGCTCGGGTCAGGGTCAGGTCGTCGACGCAGCGATGGTCGACGGGGTGAGCCTGCTGTCCCAGATGGTGTGGGCCCTGCTGGGTCAGAAGGTCTGGCGCGACGAACGTGACACCAACCTGCTCGACGGGCACGCGCCGTTCTACGACACGTTCACCTGCGCGGACGGCCGGCACGTGGCAGTGGGCGCGCTGGAGCCGCAGTTCTACGCCTTGCTACTGGCCGGCCTGGAGATCGACCCGGCCGAGCTGCCCGAACAGTACGACCCGCGGGGGTGGACGGAGCTGCGCACCCGGTTCAGGGCAGCCTTCGCCACCCGCACCCGCGACGAGTGGGCAGCGGTCTTCGCCGGCACCGACGCGTGCGTCACCCCGGTGTTGGCCTTCGGGGAGGTCGCCGCGCACCCACACCTGGCCGCCCGTTCCACCATCGTCGAGCGCGACGGGGTGCCACAGGCCGCGCCGGCGCCCCGGTTCTCCCGCACGGCCACGCAGGTCCCCGATCGCGCGCGTGAGCCGGAGAGCGTCGGCTCGGTGCTGGCCGACTGGACCTGAGCCCACCCACCGCAAGCCCGCCGGTCGGGTGACCCGGGAGTTGATCAGCCCCGCGGTGTTCCACGCACCCGACCGCCCCCACGTCGCGGAGAGGCAGGGTCGGCGACGGGCCACCTGCCGTCACATCGCCAGCCTGTCAGGCCGATGAGTTGATCTATGCCTTGAGCCGTTGATCGTTTCCGAGCGGTTTCTGGGTCGGAGCAGGCCGAGGCGAGACTCAGATCTCCGAAACTGACTCAGGAGCCTCGCGCTGACGTGGCCTTCTGAGGTCGCACCGTTCCCGGAGGAGACGAGGTTCGCCCGGACGTCCCCGCCGGATGGGAGGGCCGCAACCGAAGAGTCTGACCGCCGACCGGTCTCTCATGATCGTCAGAATCGGGACATGACGTGCGCTGAGAGCACGTCATG
>JBOHEP010000546.1:0-3197 GCA_050701075.1 Pseudonocardia sp. | reverse complement strand
CGCGTTGCCCGGACCAGCTGCGGCTGTTCCTGCTCGCGCTCGCCATCGTCGACGACATCGGCGCCGTCGCCGCCATCGCGATCTTCTACACCGAGAACGTCAACCTGACGGCGTTGCTGCTGGCGGGTGGGCTGTTCGGCGCGTTGCTGGCGCTGCGTTTCGCCCGCTTCTGGCGCACCCCGATCTACGTCTTGATCGGGCTGGTCATGTGGCTGGCCGTGCTGGAGTCGGGGGTGCACCCGAGCGTGGTCGGGGTGGCGATGGGGTTGCTGGTCAACGCCTACGCGCCCCGGCCGCTCGACATCGCCCGCGTGCAGGTGCTGGGCCGCAGCTTCCTGATGGACCCCACCCCCGGTCGAGCATTGGCCGCGCAGTCCGGCCTGGTCGATGCGGTGTCGCCGAACGAACGGCTCCAGCTGCGGATCCAGCCGTGGAGCAGCTACGTCATCGTGCCACTGTTCGTGCTGGCCAACGCCGGGGTGGTGCTCTCGGGTGAGACACTCGCCGCGGCCGTGCGCTCGCCCATCACCTGGGGAATCGTCGTCGGCCTCACGGTCGGCAAGCTGATCGGGGTCACGGCCGGCACCTGGGTCGCGCTGCGCACCCGGCTCGGCGTGGTGCCCGACACGCTGCGGTGGGGCCAGCTGATCGGCGGGGCCGGGCTTTCGGGGATCGGGTTCACGGTGGCGCTTTTCGTCACCGACCTGGCGCTGGACGACGACGCGCTGGTCAACCAGGCGAAGATCGGCATCCTGACCGGTTCGCTGCTCGCCGGGATGATCGGCTGGTCGATCTTCCGGCTGGCCGGTGAGCGGGGCGGGCAGTGCGCTCCGAGCGGGCTGCCGATCCTGCCGCCGCGGCCATGGAAACCGGTGGCATAGCCCGCGGAGGCAGACCGGCCGGCAACCGGGCGGCCCGCCCTGGCCCGCGCTGATCGGCAGCCGGATGCGCCAGGATCCGGTCACTGGAGACTCCCGAGCGGGTCGGCGGGGACCAGCGCGGGGTCGTCGACGGCGAGCGTGACCGCCCGGCCGGGCCCGGTGCTGCGCGTCTCGAACCGCACGGTGACCCGTCCGTGCCCGGCCCCCTGCACCCAGCCGTGGCCGTGTTCGAGGTGACGCACATCGTCGCCCGGACGCCAGAGGCGGACCGGCTCCGGGAGCTCCACCGCGGACGCGGCCGGACTCGCCGGAGCCTCCTCGGGGTCCGGTTCGGGCGCGTCGAACAGGGCAGGCGGCGGGTTGTCGCTCAGCCCGGCCAGCGAGACCCCGATGAGCCGCACACCACCGTCGGGTACCGCGACGCGGGCCAGCCGCTGCGCCACCGCGGTGAGCACCCCGAGATCGGTGCTGGCGAAGGCGGCGGTCTCGGAGCGGCTTGCAGTGGTGAAATCGGCGCTGCGGACCTTGACGGTGACGGTGCGCGCCGCCCGCCCGGAGGTGATCAGCCGCCGGTGCGCGGCCTGCGCCATGCGGGCGACGGCCTCATGCACCGCTGTCATCGCCGTGAGGTCGGCGTCGAACGTGGTCTCCGCGCTCACCTGCTTGGCCGCGCCGCGCGGGGCGACGGGCCGGTCGTCGACGCCGCGGGCCAGCAGGTGCAGCTCGGTGCCGATGGAGATGCCGAGCAGCCCGGTGAGCTCGCGCAGGTCCATCGTGGCGAGCTCACCGACTGTGCGCACGCCGAACCTGTGCAGACCGGCCTCCGCCACCGGCCCGATCCCCCACAGGGCGCGCACGGGCAGCGGCGCGAGCACCGCCCGCTCCTCGCTCGGTGCGACGACCCGCAGGCCGTCGGGCTTGGCCAACTCGGAGGCGATCTTCGCGAGTTGCTTGCCGGAGCCTGCGCCCACCGACGCCGGCAGCCCGGTGCGCTCGCGGACGGCGGCTCGCAGTGCCACGCCGAACCGTTCGACCTCTCCCGCCGGCGCTCCCACCAGCGCCGCGGGTTCGAGGAACGCCTCGTCCAGCGACACCGGCTCGATCACCGACGCCGCCTGGGTGAGCACGGCCATCACCTCCTCGGACACCGCCCGGTAGAGCCCGCCGCGCGGGGGTACCACCACGGCTTGCGGACACCGGCGCCGCGCCTGCCCCATCGGCATGGCCGAGCGCGCCCCGAACACCCGGGCCTGGTAGCTGGCGCCGGCCACCACACCCCGCGGCCCCAGCCCACCCACCAGCACCGGACGGTCACGCAGGGTGGGCCGGGCGAGCTGCTCGACGGCGGCGAAGAAGGCGTCCATGTCCAGGTGCAGCACCCACCGGGTGGATGTGCATCGCCCTGCCGCCGCACCCGTCACGACCCCATCATGGCGCGCCGCCCCGACAGAAACCGCCGCCGCCCGCGCAACCGCTGCTGCCCGCGCACGGACCTCCTCAGGCTCCGTGCGAGTGCAGATGCGAACCTGGTCAGGCTCCTGCGCGCAGCACGACGTTCCCGTCGGCTTCCAGCACCACGGGTGCGATCGCACCCGGTCCCGCGACGGCGGCGGCGTAGCCGGGGGCCGGGCGCAGGTCGCGCAGCCACACCGGGCCGTCCGGGGCGCCTTCGCCGATCCACGTCTGCACGGCAGCACCGGTGGGGGAGAGCGTTATGGTCGACATCGGGGTGGACAGCCCGTCACCCGTCGCCTTGAGCAACGCCTCCTTGCGGGTCCACGCGGTGAAGAATGCGGGCGCGTCGGCCGATCCACAGCGGCGGGCGAGCTCGGCGGGCGATTGCACATGCCGGGCCATCCCGGCGAGGTCGGTCAGCTCACGGACATGCTCGACATCGAGCCCGACCGCATCGTCCGGGCGCACAGCGACGCCGACGAGCGCGCCGGCGTGGGTCAGCGAGAACCCCGGCGCGCCCACGCCGAGCAGCCGCGGCTTGCCGTGCTGCTGGCCGCAGCGGCAGGTGCGGTCGAGTTCGAGCGCGGCGGGCGGGCTGCCGAGCAGATCGCCGAGCACGAGCCGGACGAGCGCGTGCGCGGCCAGGTAGCGGGCCCGGTCCGCGGCTCGGTGGAACCGGAGGAACCGCTCGCGCTCGTGTTCGTCGAGCAGGTCGAGCAGGCCGGGGCGCTCGGCCGGATCGACCGGCGCTGCCCACCAGACGGTGCACGGAGGCGAGGTGGCGGGCACGGCCGAAGCGTGGCAGGGCCCCGGCGGGCTGGATGGGTGGGGGTGTCGGCGGGGGCCCGGCGGTGCGGGAAC
>JBOHEP010000545.1:0-4367 GCA_050701075.1 Pseudonocardia sp. | reverse complement strand
CTGCCGCCGTGACCCGGGCTGCCTGCACGGCGTCGGCCCAGCCGGCCGCTCGCCCCCCACCCCACCAGCCGGCGGCCTCGCGGTCGCCGGCCAGGACGATTCCCACGTGCACCGGCTGCGCCGGCAGCGCGGCCCTGATCTGGGCGATCTCGGCGTCGGACGGCCGCCGGTCGACCCCCGGGTCTGGCATCGGCACCGGGTTCGCGTGCGGCAGCACGACCTGCCCGATGTGATAGATCGCGACGTCGACGGCGCCGCGCGAGCGGTTGCGCACCAGCGCGTCGAGCAGGCCGGGCAGCAGCGTGGTCGCGAGCTCGGGGCGTTCGGCGTCGAGCGGGTTGGTCACGTGCACGGTGCGGCGCCGGACGTCACCGGCGGCGAGGTCGAACGCCTCCCATGCGGCCGGCCCGACGAACGGGAACGGCAACACCTCGACGTACCCGGCCTCGGCGAGCGCGCGTGACACCGCGCGGCGCCGCAGCTGGGCCGCGGTGAGCCCGCGCCCGGACGGCGCGGCGGGCAGCACCGACGGGATGACGTCGAGGCCCTCGAGCCGCAGCACCTCCTCGACGAGGTCGACGGGCTGGATCAGATCGGGGCGCCACGATGGCGGGGTGGCGACCACGACGGGCCGGCCGGCCGGGCCGGCCGCCGGCTGCACCGCGCACCCGACCTGGCCGAGCCTGCGCACCGTCGCACCGGGCGGGTACGTGACCCCGGCGATCCGGTCGGGCAGATCCAGCGGCATCCGCACCGGGACGGTCGCGGGCGCGGCACCGGCGTCGGTGCGCCCGGGCGCGATCCGACCGCCGCCGTGCTCCACGAGCAGCGCCGCCGCCCGCTCGGCCGCGACCGGTGGGAGCTGGGGGTCGACCACCCGCTCGAATCGCCGGGACGCCTCACTGGCCAGCTTGTGCCGCCGTGCCGCCCGGGAGATCACGGCCGGGTCGAAGTGCGCGGCCTCGATGAGGACGTCGATCGACTCGCGCGACCCGCCGGCGGAACGCGCATCGACACCGCCGGTGCCGATCTCGGTGGATGCCCCACCCATCACCCCCGCCAGCCCGATCGGGCCGGAGTCGTCGGTGATCAGCAGATCGTCGGGGTCGAGCCGGCGCTCGACGTCATCGAGCGTGGTCAGCGTCTCGCCCGCCGAGGCGCGGCGCACGACGATGCCGCCGGTCAGCTTCGCGACGTCGTAGGCGTGCAGCGGCTGGCCGAGCTCGAGCATGACGTAGTTGGTGACGTCGACGACCAGCGAGATCGGCCGCATTCCCGCAGCCAGCAGCCGCCGTTGCAGCCACCACGGGCTCGGCGCCGCCGGGTCGACGCCGTCCACCCTGCGCGCGACGAACCGGGGGCACGCGGCATCGGCGAGCGCGACCGGCCACGCGTCGCCGTCGGCGGGCGGTACCTCGACCTGGTCGACCGGGTCGACGAAAGGTGCGTCGAACGCGCCGGCCAGCTCCCGGCTCAGCCCGCGGACGGCGAAGCAGTAGCCGCGATCCGGGGTGACGGCCAGCTCGATCACCGCGTCGTCAAGCCCGAGCAGCGCCGTGGCGTCGTCACCCGGCAACGCCGTGCCGGGTGGCAGCACGAGGATGCCGGCGTGGTCGGCGCCGAGGCCCAGCTCCTTCGCCGAGGCGATCATGCCGTCGGAGATGTGGCCGTAGGCCTTGCGGGCGGAGATCGCGAACCCGCCGGGCAGGACGGCGCCGGGCAACGCCACGACCACGAGATCGCCGACGGCGAAGTTGCGCGCGCCGCAGATGATGCCGCGCGCCTCGCCCGCAGGGTCGACGACGACCCGGCAGTACCGGATCGGTTTCTTCAGCCCGGTGAGCTCCTCGATCTCCGCGATGCGGCCGACGACCAGCGGACCGGTGAGCTCCGGGGTGCGGTGGATGTCCTCGATCTCCAGGCCGACCCGGACGAACGCCTCCGCCACCACATCAGGATCCGAGGGAGTGTCGACGTGCTCGGCGAGCCACGACAGCGAAATGCGCACAGCTACTCCAGGTTCGGTGGCGGTCTCAGATGCCGAAAGCCCGGCTGAACCGGACGTCTCCCTCGACCATGTCGCGCATGTCGGGCAGGCCGTTGCGGAACTGGAGGGTGCGCTCCAGGCCCATGCCGAAGGCGAAACCCGTGTACACCTCGGTGTCGACGCCGCAGGCCCGCAGGACGTGGGGATTGACCATCCCGCAGCCCCCCCACTCCACCCAGCCGGGGCCACCCTTCTTCTCCGGGAACCACACGTCCACCTCGGCGGAGGGCTCGGTGAACGGGAAGAACGACGGGCGCAGCCGGGCGCGGGAGCCGGTGCCGAACATGGCCCGGGCGAACGCGTCGAGGGTGCCCTTGAGGTGGGCCACGGTGAGACCCCTGTCGACGGCGAGGCCCTCGACCTGGTGGAACACCGGGGTGTGGGTGGCGTCCAGGGCGTCGGTGCGGAACGTGCGGCCAGGGCAGACCACATAGACCGGCAACTCGCGCTCGAGCAACGCCCGGACCTGCACCGGAGACGTGTGGGTGCGCAGCACGGTGGCTGTGTCCGCCGCGTCCACAGCGTCCACCGCGTCAGAGCCCAGGTAGAACGTGTCCTGCATGGAGCGCGCCGGGTGGTCCTTGCCGAAGTTGAGCGCATCGAAGTTGAGCCAGGACGACTCAACCTCCGGCCCTTCCGCGACCTCGTAGCCCATGCCCACGAACACGTCGGCGATCCGCTCGGAGATCTGGGTGAGCGGGTGCCGCGCACCACGAGGGGTGCGGTCCCAGGGGAGCGTGACGTCGACGGCCTCCTCGGCCAGCACTCGGGCGTCGCGCTCGACCAGGAGCTCGCCGCGGCGCGCGTCGAACGCGTCCTGCGCCTCCTGGCGGGCGGCGTTGACCCGCTTGCCCGCGTCGGCCCGCTCGATGCCGGGCAGCGAGCCGAGCTCGCGGCGGGCGAGCATCAGCGGGGCGCGGTCGCCCAGGTGCGCGGGCTTGGCGGCGGCCAGTGCGGCGAGGTCGGCGGCCGCGGCGAACGCCTGGCGCGCGGCGACAACAGCACCGGCCAACGCGTCAGGGACGAGTGCAGACACGACAGCGACGCTGCCTTCGGTCCGGTCGGGCATGAGACAAGGTGACCTTCCGCACTCGGGGACGGATAGATCCTAGTCGGTGGGCGACGGCAGCCCGGAGGAGCCCGCTCGCGTCAGTCCCGCCGCCGGCGGGCCGCGACGCTCGCGTACAGGCAGACCGCTGCGGCCGTGGCCAGGTTGAGACTCTCCGCCTGCCCGTGGATCGGCACCCGCACACGGTGGTCGGCGCGCTCGGCCACCGCGGCCGGGACGCCGTGGACCTCGCCGCCGAACACCCACGCCACCGGACCGGCCAGCAGGGCGTCGACGGCCGGGTCGTGCAGGTCGAGCTCGCCGTGTCCGTCAGCGACCAGCAGGGTCAGGCCGGCGACACGGCACGCGTCGAGCGCGATCGTCGCGGCCCGCTCGCGGGCCAACGGCAGATGGAAGACACTGCCGGTGGACGCCCGCACCGCCTTGCCGTTGTGCGGGTCGACGGTCGCGCCGACGAGCAGCACAGCGCCAGCGCCGGCGGCGTCGGACACGCGGATGACGGTGCCCGCGTTGCCCGGGTCGGTCACCCCGGCCAACACCGTGACGAGGGTGGGCCGGCTGGCGAGAGCTGTGGCCACCGGCACGTCGAGCAGCGAACAGACCGCCACGAGCCCCTGCGGGGCGACGGTCTCCGAGAGGCTCTCGGCGGCCCGGTCGGTGACCGGGCTCACCCGCACCCGTGCCGCGGCGGCCGCGTGCACGAGATCAGGATGGCGCTGTGCCGCGGCCGGTGTGACGAACAGCTCGTGCACCGGCCCGTCCCAGGCGAGGGCCTCGCGAACCGCCTGCGCCCCCTCCACGAGAAACCGCCCGGCCCGATCGCGTCCCGCGCGGCGCAGCAGCTTGCGTGCTGCGACCACGCGCGGCGTCCGTTCGGTGCCGGGCGGTTCGCCGGTCAGTGCGCGGCTCAGGCCGCGGTCCCCGCCGATTTCTCCTGCGCGGGCGAGTCCTCCTGCGCCGGGACGTTCGCCCGGGCGACCTCGACGAGCGCGGTGAACGCAGCCGGTTCGCTGATCGCGAGCTCGGAGAGGATCTTGCGATCCACCTCGACGCCGGCGATCTTCAGACCCTGGATGAAACGGTTGTAGGTCATGCCGTTCGCGCGGGCCGCGGCGTTGATCCGGGTGATCCAGAGCTTGCGGAAGTCGCCCTTCTTGGCGCGGCGGTCGCGGTAGGCGTAGTTCAGCGAGTGGAGCATCTGCTCCTTCGCCTTGCGGTACAGCCGCGACCGCTGGCCGCGGTAGCCGCTCG
>JBOHEP010000544.1:0-1900 GCA_050701075.1 Pseudonocardia sp. | reverse complement strand
GGTAGGACAGCTGGGCCAGCTCGACCTGCGCCTTGCCGTCGCGGGAGCGCGCGTGCTGGGCGAAGATGTCGAGGATCAGCGCGGTGCGGTCGATCACCTTGACCTTGAGCTTGTCCTCCAGCTGGCGCAGCTGGCCGGGTGAGAGCTCGCCGTCGCAGATCACGGTGTCGGCGCCGGCGGCCTGCACGGCGTCGCGCAGCTCGACGACCTTGCCCGAGCCGATGAACGTGGCGGGGTCGGGGCGGCTGCGCCGCTGCATCAGAGCGTCGAGCACCTGGGAGCCCGCGGTCTCGGCGAGCCGGGACAGCTCGGTCATCGATGCCCGGGCCTGCTCGGAGCTGCCCTCGGTCCACACGCCGACGAGTACCACGCGCTCCAGCCGCAACCGGCGGTACTCGACCTCGGTGATGTCGGTGAGCTCGGTGGACAGCCCCGCGACCCGGCGCAGGGAGGTGCGCTCCTCCAGCTCCAGATCGCCGGTGGACAGGGTGGTAGGCAGCGTAGGAGTGGTCGCGTCGACGCGAAGGCGGGATTCAGTCATCGTGGTAGCCATACTCCCAGACGAACGCCCTGCGCGTCCTGGTGATTCCGGGCCACAGCGGCAGCGACCCGGTCGGCGCCCGGACAGCTTCCCACGCCCCCGCATCACAACTCCTGGGTGAGCTCCTCCCACCAGGACCGGGACAGCTCGCCGTGAGCGACGAGCACAGCAGGCCCGTACAGCGTCGTGGTGGCCTCACCGACGGTGACCCGCAGCCGTCCGCCGGGCGTGCACACCCCCACGGTGCCGGTGGGCGATCCGGCCGCGCGCAGTGCCGCCACCACGGCCGCGACGGTGCCGGTGCCGCAGGAGCGGGTCTCCCCCACGCCGCGCTCGTGGACCCGCATCGCCACCTCACCCACCTCGATCGGCGAGACGAACTCGACGTTCACTCCGTGCGGGAACAGCGCCGGGTCGTGGCCGGGGGGCACCGCGAGATCCAGGCCGTCCAGCGGCACGGCGGTGACGCACGCGAGGTGCGGATTGCCGAGGTCGACCGCGACCCCGGGGAACGCGTGGCCGTCGACGCTGGCGGTGCTCGGTTCGCCGACGGACGCCGGCCCCATGTCGACGGCCACCTCGCCGTGCGCGCCGTCACCGCCGGCGAACCGCACCCGCCGGACCCCGCCCTGGGTGCCCAGGAGCAACTCGCCGTCCGGGCCCGCGGGCAGCCACCCGGCATGGGCGAGGTACCGCGCGAAGACCCGCACCCCGTTGCCGCACATCTGCGCGACGCTGCCGTCGGCGTTGCGGTAGTCCATGAACCATTCGACGCCGGGCACCGGCTCGGGTGGACCGGGCTCCGGCCCGGACCGGCGCAGTGCCGACCACCGTACGACCCGCAGCACCCCGTCAGCGCCCAGACCACGGCGGCGGTCACAGAGCGCCGACACCCGGGCCGGGGTGAGATCCAGCACCCCGTGCGGGTCGGGCAGCAGCACGAAGTCGTTCTCGGTCCCGTGGCCCTTGACGAACTGCACGTCGAACTGCACCTCACCGAGCCTACGGCGGTCCGACCCCGCGGTGGCGCAGTGCCGTCCAGGCATGTTCGACCAGGTCGGCCCCGCCGTCGAGCCAATGCACGCGGGGGTCGCGGCGGAACCAGGAGCGCTGGCGACGGACGAACCGTCGGGTGGCGCGCACGGTCTCGGTGGCGGCAACGGTGAGGTCACTCGGACCGTCGAGCGCGGTGAGCACCTGCTGGTACCCCAGCGCCCGCGACGCCGTGCGGCCTTCCCGCAGCCCGCGGGCGGCGAGTGCCCGGGTCTCGGCGACGAGCCCGGCCGCGAACATCCGGGCCACCCGCCGGGCCACCCGCTCGTCCAGCTCGGCCACCGGCCGGTCAACGCCGAGCAGCAC
>JBOHEP010000543.1:0-20648 GCA_050701075.1 Pseudonocardia sp. | reverse complement strand
CGATCCCACTCGTGCCCACGGCCATCGCCTCGGCGCTCTCGGGCAACGTGCTGGTCGGGCGGCAGAACGTCGGGCTCGCACTCGGGTTCGACATGGTGCTCGTGATCGCCGTGGTGATGATCGGGTATCTGGTACTGCAGCGGCGGGCCTCACGGTGGTCGCGATGAGCGAACCATCGGCACAGCGGCCCGCGAAGCCCCCGGCCGAGCGCAACGAGCCAGACCGGTGAGGCGCCGCCGCTGGCGCGTCGTCGTGTTCGCCCTCGCCGCGCTGTACTTCGTGTCGCCGCTGGTCGCCGCAGCGGAGTTCAGCCTCCGCATCCCCGGCGGCGGCTACGGCGTGGCGAACTATCTCGCCATCGCCCGCGACGACGTGCTGCTCGCCTCGCTCCTGACGTCGCTGCTGATCGCCGCATCCACCGCGGTGCTCGTGCTCGCGCTGGTCGTGCCGACCGCGGTGTGGGTACGGCTGCGCTTCCCGACCCTGGCCGGGGTCCTGGAGAGCGCCACGATCCTGCCGATCGTCGTACCGCCGGTGGTGATGGCGGCCGGCATCGCGTTCGTCCAGGCGAATGTGGACGGGCCGGTGTTCCGGGAGCTGTTCGCGTCCTCGACCACGGCCCTCACCCCGTTCTACGTGGTGCTCGCGCTGCCCTTCGCGTATCGGGCCGTGGACAACGGGCTGGCCGCGGTACCGCTGCGCACACTGGTGGAGGCCGCGCGCAACCTCGGCGCCGGGCTGGGCACGGCGTTGCTGCGGGTGGTGCTGCCGAACATCCGTAGCGCCGTGCTGGGGGCCGCGTTCCTCACCCTCGCCCTCGTGCTCGGCGAGATCGTGATCGCCCGGATCCTGCTCTACACCGATACGTTCCCCGTGACGGTGGTCGAGATCGGGCGCAGCGCCGCCGGGGTGTCGGTGGCGCTGTCGCTGGCAAGCCTGGTGTTGACGTGGGTCCTGTTGCTGGTCGTGTCGCTGGCCGGCGGGCGGCGGCGTTCGGGAAGGGTCTCCTCATGACCGACGTGATCGCCGCTCCCACCGAGACCGCGCGTGGGGTGGCCGTCGAGTTCCGCGACATCCGCCGCACCTACGGCACCACCCATGCCCTCGACGGCCTCGACCTGGCGTTGCGCCCCGGCGAGCTGCTCGCGCTGCTCGGCCCGTCGGGGTGCGGGAAGACCACGGCGCTGCGGCTGCTCGCCGGCTTCGACCGGCCGACCTCGGGCACCCTGCTCATCGGCGGCCGTGACGTCACCGGCGTGCCGGCCAGCAAGCGCGACACCGGGATGGTCTTCCAGGCCTACAGCCTGTTCCCGACGATGACGGCTGCCGAGAACGTCGCTTTCGGCCTGCGGATGCGCAAGGTCACGGCCGCGAAACGCGCCGCCCGGGCGGCGGAGCTGCTGGATCTGGTCGGCCTCGGCGACCGCGGCGGCTCCTATCCGCACGAGCTCTCCGGTGGCCAGCAGCAGCGGGTGGCGCTGGGCCGGGCGCTCGCGGTGTCGCCGTCGGTGCTCCTGCTCGACGAACCACTGTCCGCTCTCGACGCCCGCGTCCGCGTCCAGCTGCGCGACGAGATCCGCCGACTCCAGCTCGCCGAGGGGATCACCACCCTCTTCGTCACCCACGACCAGGCCGAGGCGCTCGCCGTCGCCGACCGGGTCGCGGTGCTCAACCGCGGCCGGCTGGAGCAGGTCGACACCCCGCAGGAGGTGTACGCCCGGCCGACCACGGCGTTCGTCGCCGAGTTCGTCGGGGTGGTCAACCGGCTGGCAGCGGTGGTCGTCGAGCCCGGCCGGGTGCGGGTGTTGGGGTCCGTCGCGGCGTTGGAGGGCGAGCCCGGGCCGTCGGGCGGTGAGCTGACGGTGGCCGTACGGCCCGAGTCGCTCACGGTCGCAACGAGCGGCGGCGGGGCGCCCGGGCGGGTCGTCGCGCACACCTTCCTCGGCCCGGTCACCCGGCTGGTCGTGCAGACCGACGACGGGGAGCTCGTGGTCGACACAGCCAGCCGGGACGGCCTCCCGGTCCTCGGCGACCCCGCCGTCGTCCACCTCGCCACGGACCGCGTCCGCCCGGCAACCCCCTGACCGCGAGTTGCGCAAACCAACACGGCGAGTTGCGCATCCCGGCACGGCGAGTTGCGCATCCCGGCACGGCGAGTTGCAGACCGGCCGGGCGGGTGTGCGTCTTGACGAGGGCACAACTGTGGCGGGTCTGACGTACCTGTCCGAGCGCCCCTTCAGGAATGTCGGTGGTCGCTGAGAGGATCGCTCCCGTGCTACTCGCCGAGGTCGTCGTCACGTCCGCCGCAGTCGGGGCCACCCGTTCGCGCACCGCGAAGGCGGCTGCGCTCGCCGCGCTCCTGCGCGCCGCATCGCCGGAGGAGGTCGAGGCCGCCACCGCATGGCTCGCCGGCGAGCCGCGTCAGGGCCGCATCGGCGCCGGCTGGCGCACCCTGTCCAGTCTCGACGTCCCCGCCGAGACTGTGCCATCGCTGCGCGTCGTCGCGGTCGACACCGCGCTCGACGCCCTCGCCCACACCTCCGGCGCGGGATCCACCGCCCGTCGGTCGGCCCTCCTCGGCGAGCTGTTCAGCGCTGCCACCGCGCAGGAGCAGGTGTTCCTGCGCCGGTTGCTCACCGGTGAGCTGCGTCAGGGCGCGTTGGAGGGCGTGATGCTGGAGGCCATCGCGGCCGCGGCCGACGTTCCCGCCGCCGCGGTGCGTCGCGCATTCATGGTCTCCGGGCGGCTGCCGGAGACGGCGTCCAGAGCGCTCGCGGGCGGCGTTGAGGCACTCGGGAAGGTAGTGCTGGAGGTCGGCCGCCCGGTCCGTCCCATGCTCGCGAGCCCCTCCGACACCCTCGACTCCGCGCTGGCCGAGCTCGGGGGCGAGGTCAGCGTCGAGTTCAAGCTCGACGGCGCCCGCATCCAGGTGCACCGTCGCGGCGCTGAGGTGCGGGTGTGGACCCGCACGCTTCGCGACGTCACCGCTGGTGTGCCCGAGCTGGTGAAGGTGGTGCGCGGGTTGCCCTGCCGGTCCGTGGTGCTCGACGGCGAGACCCTCGCCCTGCACGACGACGGCCGGCCCCGGTCGTTCCAGGACACGATGAGCCGCTTCGGCAGCGACGGCGACCGCGGAGAGCCGCTTGCGGGTTCGAGCGTCAGCACCGCCCTGCTGCATCCGTTCTTCTTCGACTGTCTTCACCTCGACGGCGTGGGCCTGCTCGACGCCCCGCTCGCCGAGCGGCTCGACGCGCTGGCGGTGGCGGGTGCGCACCGGATACCCGGCGTCCTTCGACCTTCCGCCGTCGAGGCCGCCAACCTGCTCGATCGTGCGTTGGCCGCCGGCCACGAGGGTGTCGTGGTCAAGTCGTTGGACGCGCCGTACTCCGCCGGGCGGCGCGGGCGCGCCTGGCAGAAAGTCAAGCCGGTGCACACTCTCGACCTCGTGGTGATCGGTGCCGAGTGGGGCTACGGGCGGCGCACCGGCATGCTCTCCAACATCCACCTCGGCGCCCGCGACCCCACCGGAAGCGAGCCGATCATGGTCGGCAAGACGTTCAAGGGCATGACCGACGAACTGCTGGCCTGGCAGACGGCAACCTTCCCCACGCTGGCCCGGGAGGAGACCGGCCACACTGTGCTCCTGCGCCCCGAGCTCGTCGTCGAGATCGAGCTCGACGGCGCGCAGCGAAGCAGCCGCTACCCAGGAGGAGTGGCGCTGCGATTCGCCCGGGTACTGCGGTACCGGCCGGACAGGACCCCGGCCGAAGCCGACTCGATCGACGCGGTCCGGGCACTACTGCGCTGACGGCGCCGGCTACCGCCGGTCGAGCTCACTTCAGCTCGACGAACAGGGAGTGGGAGTCCGTCGTGCCGATGTTCTCGCCGATGTGCGCCTGGGCCGGCACCCATCCGGCCTCGTGCGCAGTCTTCTCCACCTCGACGATGCGCCCGTCGACAGTCAGCCGCCGGCGGAACGTGCTCAACGGGATGATCACCATGTCCGGGTGCTCGTGAAGGTGCGTCCGGTCGCCCGGGTGGTCGCGGTACTCCAGCACCCGCACTCGGTCGTTCTCGAGAACCACGGAATAGAGGTGGGGATCGGTCTTGATCGGGTCCTGACACATCACGAAGCTCCATTCGTGGGATTTGAGTACCATGAAGGACAGTACGATACCATGAAGCTCGATGGCAATCCCTTACGAGCGAACCGGGCGCCGCAACCAGAAGGCCCGCACCCGTGACGCGCTGGTCGCGGCCACGCACGCATTGCTGGCCCAGGGCATGGAGCCCACGGTTGAGGAGGCCGCCGCAGCGGCAGCGGTCTCGCGGACCACCGCGTACCGCTACTTTCCGAACCAGCGGTCGATGCTCGTCGCAGCACACCCGGAGATCGACCGCACGTCCCTGCTCCCCGATGACCCACCGGCCGACCCGCAAGCTCGACTCGACCTCGTGCTGCAAGGTTCCATCGGTATCACCGTCGACTGGGAGCCACAGCTGCGCGCATCGCTGCGCCTGTCCCTCGAACCCGGCCACGACCCCACCGGGCCGGTGCTGCGCCGCGGGCGCGTGATCGGCTGGATCGAGGAGGCCCTCGCACCGCTCGCGGACTCCGCACCCGCGGTGAACCTGCACCGCCTCGCCATAGCGATCCGGGCGGCGACCGGCATCGAGGCCTTCATCTGGCTCGTGGACGTCGCCGGTCTCTCCCGCGCAGAGGCCACCGAGACAATGCGCTGGTCGGGGCGGGCGCTATTGCGCACCGCTCTCGCCGACGACGTTCCCGGTGGCCCGCGTCAGCAGGCGACCTCCGACCGGACATAGCCGCCAGGAGCGGTCGCCCCGCCGGCTCGGCCATGGCCGAGCGACTGCGTGCGGCTGTGGTATGCAGACAGGCGCGTAACCTGACCGTCTCATGCGTTTCCGCGACGGCCAGCAGCCGAGGCACGATCTGACCTACGACGACGTCTTCCTCGTCCCGGGACGGTCCTCGGTGGCATCCCGCTTCGACGTCGACCTCCACACGCTTGAGGGCTCCGGGGCACCACCGAAGGTACCCCACACGGCCTGTAGCGACCGATGCGCACGGCTCACGGTCGCTCGTCCCGAGAAAGCGCCGCGGATTCGTGATCACCAACCGGGAACGGTGACCCGACCGAGAGCGGTGGCGAGTTCCACAGTGTCGATCAGGAAGTGGTCGACCCATGCAGAGTTGATCATGCGATGGCGGTTCGTCGCGCCCAGCGCATGGAATCCCGGACCGCGCCCGAACCCCGAAGATCATTACTCCGGAACGCGGCACCGCACCACCACGGCGGCATGCTCCGAACCGCCGATCACGCCCTGACACCCTGGCCGGCCCGCGATGCCGACCCTGAACCGGACGAACGGCACTCTCGTGCATACCTACTGGACGAGAGTGCCGTTCGTTCGAGACGGGTCAGACGTTCGGACCTTCCAGCAACTCCGTCACCAGCGCGGCGATCGGCGAGCGCTCCGAGCGGGTCAGCGTCACGTGGGCGAAGAGGGGGTGACCCTTCAGCTTCTCGATCACCGCGGCGACCCCGTCGTGCCGGCCGACGCGGAGGTTGTCGCGCTGCGCGACGTCGTGGGTGAGCACCACCCGCGACGCCGTGCCCAACCGGGAGAGCACGGTGAGCAGGACGTTGCGCTCCAGGGACTGCGCCTCGTCCACGATCACGAACGTGTCGTGCAGCGAGCGGCCGCGGATGTGGGTCAACGGCAGCACCTCGAGCATCCCGCGGGCCATGACCTCGTCGAGCGCGCTCTGGCTGACCAGTGCGCCGAGCGTGTCGAAGACGGCCTGCGCCCAGGGCGCCATCTTCTCGCTCTCGCTGCCCGGCAGGTACCCGAGCTCCTGCCCGCCCACGGCGTACAGCGGCCGGAACACGACGACCTTGCGGTGCTGCTGGCGCTCCAGCACGGCTTCCAGGCCGGCGCAGAGTGCCAGCGCCGACTTACCCGTGCCGGCCCGCCCGCCGAGCGAGACGATCCCGACCTCCGGGTCGAGCAGCAGCTCCAGCGCCACTCGCTGCTCGGCCGAGCGACCGTGCAGCCCGAACGCCTCGCGGTCGCCACGGACCAGCCGTACCCGTTTGTCCGCCGTGATCCGACCCAACGCCGCAGACCCGCAGCCGACGAGCCGCAGCCCGGTGTTGCAGGGCAGATCGCGCGCCGCACCATGATCGATGACGCCCTCGCGGAACAGCGCGTCGACCTCGGCTGCGGTCACCTCCAGGTCTGCCATGCCGGTCCAGCCCGAGGGGACCACGTCGAGGGCGTGATACTCGTCGGCGGCCAGTCCGACGGCGGCGGCCTTGACCCGCAGCGGCATGTCCTTGGTGACGAGCACGACCTCACCCTGACCCGAGGCCCGCCGCTCGGCGGCCAGGTTGAGCGCGCAGGCGAGGATGCGACTGTCGTTGGCGTCGGTACGGAATCCTGCGGGGAGCACGTCGGGGTCGGCGTGGTTCAGCTCGACGTGCAAGGTGCCACCTGCGGTGCCGATCGGTACGGGTGCGTCCAAGCGGCCGTGCTCGATGCGCAGCTCGTCGAGCTGGCGCAACGCCGTGCGGGCGAACCACCCCAGTTCCGGGTGGTGCCGCTTGCCCTCGAGTTCGGAGATCACCACCAACGGCAGGACGACCTCGTGCTCGTCGAACCGGGTCAGCGACCACGGGTCGGACAGCAACACGGAGGTGTCGAGCACGTAGCAGCGGGTGGTGCGGTCCGAGCTGGGGGCGGTACGACGGTCGGTCACGGATGCTCCCTCGTGGGCGCGGCACCACGCCCACACTCTGGTGGGCCGGCCGACCCTGGAGCGGGACGTCCGACGGCACGTGACGCCGCCGATACGCCCCTGAGGGCCGGGTGCCGGCCCCCTCGGGTGCAAGTGACACCACGACCAGGGCCTCCCCGGACGGTGCGCATCGGGTACGTACCGCCGCCATGGACGCTACCGGCGGTCACCCGGGTGCGGTCAACAGCAACGCCGTGTAATGCGCCAGAGGGACAGAAGAAATGCCAAACAGCCTACCGCTCGCCGCTGAAAGGTTGCCGATCATCGGCAGACGATTACGAGGCGTGGCCTGATTGTCACTGAGTGTGCATAGCGGCCGGGTGCTCAGATCGAAGTCCGGCACGGAGAAGTGCGGACGTCATCGATCAGCAGCCATCGCCACCTGTTGGCGCGTACGGCGTCGGCCGACAACCGATGCTCGCCCGCCAGCCGTGCCGCGTCCTGCGAACCGCGACGAGGTCAGCGGTGAGCGGTCGAGACGCTCGGCCGGCTCCCCGTCGAACGGCAGGACCACGTCGGGGAGCACCTCCCCTCGTCCCGGGCCGGCCACGACGTGCAACCCGAGCTCAGCGGCATCCTCGGCGAGCAGGCTCTGCGAGTTGCGGGCCAGCCCCAACCGTGCTCGACCTCATCCCCGCTCAGTGTCCAGCTCAGTCTGTTGCGAAGCGATCGGTGACGCCCCCGGGGACGACTCGTGCGCCACGAGATGCGACAGTCGCGCGACCACGCTCACGGTGGCTCGGGGGGGCGTCGGCCCGCCGAGATGGTGCGGCAGCGCAGTCCACGGCCACCTCCTGACGACGCTGTACTCGACATCCTCGCCCGCCGGGAGCGGCCAGAGGGGTGGCCAGAGGGGTTCGAGTGCGATCTCGCAGCGTGCGCGACAACACGTGCAGTGCTGCCGGCAACGTGTCCGGCGGCACGTCGGGCCGCGAACGACGCCCGATCCGGACACCGAACCAGAGCTCGACCTCCGCATTTGGATATTCCCTGCCCGGCCTTGCGCCGCGCGGTACGCCCCAGGGCGGTCGGTCCGGCGGCGAAGAACTGCTCTCGACCGGCGGCGGACCTGCATCGGGTAGCTGCGCGGCCAACTGTCCGATCGCCCGGACCAGGGCTGACACCGACCAGGCCGGCGCGACCACACCCGGCGTCGCACGGCAGAATCACGCGTGCAGACCGCAACGTTCTCTGGGAGCAGCCGATCATGCGCAACGCGAACGCGCCTGGTGGCCACGACTCCTGAATCCCTTGCCACCGGCAACGAGCAAGATACGCCGACATTCGAGTGAAGCTCGCTCACAGAAAGTAACCGTACCTGCGAGATCAGTGCGGATACCTCCCGCAAACACCGCCGAAAGGAAGCGTAACCAAACTGAGAGTATTCGATTCACTCGATAGCAGTACGGCGTTTGTCGTCAACGTTGCCCAACCGATACCGTGTCCGCAGTCGGCGAAGGCTCCCCGGTCACCCGCTGGCAATGAATGGGAGCGATCCCCCGGACGCTCTCGGATCACCAACAGGAGATGAACTGTGCTGAATAAGGCTGGAACGATCGTGGCCTTGGCCACCGCCGGTCTGCTCGCGGTGAGCCCGCTCGCCTTCGCGGGTGAAAGTGCTGGTGCCGCTGGCCGCTCGCTCGACGTGATCGACCAGGAGAACGAGCAGGAGTCCGAGCAGGGCAACGGCATCCTCAATGGCAACAACGTCCTCAGTGGCAACAGCATTCAGGTCTGTGACACCAGCATCAGTGCTGTGATCGGCGTTCTCGTCCCGATCGTTGCATCGGCGACCCAGGAGGTTGACGAAACCGAGCAGGGCCGCGGCGATTGCACCAGCACTGCTGACGCGATCGGTCAGAACACCGAGCAGGGCGCAGACAACGATAACAACAGCTGATCACTCTTAGCTGAGAAATGGCGCCAGGCAGTTGCCTGGCGCCATTTCTATGGAGAGACAACGAGCAGGCAACGCAGAGGTTACGGCCGACTGTGTGTCAGGAGCCGAAGCGACGGTGCCGAGCGGCGTAGTCGCGTAGCGCCCGCAGGAAGTCGACCTTCCGGAACTCCGGCCAGTACGCCTCGCAGAACCAGAACTCCGAGTTCGCCGACTGCCACAGCAGGAACCCGGACAGCCGTTGCTCCCCCGAGGTCCGGATCACGAGGTCGGGATCGGGCTGGCCGGACGTGTAGAGATGCGCGGCGATGTGGTCGACATCGAGACCCTTGGCGAGCTCCTCGATCGACCTGCCGGACCCGGCGTGCTGCAGCAACAGCTTGCGCACCGCGTCGGCGATCTCCTGGCGCCCGCCGTAGCCGACGGCCACGTTGAGCTGCAAGCCCTGCCGGCCGACCGTGCGAGCGCCTGCGACCGACAGCCGGTCGGAGATCTCGGGTGGGAGCAGTTCCAGCGCTCCGACCACTCGCAACCGCCATCGCGCGGTCGGCCCACTCAGCTCGTCGACGACGTCGGCGATGATGCCCAGCAGGGGCTCGAGCTCGTCGGCCCGGCGGCTGAGGTTGTCGGTGGAGAGCAGGAACAGCGTGACGACCTCGACACCGGCCTCCTCGCACCAGCCGAGCAGGTCCGCGATCTTCGCCGCCCCTACCCGGTGGCCGTCGTTCACGTCGACGAGGCCGACGTCGCGGGCCCACCGGCGATTGCCATCGAGCATCAGTGCGACGTGCCGTGGCCGCAGCGCCGCTGCCAGCTGACTCAGTTCACGGCCGAGTTTCTGCTCGTAGATCGAGTACAGCAGGTCGCGCACGCCCACGGCGAGTCAGCCTACGCCGGACGGGCGTGGGCCGACCTCGGCCGTCTGGTGTAGCGCCGCAGAAGTTCTTCGGGGGTTCGGGCGGGTCGAGGGCATGCGTGGAGGTGGTGAGGGGACCCGGGGTGCGGACGGTGCCGCGCTTGATCGGTATCTGGGAACCGCCAGCCGTGCGGAGTGCGGATCCGGGTTCCCAGCCGGTGATCACGACACCACCCGGGCCGCGGTGAACCGCCGGAGCCGCGGTGAACCACCGGCGCCGTCGTGAACCCGCCGGAGCCGTTGCGACCTGCCGGAGCCGGGTGAACCGCCGGAGCCGGGTGAACCGCCGGAGCCATGGTGAACCGCCAAGATCAGCGTCTCGGTACGAGGAGCCGCACGGGATGCGGCTCCGTGTTCCCATCCAACGATCACGAAGCTGGCGGCGTGATCCAGATCCGCCGCACTTCTGCGGCGCAGAAACTTCTGGCGCTGCACCAGCGGACCATCGTCGGATCGCTGGCAGTTCCCTCCATGCCAAAGCACGCCCGGCGATACTCGGGCTGGGCAACCCGCGCGATCATCCGTCTCACGCACCGTCGTGAGTGAGGCCCACCGGTCGGCCCGGCGGTGGAATCGACTCACGTGCGCGGCCCCGTCGCCTTCCCTGCCGTAGGCTCGATGAGTGACTGTCGAGACCTCGGCTGCGTCCTCGATCCCACAGCTGCCCAAGCCACGGATGCGCGGATGGATCCATTTCTGGTCACTCGCCGTGTCCGTTCTCGCGTGCGCCACCTTGATCTCGGTGTCGGCCGCGCTGGTCGGCGCCACCGCCGCGCTCGCCACCAGCGTGTACAGCACCACGGTGCTCGGACTGTTCGGGATCAGCGCGCTCTATCATCGCCGGACCTGGGCCACCGTCCGTAGCCAGACGATCATGCGCAGGCTGGATCACTCGATGATCTTCCTGTTCATCGCCGGCACATACACCCCGGTCGCCGTGTTCGCGCTCGCGCCGCACACCGCCCGCTGGGTGCTCATCGTCGTCTGGCTGGGTGCGCTGGCGGGCGTGGCGCTGAAAACAGCGTGGCCGAACGCTCCGGTGTGGGTGGGCGTGCCGGTCTATCTCGCACTCGGCTATGTCGCGGTGTTCATACTCCCTGACATGCTCGCCTACGCTGGCGTTGCGGCCCTCGTCCTACTGCTCGCCGGCGGCCTGCTCTACACGGTGGGCGCTGCGATCTACGCGACGCGGTGGCCCGACCCGTGGCCCGCCACGTTCGGCTTCCACGAGTTCTTCCACTCCGCTACCGTGCTCGCGGCGATCTGCCACCACGTTGCCATCTGGCTGGCCCTGTTCTCCTGACACCGCTCGATCGGCTGTCGTCGCCACGATGTCAGTCACACCAATCTTGACCGGCCTGGAAGATACTGGTCTATCTAGGTGAAGCTTCACAGCGGACTGTAGCGGTGCGGGGGCGGTAAACGGCGCTGAGACTGTCGAGGACAGCCCCGAAAGGGTGCGTAACTAAACGTAGAGTCTGCCCTTCACCCGATAGCGTTAGGCGATTTGTTGAGAGTACTCATGGACCGATACCTTGTGCTCAGTCGGCGAGGCTCCCCAGTCAGTCGCTGGCACTGAGAGGATCGATCCCGGTCGATTCCGGATCACTTACAGGAGATGACTGTGCTGAAGAAGGCTGGAATGGTCGTGGCCATGGCCACCGCCGGTCTGCTCGCGGTGAGCCCGCTCGCCTTTGCGACGGGCTCCGTCGACGTTGTCGACCAGGAGAACGAGCAGGAGTCGGAGCAGGGCAACGGCATCCTGAACGGCAACAACGTCCTCAGCGGCAACAGCATTCAGCTCTGCGACACCAGCGTCAGCGCTGTCGTCGGCGTGCTCATCCCGATCCTCGCGGTGGCCGAGCAGGAGGTTGACAGCACCGAGCAGGGTCGCGGCGACTGCACCAGCACTGGCGAGGCAATCGGCCAGAACACCGAGCAGGACTCGAACAACGAGAACAGCAGCTGATCTCACTGAGCTGAGAAATGGCGCCGGGCATCCGCCCGGCGCCATTTTTGGCTATGTCAACGAGCTTCCTGGTCAGAGGTTACGGCCGAGCGTGATCAGCAGCTCTGGCGGCGACCGGAGTTCGCCCATCGCCGCTCGGCCCGCGAGCGGGCAACATCGGTCGACGAGGCCACGGGTCATCAACGCAACGCGCTCCGGCGAGGACGCCCCGTGACGCCGGAAACCGCGTTGATACCCCCTCCACGAACGTCGCCGTCGTCCTCGGACATATCCGTCGCCGGCTGCGTTCCGCAGGGTCGTTGGGCGTACTTTTCCCGAACGAGAACGATACGGCCTCGTTTGGGTGATATCCACTCACAATGCGTGTGGATACGCCTCGTCAGAAGTACTTGCGGCCGCCCGAAGTGGCCCGAAAAGGGTGCATAACTAAACGGAGAGTTTGTCCATCACTCGATGGTGTTGCACGATTTGTTGTCCACCCCTTAAGGCCGATACGTTGATCCCAGCCAGCGTGGCTCCCCAGTCAAACGCTGGCACTGAGAGGATCGATCCCGGTCGATTCCGGATCACTTACAGGAGATAACTGTGCTGAAGAAGGCTGGAATCGTCGTGGCCATGGCCACTGCCGGTCTGCTCGCCGTGAGCCCGCTCGCCTTCGCGACCGGTAGCGGCGCGGCCAACTCGATCGACGTTGTCGACCAGGAGAACGAGCAGGAGTCGGAGCAGGGCAACGGCATCCTGAACGGCAACAACATCATCAGCGGCAACAGCATTCAGCTCTGCGACACCAGCGTCAGCGCTGTCGTCGGCGTGCTCATCCCGATCATCCTTGCGTCGGCCGAGCAGGAGGTCGGCGACACCGAGCAGGGTCGCGGCGACTGCACCAGCACTGGCGAGGCAATCGGCCAGAACACCGAGCAGGACGCGAAGAACAAGAACGAGAGCTGACCTCAGCTGAGCTGAGAACTGGCGCCGGGCAACCCCCCGGCGCCATTTTCTGTTCACGACAAACGAAGCGGCCTGCCAGAGGTGACGGTTCGACGGTGAACCCGGCCCTCAACCGCTGTCGCCCGTCGGGCCCTTCGCGCGCAGCTCATCGACCTTGGCCATCGCGTCGCGGAGCTCACCGAGCCACTCGTCGGCATGTTGGCCGACCAGCCGTACCGCCCAGGCCAGCGCATCGGACCGCGACCGGGCGACACCCGAATCGACGAGCGTGTCCAGCACTACGCGCTCCGGCTGACGCAGCCGGGTCATCACCGGAACCGACGCCACGGTGAACAGCTCGACGGAATCACCCAGCCGCGCGCCCCACGCGACCTTTCGTCCATAGCGGTGCTCGGCCTGGCGGGCGATCTCGATTCGCTCGTCACGGGTCTGCTCCCGGAATCGCGAGATCCGCCCCGTGACGGCGGCCGCGTGGTCGGCCCGCCCGGTCTCGTCATCGGCGAACTCACCCTCGACCTGAGCCAGCTCGCCGACGATCACGATCTCCTCGCGATCCACCGTCACCTCGGGGGCGCCGGTGAACCAGTCGCTCGGCAGTCGGCCGTGCAGCCAGGCCATCGTGTCCTCGGCATCGGGCAGGTCCGCCTGTTGCCAACCGCCTCGACCGGGACCCCGACTCCCGCGTCCACCAGGCCCGTGCCATCCGCGATGCATCCGTCCGGACATGTCTTCACCTCCATCATCTGTGTGCTAATTACGAGATTACACAGATGCCCCTGCAATGCCCAGGTGTTCGCCCGAAGCGGACACCCGAGCCGTGTCGTGTCCAGGTCATCCCGTCCCCCGGCGATCAGGGGCGGGCGGCCAGGAGGGATGTGAGCTCGTCAGGGGTGGTGACGGGGCGGTCGCACACGAAGCCGCGGCAGACGTAGGCCGCGGCGCCACCGTCCACCAGGGGGCGGTCCGCGAGCAGCGGCACGTCGGACGCGCCCGGCTCACCGGGAACGACCACACTGCCCCCGGGGGCGACGAGGCGGGCGCGGGCGAGCAGCACCTCGCGGAGCCCGTCGCCCGCCGGGCCGACGACGGCCACCTGCAGCGGTCCGCCCGCCGCGGCCTCGGCGGCGGTGAGCCAGTGTCCGGCGAACCGCGGGTACTTCACGGCCAGCGTGGCGGCGCAGCACAGCGCCATGTCGGCGGCCTCGCCGTAGCGTCCGGCTGCCTCGCCCTCGACCAGCACCGAGGCGGTGAGCAGCGCGTTCGCCAGCGCCGATGCCCCGCACGGGCTCGCGTTGTCGGTGACCTCCCGCGGCCGGTGCAGCAGCGATTCGGCGTCGTCGGCGGTGTCGAAGAATGTGCCGGGACGCACCGTATCGGCGAAATGAACCAGCGTCAGGTCAAGGAACCGCCGCGCTGCCGCGAGCCAGTGCGCCGCCCCCGTGGCCTGATGCAGAGCCAGGAGCCCCTCGGTGAGCAGGGCATGGTCCTCCAGCACGCCGGACGCCGCACCCACCACACCGTTGCGTGAGGACCGTCGCAGCCGGCCGTCCACCACATGCAGTCGCAGGAGCAGCTCGGCGGCCTCCGCCGCCGCCGCCACCCAGCCGGGGCGATCCAGCGTGGCGCCGGCCTCGGCCAGCGCGAGAATGGCCATCCCGTTCCAGGACGTGATCACTTTGTCGTCGCGAGCCGGCTGCGGCCTGGTGTCGCGCGCCGCGAGCAACGCCGTACGGACCCGCTCCCACCGACCGGGATCGGGGGGGTCGACGAGCAGCTGGAGCGTGGAGGAGCCGTGCTCGAACGTGCCCGCGTCGGTGACGTTCAGCAGCGTCGCGGCCCATCTGCCATCGTCGTCACCGAGCACCTCGCCCAGCTGCGTGGGAGTCCAGGCGTAGGTCAGCCCCTCGACACCGTCGGTGTCCGCGTCGAGGGCGGAAGCGAACCCCCCCTCCGCGGTGCGCAGGTCGCGTAGCAGGAAGGCGGCGGTGTCCTCGGCGACCCGCAGCGGTACCCCGGCCCCGGTGACGCGGGCGAGATGGGCGTACACGCGCAGCAGCAGCGCGTTGTCGTAGAGCATCTTCTCGAAATGCGGGACGACCCATTCCGCGTCGACGCTGTATCGGGCGAAGCCACCCGCGAGCTGGTCATAGAGACCGCCACGGGCCATCCGGTCACAGGTGATGTCGACCAGCTCCAGCGCGCGCGCCGAACCCGTGCGCTCGTGATGGCGCAGCAGGAACTCACATGCCATCGACGGCGGGAACTTGGGTGCCCCACCGAACCCGCCCGTCCTCGGGTCGAAGGCCTCGCCCATGGTGGCCGCCGCGCTGTCCAGCGCGTCCGGGTCGACGGCGCCAGGGGGAAGCGCAGCCGCGGCGTTGTCGGCCAGCCGAGCAGCGATCTCGCCGGCCGCGCTGCGTACCTGCGCCCCGTCCTCGCGCCACGCCTTCGTCACCGCACCGAGCAGCTGCCCGAACCCCGGCATCCCCTGGCGCGGGGTCGGCGGGTAGTAGGTGCCGCAGTGGAACGGCTCACCGGCGGGGGTGAGGAAGCACGTCATCGGCCAGCCGCCCTGCCCGGTCAGGGCCTGGGTGGCGGACATGTAGACCGCGTCGATGTCCGGGCGTTCCTCGCGGTCCACCTTGATCGCGACGAAGTCCGCGTTGACCTGGGCAGCGACCGTGTCGTCGGAGAAGGACTCGTGCGCCATGACATGACACCAGTGGCAGGCGGCGTAGCCGACCGAGAGCAGCACGGGTACGTCGCGCCGGGCCGCCTCGGCGAAGGCCTCGTCGGACCATTCCCACCACTCGATGGGGTTGTCGGCGTGCTGGAGCAGGTACGGACTGGTAGCCGCGGCGAGCCGATTGGGCATGAGACCCAGCCTGTCAAACAGTCGCGGTGCCCGACGAAGCGGGTGACGGAGGTCAGGCCCGCGGGCCCTCGCCGTCGCTCGCCGAGGGCGTGTGATCATCGACGACCGGTGGATCGTCGAAGCTCGCCGGCAACCGTTTGATCCGCTTCGTCATCGACCGGATGAGCCCGGCCGTGGCCAGCGCCAACGCGACGATGACCACCAGCGCGATCGGCGAGGCCTTGCCGAACTCCTCACCGCGCCCGGGTGGGGGCTGCGGGTTCTGCCAGGGGGTCACCCCGATGACCGCGGATGCCTCCGGCAGGGGAACGGCCCCCACGTCCACCAGCACGGCGTTCACGCCCCGAATCTACGCGCCCGCTCACCCCGCGCGCCGGACGGACACCCGGGTGTCGATGCCGGCGAACAGGTCGTCCTCCGGAGTGGGCGCGTCGACCAGGCTGCGAACGAGCTCATAGTCCTCCGTCGGCCAGATCTCGCGTTGCATCTCGGGTGGTACCACGAACCAGCGGCTGGTCGGATCGACCTGGGTGGCGTGCGCCTTGAGCGCCTCGTCCCGCACGGCGAACCAGTCGGCGCACTCGACGCGGGTGGTGACCCGCGCGCCGGGATCGGGCAGGTCGGCGTTCCAGTTCGCCAGCCAATCGCCGTACGGCGACTCCAGGCCACCTGCGGTGAGTGCGCTGTGGAACGCCTCCAGCCGCGCCCGGGAGAAGCCGTGGGAGTAGTACAGCTTGAGCGGCTGCCACGGCCGGCCTGCCGGGGGGAAGCGGTCCGGGTCGCCCGCCGCGTCGAACGCGGCCACCGACACTTCGTGGCAGCGGATGTGATCGGGATGCGGATAGCCGCCGTTCTCGTCGTAGGTGACGACGACGTGCGGCCGGAACTCCCGCATGAGCGCGACCAGCGGCTCGGTGGCCACCTCGAGATCGACCAGCGCGAAGCAACCCTCGGGCAGCGGCGGCGTGGGATCGCCCTCGGGCAGCCCGGAGTCGACGAAGCCCAGCCAGCGGTGGCGCACGCCGAGGATCTCCGCGGCCCGGGCCATCTCGGCGCGGCGGACAGCGGTCAGCTCGGCGATCACCTCGGGCCGGTCCATCGCGGGATTGAGGATGCTGCCGGCCTCGCCACCGGTGCAGGTCACGACCAACACGTCATAACCCTCGTCGACGTATCTGGCAGTGGTGGCGGCACCCTTGCTCGACTCGTCGTCCGGGTGGGCGTGCACGGTCATCAGCCGCAGCGCCCCGCTGATGGCTGGGTTACCGCCGCGGTTCGCCGCGAGGGTTCGCGGTGGAGAGCCTTCGGCGCGGATCGGATCGATGCGGGGCATGACGTGGGCGCCGTCCTTCGGGTTCGGTCTGGGGCGAGGCTCCCGGTTGGAGAATCCACCCCCTGCCACCGCTCAACGCCGCCGAGTGCCCGCCGCTTCCCGGTTCGCCGCCTTCTTGCCCGGGTGACCGAAACCGATCGAGCTCTGCTCACCGGCACGACCCGAACACTGCGCAACAGGCCCGCGGCAGGCGACCACCGCAACGGGTGAAGCTCCGGAACCCGCACACCCCCGCCCATGGTGGGTCGTTTAGTCAGACAGTTGTTGTACCGAGATCGACACTCGGGGAAGGAACCCAACTTTCATGACCAGCCTGGCCAAGCGCACTCTGCGCGCAACTGCCGCCGTCTCCGGGATGGCCGCTCTGGGAGCAGGCTTCGCCGGCACGGCTGCGGCAGCAGTCCCGATGACGGTCGACAGCCCGAACAGCACGGCCGTCAACACCGCTCAAGTCGACGACTTCAACTCCGAGAGCATCGTGTCGCCGGAGAGCATGCTGAGCTCGGCGGCGGGAAACATGAGCGGGTCACCCGTGGCTCCGTCCATGCAGACCGCGGGCCCTTCTCTCGACGATCTCGGGGTCTTCAGGTTCGAGCCGATGGACCAGCAGTTCCAGACCGCCGGCCCGGACGCCGACACGATGTTCGGCTCCATGGCCGAGCACACCGTGCCCTCGGCCGCCGGCCAGTCTGGCACGGATCCGACCAAGTCGAGCTTCGGCCAGGAGAACAAGGGGCCTGCCGGCTCCGAGGGTGCGCTCGGGCCGGCCAGCAGCTCGACCGACTCGGCGACGTCGAAGGCGACGAGCACGGCGAGCGAAATGACGTCCAACAACGACGCGACGAGCAACCACAACGTCATCATCTGACGGGCGCCCCCTTCCCGTCGCACGCCCCGAGTAGAGCCCAACAGGCTCCTCGGGGCGTGTTCGCGTGTCCGGAGACCGAACGGCATCCGGATCGCCTAGCCGGTGCAGCGCCACTGCGGCTCCGCAAGGTCACCGCAGCTCCTTCAAGCGCTCGGCACCGTTCGCCCACCGGATCCCCGCACCACCGCCACGTGTGTCGTCGACCCGGCCGAACCCCCGAAGAACCTCTGCGGCGCTGCTCTCATCCGGCAACTCCCCCAGCTCGGAGCGTTCCAGCCCACGACGCGACTGCCTGATACTGCCCACAGGCACTGCACCACCCGGACGCAACCCCTTGCGCCGAGCGGTCATCATCTCGACCGGAATCGGCTGTTCGGAGGGCCCAATGATTCCGATCATGCCCACTGACCAGCGCAGATTCCTGATCCGGGAACTCACGAGGACCGTCGACCGTTCATGGATAGGGGTGCGACGAACGGCTCACTTCCTGTTACTGTGCTTTGCACACGGCCCGCAGGCGGGTCGTGTTTTTCCTTACTCGGGGCCTACGCCACCCGGAACGGGAAGGCCCAGTCCCCGTGGGCAACCGATTCGTGGATGCACGGACCTGGACGGCTGGAGGAGTGATGACTGTGACGGACACCCAGGTGACCTGGCTGACCCAGGATGCCTACGACCGGCTCAAGCACGAACTGGACGAGCTGATCGCCAACCGCCCGGTCATCGCCGCCGAGATCAACGCCCGCCGCGAGGAGGGCGATCTCAAGGAGAACGGCGGCTACCACGCCGCCCGTGAGGAGCAGGGCCAGCAGGAGGCGCGGATCCGTCAGCTCCAGGAGCTGCTGCGCACCGCCCAGGTCGGCACCGCACCTGCCGACGCCGGAATCGCGGCACCAGGCATGGTGCTCACGGTCCAGTACGACGACGACGTCGACGACACCGAGACCGTGCTGCTGGGCTCCCGGGAGGAGGGTGCGCACGGTGATCTGCAGGTCATCTCGCCGCGCTCGCCGTTGGGTGCGGCCATGCTGGGTGCCCGCATCGGTGAGGCCAGGGAGTACCAGCTTCCCGACGGCGGCAGCATGAAGGTCACGCTGATCGCCGCAGAGCCGTTCCACGGCTGAGCCCGTCAACGCGCCCCGGCCACGTCGATGACGGTGTGGCCGGCGGCGCACAGCCCTTCCAACAGTTCGGCGCAGTGCTCCACGCCCCGGGTCTCACAGGTGACCGAGACGTCCACCTCGCCGAGCGGGAGGGCCCGGAGATCCGGGAGTGCGCCACGTCGAGCACGTTCGCGCCTCGTGAGCCGATGAGCGCCAGCAGCTCGGCGAGCGCTCCGACCAGGTGCACGTCGGCACCGTATCCTCGGGTCGCGGCGATCTTGGGCAGTGCGGCCCGTTCGGGCATGAACACGGTGGCCCGGATGCCGAGCAGCTGGGCGGCCAGTGCGACGCCCTGGGCATGGTTGCCCGCGCTCGCCGCCACCACGCCGTGTGCGCGCTGGTCGGCGGCGAGTCTGTGCAAACGGGTGAACGCACCGCGGATCTTGAATGAGCCGGTGCGCTGGAGATTCTCGCACTTGAGCCAGACCAGGCCACCGCAGAGCTCGGAGAGGGCCCGCGACCCCACCATCGGCGTCGTCGTGACGACACCGGCCAGCAGCTCCCGTGCGGCGCGGATGTCGGGCAGGCCCACCGGAAGGGTGCGTTCGGTACCGCCGCGGGCGCCCATCCCGGCATCCTTGCACCGGCACCGGTAGCCTCGAACACGAGCAGACAGGACCTATCGTGGCCGAACCCGGTCGATCCGCGCTCGCCGACCGTGCTGTTCACACAGATCGGCCGTTCGATAAGTGATCCGGCCGTTTACCAGGAGGTCCGATGTCACGGGTGCGCGCAGTCGCGCCGCTGTTGGCGGCCGTTGCGCTGACCGTGGTAGCGGTGGTCACGGTGCGCGGTGCCGGCTGCGACGACCCGGGCCATTACGCGTCGCGCGCTGAGGGCTACGAGCTCGTCGGGGGTTGCGTCGCCCAGGGAGACATCGTGGTGCTGAACCCGGTGCCACCCACACCCAGCGCCGACCCCGATCTCCCCTCACGCGGCTGATCCCGCACGCCGCGCCAGCCGTCGGCGAGCAGCCTCGCGGCCGCGTCGCCTGCCGATTCCAGCCAGGCGCTCCTGGAGACCTCAACCCGAGGCCGCGTCCAACGCGGTCCGGAGGTCCTCCACCAGGTCGACCACGTCCTCGATGCCGACCGACAGCCGCACCAACGAATCGGTCACCTCGAGCGCCGACCCGACCACCGACGCATGCGTCATCGCCCCGGGGTGCTCGATCAGCGACTCGACGCCGCCGAGCGACTCCGCGAGGGTGAACAGCTCGGTGGCCCCGCACACCCGCAGCGCCGCCTCCCGCCCCCCGGCGACCAGGAACGACACCATCCCACCGAACCGGCGCATCTGCTTGGCCGCGACCTCGTGGCCCGGGTGCTCGGGCAGGCCCGGGTAGAGCACGCGCTCGACGGCGCGGTGGTGTGCCAGGACCTCGACGATCCGCTCGGCGTTGTCGCTGTGGCGCTCCATCCGCACAGCGAGGGTCTTCACCCCGCGCAACGTGAGCCAGGCGTCGAACGGACCCGGCACCGAGCCGACGGCGTTCTGGATGAACGCCAGCCGCTCGGCCAGCTCGTCGTCACTCGTGACGAGCGCACCGCCGATCACGTCGGAGTGCCCGCCGACGTACTTCGTGGTCGAGTGCAGGACGACGTCGGCGCCGAGGGCGAGCGGGTTCTGCAGATACGGGGAGGCGAACGTGTTGTCCACGACGAGCCGGGCGTTCACCGAGGCGGCGACCCCGGCCACCGCGGCGATGTCGGCGATGCCGAGAAGCGGATTGGTGGGCGTCTCGCACCAGATGACGCGGGTGGCCGGGCGCAACGCCGCGCGCAGCGCGTCGAGATCGGCCAGATCGACCGGGGTGTACTCCACACCCCACGCCACGAGCACCTTGTCCACCAGCC
>JBOHEP010000542.1:0-9578 GCA_050701075.1 Pseudonocardia sp. | reverse complement strand
GCACGTCGCCGGCTGGATCATGGGCCGGCGCTCGTCGAACGTGGCGCGCAACCGCTGGGCGGTGCAGCTTCTCGACGTCCAGCCGACCGACCGCGTCATCGAACTCGGCTGCGGTCCGGGCGTGGCCCTCGCCGCCCTCGCCACCCGAGCGATCCGGGGAGTGGTGGTCGGCGTCGACCATTCTCCGGTGATGATCCGCCAGGCCCGCCGCCGCAACAGGGCCGCCGTACGGGCCGGACGGGTACGCCTGATTCACACGCCGGTCGAGAGCCTGTCCATCAGCGACGGGCCATTCAACGCCGCGCTTGCCGTCAACACGGTCGGCATGTGGCCCGACCCCACCGCCCGGCTACGCGAGCTCGCCCAGCTGTTGCGGCCCGGCGGGCGCATCGCTCTGGTATCCCAGCCCCGCTGTCCCGGTGCCACCGCGGCCACTTCGGCGGCGGCCGCCAACGAGCTGGCAGCCTGCTTACCGACGCTGGGTTCGAGCACCTCCGAACCGAAATGCTCGGCCTCGACCCGCCGGCGGCGTGCGTCCTCGGGCACGTGGCATCTGCCGACGATGCCGAGCTCGTCGCCCGTTCAACAGCGCGGTTATGACCCGCTGGTGCGCTGGTCGTCGACCCGCTCTCGGGATAGCGGGGCATCACGGTCACGTCCGCAACTCGTGTCCGTGAACCACCGTCTCGCGACCCATCGACTCTGGACACGAGTTACGCATGCCTGCGCTTGGCCTGCTTGCGGACGTCTCGGATACTTCCCGTTACCGGGCGCCACCGCGACCGGGGATCTCGATGAGCTGCGCCCTACTCAGGGTCGTGGCCTTCCCGCCCGAGCACAGGTTCGCTACCGGATGGAGCAAATCGTCCAGGGCACGGACCAGCCCCGCGAGGTAGCCGTCGTCGGTCTCGGCCACCCCGCGCCAGCCTCGTGAAAGATCGTGTCCAGCACCTCGGCCGCGCTCGCACATCGGTACAGGTCGAGCTTGCGGTACAGCGGCGAATCCTGAACCGACTCGTCCCACCGGTACTCCAAGAACTGGCCGTCGTTGCTCAGCCGCCACGGACCCCAACGCTTCGTCATGCTCACATGGCAGTACAACGCTCGGACACCGGCTCAGCGCGCTGGACGCCCGTATGGAAGAGGACGCCGCGGACGCGAGGCACCTCGCGGCCGTCCTTGACCGCGACCTCGCCGACCTCGGGGTCAAGGTCGACGCCAACCGCTCCGCGATCACCGCGCTCGGCGAGCAGACCGCCGCCGGTTCGAAGAGACCCGCAGAGGCTTCGCTGAGATGCGCGGCAAAATCGACCAGGTCGCCGCCGGACAGCAGCACATCGCCGACATGCTCACCACCCTCATCTCCGCACGGGGCGACCAGTAGCCGGCTGCGCCCTGGCGGTGCCACTCGGCGGCCGTGATCGTGGGCCGACGGCCTCCCCGGCATCTCCGACCAGTGTCGGCGATGTGGGGGAGCCGGCCGCGCCCCCGGTGGGTCCGGCAGTGCAGGACTCCCCGGTACCGGGCCAGGTGACCGCAAGGCCAGCCGCGCTTCAGGACCGCGACGTCGCCCTGGAGTTGCTGACCGGGCCGCTGCCCGGCATCTACGATCCGCACGGCATGGGCTCGACGCTGTTCGCCGTGCGAGCCGTCGCCGCGCAGCTCGACCGCGACTACATCCGTGACAAGACCCTCGACGGCCAGGCCGCTGCCGCGGCCAAGAGCCACCACCGCGGCCGACCCCGGGTGATCGACTGCGACATGGTCGTGTTCGCCGCTCGCTGCGGGAAAGGGCACCCCGATGCCCGACATCGCCGCGAAGCTCACGATCACGACCGGCAAGAACGCCGGCACCCACCCGTCGGTGGCCAACAGGCGTGCACCTGACACCGCTCCGACCGCTGATCGATCGACGGGGCACCGAAATGGCGCGGGCGCTCTGGGGCACGCCCCTCCCCGAGGAACGCGAAGGACCCCTGACCTATACATCAGAGGCCCTTTCGGTGCGGTGGGCGACGCGGCGCGCCATCCGAACCGTGGCGTTCTTGTGACAGCCAAGCCGCACCGATGTACCTGAACAGCATCGAGACACGACGCGGTCGCAGTAGTGCAAGACCGGCGTCGTACCTCACGCCAGGAGGGCCCCCGGGGCCGGCTGGTACGGCTGGAAGAAGTCGTTGGCGCTCGCCCCGGCGAGGGTGAGCACCAGCGTCGGCACCGCCACACCGTCGATCTGCTCGCGGATGATGTCGGCGTGCCCCGCGTGCCGGGCACACTCCTCGACCAGGTGCACCAGGTAGTAGCGAGCGTGAATCAGCCGGGCGTCGAAGATCCCGTGCCACGGCGCGGGAGGCGCCATGGTGTCGCCGGCCGGATCGGTCGCGGCGACCGTGGCCAGCAGCTGAGCCCGCACCCGGTCGAAGTCCTCGACGATCCCGGCCACCGTCTCGTCATCGCGCACGGCGAAGCTGTCGGTGAACGCGGCGTACGCCGCCGCATCGACCGGCTGCTCGGTGACTTCGGTTCTCAACCGCTCCAGCGCTCCTCGCATGACGTAGGCCGCGTGCTTGATAATGCCCCCGACCGACAGCGCACTCCGGCACGGCGTCTCGCGCGCCTGCTCCTCGGTCAGGCCGAACGCGGCGGCACGGATGGCCGTGAGCTGCTCGTCGATGTAGTTGACCAGGCCAGTGACCTCGTCGTGCTGGACGGGTGCGTACATCGTGCGACCTCCGGGCTCCGTGGTGTGGTGTGGTGTGGTGTGGTGTGGACACGACTCTGCCGACCAAAACGGTCAGTTCCTGTCCGCTTTCGGACCATCCGACGGCGCAGATGCCGAGACTCAGCCGGACGAACCGGCGACGATGATAGCCGGCTAGCACGCGGCGCTGGGTTCACCACCGCCCGCTGGCGGCGCAGGCGATGCACGTCTCGGTTGTCGGCAACACCTCGAGCCGGGCCTTGCCGATGTCGTTGCCGCAGCATCCGTAGCTCCCAGTGGCGAGCCGGTCCACGGCCGGTCCACGGCCGCATGATCTCGGCGAGTGCCGGCCCGCAACCCCAACAACTGCGCGCGCTGGGCCGCGATCGTGACGCCCTCAGGATCGTGCTCGTCATCGACACGAAGGTCCCGAAGTGGTTACTCAAGAGGCTGGCCGATGCCCTCCATCGCCGTACCGGCAGCCGGTCCTGAACTCCGTGAGTCACCTGGTTGGGCGGCGTCCAGAAGGTCCAGCGGTCCAGAAGGTCGTTCTAACTGCGGTTCTCGGTCAGGGAAAGCCGTGTAGATTGTGCGCACGACGCCCCTCGGACACCAGCACTATCTACACGGGCTCTGCGGTCAGATGGACGGCCCGTTCTGCGGGCTCATACCGCGTACCCCGATGTCCAACTCCCGGTACAGACGTGCCAGGCCAGCGGGCTTGGCGTCGCCGATGGTGGCTCCGATGTCGCCGAGTGCGTCGATCATGGCGTAGACCTCGGCCGGGTCCAGCGTGGCACGGGCAGGGGCGTTGTCGATCTCGGCTTGCGCAGCGGCGCGCGCGGCCTGGGCCTGGTTGATCACCTCGACCATCGCCACCGGATCGATCGCGGCCTGATACCGACGGAGACGCTGCTCCGCGTCCGCCCGACGCGCCTTCGCCTCCACCGGTGTCGGCACCGGGTACGGCGACGGGTTGGGTGCCGATCAGTGCGGCAACGGTGTCGTCGAGGTTCTCCGGTGCGAACAGATCACCGATCCAGTCGTTGATGGCCTCGACGACGATGTCCTCACGCAGGTTGACCGTCGCCGGATGGTCGGCCACAGCGGCGGCACCAGGGGCCATTGTGCGGGTGGTGCACCGGTAGTAGGCGCCTTTCCGGATCGTGGCTCCCTGCATCTTGCGCTTGCACACCCCGCACCGGATCTGCCCCCGCAACAGGTATGTGCGAGCCGTGGAACGGCCGCCGCGTTCGCTGGTGCGGGAGGTGGCCAGTCGCCCGCGTACTCCCGCGCCGCGACAACTGGGCTTGGGTGAACTGCTCCACGAACACGAACACGATCGCGGGGTGCGCGGGTTCACGGGACCGCCCGATCGTGTCCGGGGCGGCGCGGCGGAACCGGGTGATGTGCCCGGCCGCGACATCGTCGGGGTTGATAGCATCTCGTGCTTGGTCCACCGCCCGAACACCGCGTGGCCTGTATAGCGGGGGTTGTCGAGGACTGACTTCACAGTCGCGCCCTGCCACCCGTCGGCGAGACGGTGGCGGTTCTGGTCCGGGCGCCGCGCGGACGGGCACGGCACCCCGTCCTGACGTGGGTGATATCGCGGTCATGTTCGCCGCGACCGACGGGTACGTGAGGGAGGTGATCCACGCGTTCAACGAGCAGGGGTTCGCGGCGCTGGACCCAAGAAGCCCGCGTCCTCGCGCTGTACGACGACCGACCCACCCACCCACCCACCCACGGACGGACAGGTGATCTGCGTCGATGAGTTTGGACCGTTGAACCTACAACCTCGTCCTGGTCACGGCTGGTTCCCGCGCCGCGAGCCCGGCCCGACAGCGGGCCACCTGCACCCGCACCGCCGGGGTCCGGCAGATGTTCGCCGCACTCGACCTGGCCTCGGGGCAGCTGTTCTACCGGTTCCGAGATCGCAAACGATGGCAGAAATTCCTCGACTTCTGCAAGCAGCTCCGTCGCCACTTCCCGACCGGGCGGCTGTATCTGATCTGCGACAACTACGGTGCCCACCAGAAAGCCGAAGTCCTGGCCTGGTGAACAGACCACGATATCGAGTTGGTGTTCACCCCGTCCAACGCCTCGTGGCTGAACTGGATCGAGTGCGAGTTCACCGCACTGCGGTACTTCATCCTCGATGGCAGCGACTACCCCAGCCACGTCGCCCAAGAGCAAGCGATCGCCCACTACACCCGCTGGTCCAACCGGTATGCCACCCTGAAACAGCAGTTCGCGACCAACTCCGAGGTCCACAGACCATTACCTACCCCAACGTTGCCTGACACGGCACTAGCTACATGTCTGCCAGACGGATTCGAATGCGGCAGGAAACCATCGATCCGATGGTACATCCGTTGCACAGGGGCGGCGTTCATCGCGGTCGAGCCGCCGACCTCGTGCCGGGCCGGCGCGGGTGCTGCGCGCAGTCGAAGACGTGTCGTTCGCGCTGCGCTCCGGCGAGACCGTCGCGCTCGTCGGGGAGAGCGGCAGCGGCAAGTCGACGATCGCCCGGATGCTGGCCCGGCTCACGGTGCCGACCGCGGGGGAGATCCGGCCACAGCGGACGATAAAGGAAAAGGAGCGTACCCACTCCTTGCCATTCTCAAGGTATAGCGCACCGGGGGGCTTGCGGCAAGACCCGGGTCGTGCCGCAGAATCGCCGACCGAGGCCAGAACCTGCGGAGATGGGAGTCGCGAAGTGCGTGTGTTGTTGTCGACGTATGGGTCGCGCGGGGACGTCGAACCGCTGGTGGGACTCGCGGTGCGGTTGCGGGCACTCGGCGCGGAGGTGCGGGTGTGCGCGCCACCGGACGAGGACTTCGCGCAGCGGTTGGCCGGTGTCGGCGTGCTGCTGGTGCCGGTCGGCCAGTCGGCGCGCGCGCTGACGACCGGGGCGCCGCCGCCGTCATCCCTGCCCCGGCACGCGGCCGAGTTGATCGCCAGCCAGTTCGACGCGGTCACCGCGGCGGCCGAGGGATGCGATGCGTTGGTGGCGACCGGCATGATGCCGGCCGCAGCCGGCGCGCGGTCGGTGGCCGAGAAACTGGGCATCCGCTCCGTGTCCGTGACCTTCCAGCAGCTCACCCTGCCGTCGCAGCACCACCCGCCGCTGGCGTATTCGAGCCGGCCGCTTCCGCCGGAGGGTGACCGACAACCGGGTACTGTGGGACCTGGACGCCCAGAGCATCAACGCGCTGTTCGGTGCGGCGCTCAACACGAATCGGGCGTCGATCGGCCTGCCACCGGTGGACAACGTCCGCGACTACGTCATCGGCGACCAGCCGTGGCTGGCGACGGACCCGATCCTGGACCCGTGGCAGGAGACGCCGGACCTCGACGTCGTCCAGACCGGCGCATGGATCCTGCCCGACGTTCACCCACTCCCGGCCGAGTTGGTGGCGTTCCTCGACGCCGGCACACCACCGGTGTACGTGGGCTTCGGCAGCATGCCCATGCCCACATCGACCGACGCCGCCCAGGTGGCCATCGAGGCGATCCGAGCGCAGGGCCGCCGCGCGGTCGTGGCCCTCGGCTGGGCCGACCTGGCACTGATCGACGACCGGGACGACTGCTTCGTCGTCGCGAGGTCAACTAGCAGGCACTGTTCGGCCGGGTGGCCGCCGTTGTGCACCACGGCGGCGCCGGCACCACGACGACGGCCACCCGGGCCGGCGCGCCTCAGGTAGTGGTACCCCAGGCGGGCGGACCAGCCCTAGTGGGCCGCCCGGGTGGCCGACCTGGGCATCGGCGCGGCACACGACGGTCCGACTCCGACCACCGAGTCCCTGTCGGCCGCACTCAGGACGGCCCTGACTCCCGAGACCCGCGCACGAGCGACCGCCGTGGCCGGCACGATCCGCACCGACGGGGTGACAGTGGCCGCGACGCTGCTGCTCGATGCGGTCAGCCGAGAAAGGCCGCCGGTCTCCGCGTGAACCACGCGGGATCGTGGAACCAGGGAAAGTGCCCGGCGCCGGGTACTCCGGCAAAGCCCCACGAACCGGCGGCAACGCGCAAGGGGGCTTGACAAGGTGGACAACAAACTCGGCGTGTCCTCCATAAGCCAATGGAGAACCCGCCGAACGTGATCTCGGCTTAAACGCTGTGAGGGGCCTGTGTCAACTCAGGGGTACGAAGAGGAATTGCGGTCCGAGCGGAGCTACGTGGCCGGGCTCTACGCGCGGCTCGACGCCGAGCGCGCGCGAGTGAAGGGCGAGCACAACGCGGCGTTGCGTGGAAACGGCGGGACACCCGTGGAACGGGACGTCCAGGTGCGCGCGTCGGCCAAACAGGTGAAGCGGCTGCACGTCGCGGACAACGGGCTGTGTTTCGGCCGGTTGGACACCCTTTCGGGTGACTATTCGTACATCGGCCGGATCGGCCTTTTCGACGAGGAGAACGACTACGAACCAGTGTTGCTGGATTGGCGGGCACCGGCGTCGCGCGCGTTCTACGTCGCCACCGCCGCGACCCCGGAGAACATGCGGCGGCGTCGCCAGTTCCACACGCGCGGGCGCCAGGTGATCGATTTCACCGACGAGGTGCTCGGCCACCCGGACGGCGACGAGCGGGGGGACGCGGCGCTGCTCGCGGCGGTCAACGCGCCGCGCGGTGACGGGATGCGCGACATCGTGGCGACGATCCAGGCCGAGCAGGACGAGATCATCCGGGTCGACCACCCGGGGGTGCTGGTGATCGAGGGCGGCCCGGGTACCGGGAAGACCGTGGTGGCGCTGCACCGCGTCGCGTACCTGCTCTACACCCAGCGGGAGCGGATCGAACGCCATGGTGTGCTCGTGGTCGGGCCCAACCCGGCGTTCCTGAACCACATCAGCCGCGTTCTGCCGTCGCTGGGTGAGTCCGACGTGGTGTTCATGACCACCGGCGACCTCGTGCCCGGCCTACACGTCACCGCCGAGGACCGCCCTGTTGCCGCGCGGCTCAAGGGCTCACTGAAGGTCCTCGACGTGCTCGCGGCGGCGGTCGCCGACCGGCAGCGACTCCCGGAGCATCCGCTGCCGATCGAACTGGCGGACGTCACGGTGCGGATCGACGCCGAGACCGCGGAGTGGGCCAGGGAGGAGGCGCGCGCGAGCGGGCTGCCGCACAACGAGGCCCGCACGGTGTTCAGTGAGATCGTCACGTGGGTGCTCACCGAACGGGCGATAGCCCGGATCGGTCGGGGCTGGCTGACCCGGTCGGACCGCGAAGAGTGGGAACAGCTGCGGTCGGACCTGCTCAAGGAGCTCGCGGACGACGAGAAGTTCGCCGCCGCGCTCGACGAACTCTGGCCGATACTGACCCCGGAAACACTGTTGGCGCCCCTGTACTCCTCCCCCGAACGGCTGCGGGCGGCCGGTGCGGACCCAGCGTTGTCGCGCGCCGACGGCGCCGCCTGGACGGTGTCGGACGTGCCACTGCTCGACGAACTGGTCGACCTGCTGGGCCGCGACAAGCCGGCCGACCAGGCCGCTGAGCGGGAACGGACGGCCGAGGCCGAGTACGCCGCCGGCGTGCTGGACATCCTCAATGTCGAGCGCGAGGACCTGATGGACGACGAGGACCACCTTCTCGCCCAGGACATGGTCTACGCCGAGGACCTGGCCGACCGGTTCCTCGAGCACGACACCCGTGAACTCGCCGAACGCGCCGCTGCGGACCGGGACTGGACCTACCGGCACGTCGTGGTCGACGAAGCCCAGGAACTGTCCGAGATGGACTGGCGGGTGCTGATGCGGCGCTGCCCTGCCCGATCGTTCACCGTGGTCGGCGACCTCGCCCAACGCCGGTCGGCGGCCGGGGCGACGTCCTGGGACAGGATGCTGGAGCCGTACGTCCCCGGCCGCTGGGTGTACCGGTCGCTGTCGGTGAACTACCGCACCCCGGCGGAGATCATGACCGTGGCCGCCGCGCTGCTCGCCGAGCTCGCACCCGGGGTCGCGCCACCGGAGTCGGTCCGCGCGTGCGGCGTTCAGCCATGGTCACGACGAGTCGCCGAGGACGAACTGCCCGCCGCCATCGAGGAGTTCGTGCGCGACGAAGCCGGCCGCGACGGCACCAGCGTCGTGATCGGACCGCCGGGAGTGCCGGGCGCGGTGGTGGCGTCGGAGACGAAGGGCCTGGAGTTCGACGCCGTCCTGGTCGTGGAACCGACGCGGATCCTCGCCGACGGCCCACGGGGCGCGGCCGAGCTCTACGTCGCCCTCACCCGCGCCACCCAACGCCTCGGCGTCCTGCACCAGGGCCCACTGCCGCAGGCCCTGACCGGACTCGCCGAAAACGGGACACCCGCCCACGCCGGGCAGCGACGGTCAGGGTAGCGATTCGGGTGCGGCCGGCCCTGAGCCAGGGCCGGCCGGGCCTCGTCAGACTCCAACGGCCGCACGAACACCTCGGGCTGGCGCCCCACCTCGACCACCTCCAACGGCCAAGCCTGGACCATCACCAGCAGCCCATCCACACGACACGATTACAACGCCAACGTTCCTTGGAACGGCACTAGCCTGCGGTTCCTGGGCCGCTTCACCTGCCAGGACGACACCGACTGGCTCACCCCGTCCCGGCTCGCGACGTGGCTGCGCAGCGTCGGCTACACCGGCCGCAAGGACCCCGCCGTCCTGCACGCCCACCTACGCACCGCCCCACCCGGCGCGACCGGCGACGCCGGCGCCGCCGCAGCCCAGGTCACCCGCGCGCTCGTCGCCGCGTTGACCGCGCTGGTCACCCAGATCCACGCCCTCGACACCCACATCGCCGCGCTGCTGCGTCGCCACGCTGACGCCCACATCTTCCTGTCACTGCCCCGCGCCCAGGCGCTGCGGGCGGCCCGTCTGCTCGCCGAGATCGGGGACTGCCG
>JBOHEP010000541.1:0-9439 GCA_050701075.1 Pseudonocardia sp. | reverse complement strand
CTGAGCTGGTCGCCGCGCTCGCGCACACCCTGGCCAGCACCGCGGTGCCCACGCCCCGAACTCCGGCGGATCCCGGCGTGCAGCTCACCGAGCGTGAGCTCCAGGTGCTGCGCGGGATGAGCCAGGGCAAGAGCAACGGGCAGATCGGACGGGAGCTCTATCTCTCCGAGGACACGGTGAAGACCCACGCGAGGCGCCTGTTCCGCAAGCTCGGTGTCCGGGACCGTGCGCAGGCCGTTGCGCACGGATTCCGACGCGGCCTGGTGTCCTGAGCCTCGCCGGCCCCGCGAGGTCCGGGGGGTCCCTGACCGACTTCCGAGCCGACGAACTTTCTGGATCCGATGATGCCTCGGACGACTCCGGCCGCTGACGGCCGGGCTCACGGAGCGTAGCGTGGCTGCTTCAGGGCAGCCACGCTTGCGTCGTCTCCAGGCCGTTGCTGCGCGTTCGAGGGCGACCTCACCCAGCGTCGACGTCTCATGTGGAGGGAGCGGCTGGGATTCTGTTCGACGGTTTCGCTACGGTGGACCATCTCGAGTACCCGGTCGACGACAATGCTTTGTCACCGGCCTCACGGATGAATGATGACGAGGATGCTGCGTAACGCCCCGACAACACCGCGCGATGAGTGAGACGACAGGCGTTCCTGACAAGCTGGTGGAACTCGCGATGACGGGGGATCACAGCGCGGTGGGACGTGTACTCGCCATCATCGGCCCGCTGGTCGTGCGCTACTGCCGCGCGCGCCTCGGTCGGGTCGACCGGTCGTCCGTCTCGGCGGACGACGTTGCGCAGGAGGTGTGTTTGGCCGTGCTGACGGCCCTCCCGAAGTACCGTGTCCAAGGACGTCCATTTCTGGCGTTCGTCTATGGCATCGCCTCGCACAAGGTGATCGATGCTCACCGAGCGGCCACCCGTAACCGGTCGGAGTCGGTTGCGGACGTGCCCGACTCGATGGAGGTCGGGGACGGGCCTGAGCAACATGCACTGCGTGTCGAGCTCTCCGACGAGATGGGTCGGTTGCTCGACCAGCTTCCCGACAAGCAGCGCGAGATACTTGTACTGAGAGTGGTGGTCGGGCTCTCAGCGGAGGAGACTGCAGAGGCGGTCGGCTCCACCCCGGGCGCTGTCCGGGTGGCGCAACACCGCGCGCTGGCCCGGCTCCGCAAGAACATGCCAGAGGAGGTGGTCTGAGGTGCGTGACAAACCGTCAGGTTTCGACAGCGTCTTCGGCCGCCGGTCGTCGGCGGCCAAGGTCAACGGTGTGCACCCCGAGGGGATGCACACCCACGCCCAGCCTATTGACGATGTTCGCGCGGAGCCAGTCGATTTCGTCGCCGTGCAGGCCGACGACGAGCTGATCAGTGCACTGGCCGTCGGCATGGCCGTCTCGGCGCCGGGTGTCGGTGGTTACGACACCGACGACCGCGTCGCCGCGATGCTCGCCGCATGGAAGGCCGACGTCGACGCCGAGCCGATCCCCCAGCTCATCGACATCGACGCCGCCACCGCCGCGGTCAAGTCCGGTCGCGCGCCGAGCAGTAACGTCCGGTACCTGCGGCCGCTGGCCGGCGCTGCGGCGCTGCTCGTGTTCGCCGCAGCAGGTGCATCGATCGGTGCTCAGGACTCCCGACCCGGCGACCCGCTGTGGGCGGTCTCGAAGGTGCTCTACGCGGAGCACGCCGAGTCCGTCGAGGCGCTCGCGGTGGTGGAGGGGGCCCAGCAGAAGGCCAGGGAACTGCTCGCCGTCGGCGACAAGGACGGTGCCGCGGCTGCCCTCGAGGAGGGCAAGGCCGCGGCCACGGATGTCCTCGCCGAGGACGGGCAGGGTGCGGTCGTCCAGGATCTGATGCGCCTCGAGGTCGCTGTTGCGGACACCACCCCAGGTGTGCCCAACACGGTCGAGGAGCCGGCTCAGCAGCAGCAACGGCAACAGCAGCCCGCGGTCACCGGACCGACCGAAGCTCCACCGACCGGGCAGGCCACGAAGCCCACCGAGGATCCCCGATCGTTGAGTTCGGATCCGGGCACGCCCCCTCCGCCCGCTGCCGCCGACTCGACCACGTCGCCGCCGACCAGCACTACCACCCCCACGGAGCCGAGCACCGGCACCGAGGGCCAGCCCGCACCCGGTAACCCGCCGTCCAGCGACAGCGCAGCCGCCCCGAGTGGCGACGACCTCTCCGGTGCCAGCACCACTGCCAGCGGTACGGCGACGTCGGAGGGGCAAGCACCGGCGTCGACGACCACAACGACGCCGCCACCCCCGAACTGACCTCCGGCGCGAGCGGGCCCGTCCCGCTCGCGTCAGGGCGAGGGCAGCGCTCGTCGTTCGGGCCAGCCGGCCTCAGCCGTCGGCCAACACGGCGTCGGCATAGCCGCGGCAGTACTCCCACGTCACGTAGTTCGTCGGATCCGGGTCGAAGGCCGGCTCGTGCGGCCGCATCTGGCCCTCTTCGAGCAGCTGCTGCAGGCTGGCCCGCAGCAGGTTCCACTCGTGGAAATGCTGCTCGCCGCAGTCGCCGCAGTCGACGACGATGCCGCGCACCCCACGGCCCTCGAGCAGCGCCTGGTAGACGGCCAGGTCGGCCAGGTCGGCCACGACCTCGCCGCGCTCGGTCTCACTCAGTGTGTCGGGATCGTCGACCTCCGGCCCGTCCAGCGACAACGCGGGGTCGTGCGGATCTCCGGCGAAGGGGTCCGGCGGAAGCGCATCTGGTGACACCGGGTCGAGGATACCCGCACCGGGGACACCTGCATCGCCCCACCGGGCAGCGGGATCCGATAGCTCCGCGGGTGGCCGGATCTCGGGGCGAACCACGGATACGATGTCGTGCAGGCGGCAGCGCGGGCTGCCGGATCCCGCGGTTCGCGGGGTCGCGGAGCCGGTGAGGGGCGAGGCATGAGCAGCGCGGCCATGACGGACGACGGCGGTGTCGATACGGGACTTCCGCCGAAGTTCGCGATGCTCGGCCTCACCTTCGACGACGTGTTGCTGTTGCCCGCGGAGTCCGACGTCGTCCCGGGCGCGGCCGACACCGGCACGCGGCTGAGCCGGCGGCTGCGGCTGCGGGTGCCGCTCGTGTCCTCGCCGATGGACACCGTCACCGAGTCGCGCATGGCGATCGCCATGGCCCGCGCCGGTGGGTTGGGTGTCCTGCACCGCAACCTCTCACCGGATCAGCAGGCCGCGCAGGTCGAGGTCGTCAAGCGGTCCGAGGCCGGCATGGTGACCGACCCGGTGACCTGTGCCCCGGGCGACACCCTGGCCGACGTGGACGCCCTGTGTGCGAAGTATCGGATCTCCGGGGTGCCGGTCACCGATGCCGACGGGTGCCTCGTCGGCATCATCACCAACCGCGACATGCGGTTCGAGATGGACCACACGCGCCTCGTCCACGAGGTGATGACACGGGCCCCGCTGGTCACCGCCCGGGTCGGGGTCACCGCCGAGGCCGCTCTGGGTCTGCTGCGCCGGCACAAGCTCGAGAAGCTGCCGCTCGTGGACGGCGTCGGGCGCCTGCGCGGGCTCATCACGATCAAGGACTTCAACAAGACGGAGAAGTACCCGCTCGCCACCAAGGATCCCGACGGCCGGCTCGTCGTCGCGGCGGCCGTCGGGGTGGGCGAGGACGCGTACGTCCGGGCGATGGGACTCGTGGCGGCAGGCGTCGACGTGCTCATGGTCGACACCGCGCACGGGCACTCCCGGCGTGTCCTGGAGACCGTGGCGAAGCTGCGTGCCGAGGTCGGCGACTCCGTCGACGTGGTCGGCGGCAACGTCGCCACCCGGGCGGGGGCCGCGGCGCTGGTCGAGGCGGGTGCAGACGCGGTGAAGGTCGGCGTGGGCCCGGGCTCGATCTGCACCACCCGGGTCGTCGCCGGGGTGGGTGCGCCGCAGATCACCGCGATCTACGAGGCAGCACAGGCCTGCGCCGCGGCGGGTATCCCGGTGATCGGCGACGGTGGCATCCAGTACTCCGGCGACATCTCCAAGGCCATCGCTGCCGGTGCGTCCACCGTCATGCTCGGCAGCCTGCTCGCCGGCACCGCGGAGTCCCCGGGCGAGCTGATCCTCGTCGGGGGCAAGCAGTTCAAGACCTACCGCGGCATGGGGTCGTTGGGGGCGATGCGCGGGCGGGCCGGGGAGCAGGGACAGAGCAACGTCAAGTCCTACTCCCGCGATCGCTATGCCCAGGACGACGTGCTCAGCGAGGACAAGCTGGTCCCGGAGGGCATCGAGGGGCGGATCCCGTTCCGCGGGCCGCTGTCCCAGGTGGTGCACCAGCTCGTCGGCGGGCTGCGTTCCGGTATGGGGTACGCGGGCGCGGCCACGATCGAGGCGCTCCAGCAGGCGCAGCTCGTGCGGATCACCGCGGCCGGGCTCAAGGAGAGCCACCCGCACGACATCACGATGACCGTCGAGGCACCCAACTACGCTGCCCGCTGAGCGACCCGTTATCGGCGCTGGTCCGCGGAGTGGGCGACGACCCGACGCGGGACGGCCCGTCGGCGGTATCGGGCACAGAGGCCCTACCCTGACCCCCCGTGCGGGACGTCGTGGAAATCGGGATGGGCCGGGAGGCCCGGCGCAGCTACGACCTGGCGCAGGTCGAGATCGTGCCGTCGCGACGGACGCGGAGTTCTCAGGAGGTCTCGACGGCCTGGCAGCTCGATGCGTACCGGTTCGAGATCCCGCTGATGGCCCACCCCACCGACGCGGTGGTCTCACCGGCGAGCGCGGTGGTGATCGGGCGTCTGGGTGGGCTCGCGGTGCTCAACGCCGAGGGACTCTGGGCCCGGCACGCCGATGTCGACGGCGCACTGGCGCGGGTGCTCGACGCCGCAGCCGAGCAGGACCCGACGGCGGCGGTGCGCATGTTGCAGGAACTGCACGCCGCGCCGATCCGGCCCGACCTGCTGGCCGAGGCGTTGCGTACCGTTCGCGAGGCGGGGGTGACCGTCGCCGCTCGGGTGAGCCCACAGCGAGCCCGCGAGCTCACCCCCGCGATGCTCGCCGCTGGCGTCGAGATCCTGGTCGTACAGGGCACGATCATCTCCGCCGAGCACGTCTCGCCGGGTGAACCGCTCAACCTCCAGGACTTCATCACCTCCCTCGACGTGCCCGTCGTGGCCGGTGGGGTGGGTGACTACCGCACCGCCATGCACCTCATGCGCACCGGTGCGGCGGGCGTCATCGTCGGGTACGGGCAGTCGTCGGCGACCACCACCGACGAGGTTCTCGGCATCGGGGTGCCGATGGCCACCGCGATCGTCGACGCCGCCGCCGCGCGCCGCGACTATCTCGACGAGACCGGCGGGCGCTACGTGCACGTCATCGCCGACGGGGGGATGGCGGGCTCCGGCGACGTGGCCAAGGCGATCGCCTGCGGGGCGGACGCGGTCATGCTCGGCGAGCAGTTGGCTGAGGCCGCCGAGTCGCCGGGGCAAGGGCTGTACTGGACCTCGGCCGTGGCGCACCCGTCACTGCCTCGTTCGGAGGTCACCGGGTTCGCGCCGGGGGAGCGCGACCTCGCGACGGTGCTCTTCGGACCGTCGGCGAGCCCGTACGGATCGATCAACCTGTTCGGCGCGCTGCGCCGGGCGATGGCGAAGACGGGCTACTCGGATCTGAAGGAGTTCCAGCGAGTGGGATTGACGGTGCGTGGATGAGCCGACGCCCTGACGCTGTTCCCACTGCTGTCGCCTGTCATGTCTCTCACCTCGCCGTGGTCACGGTCATCACCTTGCCACGATGTGGTTGGTGTGCATGGCGGGTCGCCGGAGCGCAAAGCGGCGATCGCGACGGCGGTTGGTCCGGCGGCCACGGCTAGGGTGGACATGTGCAGCCGCAGACTGTGCTCGTGGTGGACTACGGGGCGCAGTACGCCCAGCTCATCGCGCGGCGGGTGCGTGAGGCCCAAGTGTACTCCGAGATCGTCCCCGGTGACACCCCGGTGGCCGACATCGTGGCCCGCAAACCCGCTGCGCTGATCCTCTCCGGCGGCCCGGCCAGCGTATATGCCGTCGGGGCACCGCGGCTGGATCCGGAGCTGTTCACCGCCGGCGTTCCGGTGCTCGGCCTCTGCTACGGCTTCCAGGCGATGGCGCTCGCGCTCGGCGGCGAGGTGGCCCCGGACGGCACCCGGGAGTACGGCCGCACCGAGCTGACCGTCAGCGCCGTCGACGGGGGCGTGCTCCACGACGGGCTCCCGGGACGGCACCCGGTGTGGATGAGCCATGGCGACTCGGTGGTGCGGGCGCCCGATGGGTTCACGGTCACCGCGGCGTCCGAGCGTGCGGCGGTGGCGGCGTTCGAGGACACCGAGCGGCGGCTGGCCGGCGTGCAGTACCACCCGGAGGTGGGGCACTCGCCGCACGGCCAGGAGGTGCTGCGGCGGTTCCTGCACGAGATCGCCGGCGTCGGCCCGGGCTGGACCACGGCCTCGATCATCGACGACACGGTGACCGCGATCCGGACCCAGGTCGGCGCGGGTCACGCGATCTGCGGGTTGTCGGGTGGGGTCGACTCGGCGGTGGCCGCGGCGCTCGTCCAACGGGCCATCGGGGACAGGTTGACGTGCGTTTTCGTCGACCACGGGCTGCTGCGGGCGGGCGAGCGCACCCAGGTGGAGCGGGACTTCGTGGCGGCCACCGGCGCGAAGCTGCACACCGTCGATGCCCGCGAGCGGTTCCTGTCGGCGCTGGCCGGGGTGACCGACCCCGAGGAGAAGCGAAAGATCATCGGCCGCGAGTTCATCCGGGTCTTCGAGGCCGCGACGGCCGAGGTGGTGCGCGAGGAGCACGGTGCCTGTGCCGGCGTGGGGTTCCTGGTGCAGGGCACGCTCTACCCGGACGTCGTCGAGTCGGGGGGAGGCTCCGGGACGGCGACGATCAAGAGCCATCACAATGTCGGCGGGCTGCCTGACGATCTGGAGTTCGCGCTCGTCGAGCCGTTGCGGGCACTGTTCAAGGATGAGGTGCGCCGCGTCGGCGCCGAGCTGGGCCTGCCCGAGACGATCGTCGGCCGCCAGCCGTTCCCCGGGCCCGGTCTCGCCATCCGGATCATCGGCGAGGTCACTGCGGGCCGGCTCGACACGTTGCGCACCGCTGACGCCATCGCCCGCGAGGAGCTCACCGCCGCGGGGCTCGACCGGGCCATCTGGCAGTGCCCGGTCGTGCTGCTCGCCGACGTCCGCAGCGTCGGGGTGCAGGGCGACGGGCGCACCTACGGTCACCCCATCGTGTTGCGGCCGGTGTCCAGCGAGGATGCGATGACCGCCGATTGGACCCGGCTGCCCTACGACGTGCTGGAGCGGATCTCCACCCGGATCACCAACGAGGTGGCCGAGGTCAACCGCGTCGTGCTCGACGTGACGAGCAAGCCACCGGGGACCATCGAATGGGAGTGAGCGTCCCGGCCGACCGGCCCGGACGCCTGGCCGATGCGCTGCGCACCGGCCGGTTCGCCGTCACGGCCGAGATCGGTCCACCGCGCGGCGCGGACGTCGCCGCGGTGCGGGCGTCGGCGGCGCTGTTGCGCGACTGGGTGGACGCGGCCAACGTCACCGACAACCAGGGTGCGCAGGTCCGGGTCTCCAGCTTCGCGGGCAGCGTCGTCGCCCTCGCCGAAGGCCTGGAGCCGATCATGCAGATGACCTGCCGCGACCGCAACCGCATCGCCCTGCAGTCCGACCTGCTGTCCGCGGGTGCGCTGGACATCCCCAACCTCGTGCTGATGACCGGCGACCGTCCCGAACGGGGCGACCACGCCGACGCCACAGCCGTCTTCGACCTGAGCTCCGCCAGTCTGATGACCACGGCCCGGACCTTGCGCGACGGCGGCATGCTGCTGTCGGGACGGCACGTCGATCCGCCGCCGCGGTTCCTGCTCGGTGCGGTCGACAACCCGGCTGCCGGGGTGTCGCACCGGCTCGCGCAGAAGGTCGACGACGGCGCCGAGTTCGTCCAGACGCAGTTCGTGTTCGACGTCGCCGCGTTCGCGACCTGGATGGACGAGGTCCGCGACCGCGGGCTGCACGAGCGGTGCGGGATTCTCGCCGGGGTCGGCCCGATCCGTTCCCTGCGGGCGTTGGAGTTCATGGCCGGCCTTCCTGGCGTCGTGATCCCCACTTGGTTCGAACGCAGGCTGCGTGGGGTAGCGGCTGATCGGGTCGCGGCCGAAGGGATGGCGGCCTGCGCCGAGACCGTCGCGGCGCTTCGCGAGGTGCCGGGGGTGGCGGGGGTTCACGTGATGGCGGTGGGGTACGAGCGGGGGGTGCCGGAGATCCTCGAAGCCGCGGGGATGTCGCGGCTGGCCGAGCGATCCTGAGCAGCACCCGGCGTGCTGGATCGGCGAACTCGCCGTGCTCGATCGGGGAACTCGCCGTGCTCGATCGGGAAACTCGCCGTGCTCGATCGGCGAACTCGCCGTGCTCGATCGGGGAACTCGCCGGGTCAGTGGGGACGGTTGCGGAGGGTGCCGGCCAGGATCAGCAATCCGATCAGGGCGGCTGCTCCGGCCAGTAGCCAGCGGGGGTCGAAACCGCTGAGGCCGGGAACCGTGCCGGTGAACGCGGCCACGGCCATGCCCAGGCTCAGCAGCCCTACCAGCAGCGCCACCGGGTCCGGCCCGCGGCGGGACCGCTGCACCTCAGTTGTCCCGTCCTGCCCAGCCACGTCCTGCCCAGTTCCGTCCTGATCAGCCACGACGCACCTCCACCCGGCCCAGACCTGCATAGACGTCGAGCACGAGGGGGCGCCCACCGGCGCGGCCGTCGCGGCCGAGGTCGTTCACGGCGATCTCGCTGTCCGGCCCGCCCTCGATCCGGTCGAGACAGTTGGCCTCGCCGACACCAGCGGCGCAGCGCGCCTGGACGTCCGCGTCGGCGGGTACCAGCACGGTCGCCTCGCCCACACCGACGAAGACCGACGTAGTGATCGGTTCTGGAGTGAGCCCCGGCGGTACGGAGAGGTCGACGCCGCGCAGGTCCACGTCGACCTCTCCCACCGACTGCGAGTACTCGGGCGCGATCGCGGCGGCGGTCAGTGGCGTCGCCCGCAGTTCGCCGCCGCCTCGCAGGCGATCCAGGGGAGCGGCGAGGACCGCCCAGGTCAGGGCGCAGAGCACCAGCGCCACCGGAACCAGACCACGCCCCACGCGGAGGAACGCGCCGACGACCAGCCCGAGGCCGACCACCGCGAGTACCAAGCCGAACAGCACCGGCAGCGCGGCGATCGGGCTGCCGTTGACCAGCATCACGATGCCGGTCACGCCGGCGGCGAGCAGGGCCAGTGCCAGGGTGACCGCGGTCACCGGCGGCCGGCGCCGACGTGCCTGCGGCGTCGGCGGGGGACCGGGTTCGGGCAGGTCCCAGGCGAACGGGGCGGCGCCGAGCGGATCCCAGGCCGGGGGCCGTGCCGTCGCCGGGTCCGTGGA
>JBOHEP010000540.1:0-18710 GCA_050701075.1 Pseudonocardia sp. | reverse complement strand
ACCAAGCTCGATGTGCTCTCGGGCCTGGAGAAGGTGCCGATCTGCGTGGCCTACGAGGTGGACGGGCGGCGGGTCGAGGAGATGCCGATGACCCAGACCGACGTCCACCACGCCCAGCCGGTGTACGAGGAGCTACCGGGCTGGTTCGAGGACGTCTCGGCGTGTCGCACCTTCGAGGACCTGCCGGCGCCCGCGCGGGACTACGTGCACCGGATCGAGGAGCTCACCGGAGCGCCGGTGTCCGCGATCGGGGTCGGGCCCGGGCGCGACGAGACGATCACCCGGGAGGTCTGATCGCGGCGCAGTGGACGTCACGGACGCCGCAGATACCACGCGCACAGCAGACGCCGCGAACGTCACGACGGTGCGTTCTGATCTCACGTCGGGCGAGGGCACGGGCTATGCGGCGCAGGCGCCCGTGTCGACGGCCCGGGTGAGCCCGGGCGCGGCGACGACAGCGGGGTTGACCTGATTGGCGGTGAGCACGAAACCGGTCTCGCTGTCGTCGAGCGCTGCCCCGAAGACGACGCCGATCACCTGCCCGTCCGGGGAGATCATCGGACCGCCCGAGTTGCCGGAGCGGACCGTGGCCCGGACGGTGTAGACCTCGCGGGTGACCTCGCCGGTGTCATAGATGTTCGGGCCGCGCAGGTCGATTCGCTGGCGCACCTTGGCGGCGGTGGGCTCGAACGGGCCGTCCAGCGGGTAGCCGAGCACGATGCCGTCGTCGCCGATCCGGGCCAGCTGTGGGATGAACGCCAGCGGCTTTGCCCGGAGGTCCGGCACCCGGATGACGGCCACGTCGGTGGCCGGGTCGTAGCTGACGACCCTGGCCTCGAGCTCGACGGTTCGCCCTCGCCGGTTGACCACCTCGACGCTGGTATCCGAGGTGCCCGCGACGACGTGGGCGTTCGTCATGACCAGCTCGGGCGCGATGACGAAACCGGTGCCCTCCAGCTGCCGAGAACACGACGGTGCTCGGCCGCGGACCTTGAGCACGCTGTCGCGCACGGCCGCGACGATCGGGCTGTTGCGCAGCGCGGCGTTCGGCGGGTCGACAGCGGTGATCGGGGTCTCGGCAAAGGGGTTGAGTATGTTGGGGAACCCGGAGTTGTTCAGCAGCTCGCGGAGCTCACGCGGCAGTATGCGGGCGCTGTCGGGCATGACCGAGTCGACGCCCTTGAGGACCTCCGATCCGCGGACGCCGGCGGCGAGCCCGGGGATGCTGGCTGAAGCCAGGGGCAGCGCGACCAGCCAGGCCGCGATGACCACTGTGACGGCCTGGAGTGCCGATCCGAGGGTGGAGTCGACCCGGAGCGTCGTTTCGCCGGTGATCTGTTCGCGGATGTGGCGACCCAGGAACACCCCGGTGGTCTCGCCGAGCGCCACCAGTAGCACCACCACGAGTACGCTCACGATGACCCGCGTGCCGGGCGACTCGATGCCGGCGGCGAGCAGTGGGGCCAGTCGCACACCCAGGACCGCGCCCCCGAGCACACCGACGAACGACAGCAGCGCGACCGCCATGCCGTGCCGCCAGCCGGACACGGCGGCGATCAACGCGAGTAGCAGGACGATCACGTCCACCCAGCTCATGACAGCCACCGCGGGGTGCCTCCCGTGGTCATGCTCCTGCGACCTCCTGACGACCCGCCCGGGCCGCGGTCCACGCCGCGCCCAGGTCGTGGACCCGGGCGGTGTCCCAGGGCCGCTCCCAACCCCCGAGACGCAACAGCGCGGACAATAAGCCCCCGGTGAATCCCCACACGAGCAGGCCCGCGACCGTGAACGCCGGACCCACGAAACCCGACGGGTGACCCACCTGGAGCCGGTTCACCGGATCGGTCAGATCGGCCAGCGGCACCCGTACCACCGCGGCGGTCTCACCCGCGTCGACCGCGCGCACCACCGCCGGACGTGCCCAGTGGGCGAGCACCGGGGTGACGACGAACCCGGACGGCGGGATGTACAGCTCGGGCAGCAGGGCGAGCGGCACCACCCCTGCTCGGTCGAGCCCGGTCTCCTCCTCCGCCTCGCGCAGCGCTGTCGCGACCGCGTCGGCGTCGGCCGGTTCGGCGCCGCCCCCGGGAAACGCCGCCTGTCCGGCATGGTCGCGCAGCGTGGCGGCGCGTTCCATCAGCAGGACATCCGGACGGTTCGCCGGGTTCTCGCCGAACAGCACCAGTACCGCGGCGCGGCGGCCATCGGCGGGCGGAAGCATGCGGTGGTGGCTCAGGGTCGAGGCCTCGATGCCGTGAGTGCGGTGAAGCAGCGGACGCAGCCACTCGGGGGCGCGGCAGGGGTGCAACGAATCGCTCAACGGACCACGAGCCGCTCGACGGCCGCGGCCACCTCGTCGGCATTGCGGAAGGGCACCGGTGGGTCGACCCGCGCGGCGCTCCCGTCCGCGCGCACGACATAGCTCACCGGCAGGATGGGCGGGATGTCCAGCGCCACGCGGAGCGTGCCGTCGGGATCGGTGACCGACGCGAACGTGACACCGATGGCGGCCAGCAGACTCAGCGCCGCCCGCGGGTCGTCGCGCACGTCGATGCCGAGCACCGCCACGGCGTCGGGTCGCGCCGCGTACTCGGCCAGGACGGGCAGCTCGTCGCGGCACGGCCCGCACCAGGAGGCCCACACGTTGAGCAACACGGACCGCCCGGCCAGTGCCGCACCCAGGGGGACTGAGCCGGGTGCGCCCAGGCAGGGCACGGTGACGCCGGCCAGCGGACCGGAGCCGGAGCCGCCGGCCGACGGACCGTCACCCGAGCCGGAGCCCGGCGGACCGTCACTGGAGCCGCCGGCCGACGGGCACGGCTCAAGACCGGCGGCCTCGCGCAGCGGGGCGAGCTCGGCGTCGGACACGGCGATCGCAACGGGCTCGGCCGGAACAAGTCGATCCGGTGACGCGGGTCCGGAGCGCGGCCACAGCGCGAACACGGCCAGTGCGACGAGCACCGCGACGACGACTGTGGCCTGGACCTCGGACCGGGTGGGCCCGGATCTGGCCCGGGTCACGGCACGTCCTCATCGCGACCGACCGACGGGGGGTCTGCTGGGTTCGCTTCGTTGTCCTCGGGGCCCTCGGCCAGCGCCACCAGCCGCTCCCGCGACGGCCCTTTGACCAGCGCCGCGGCCTGGGCCGGGTCGGTTGGCCCGGTGCCGTACGCGGGGCAGTCGGCCGCCAGGGTGCACGCGCCGCAGGCCGGCTTGCGCGCGTGGCAGACCCGGCGGCCGTGGAAGATCACCTGATGGGACACGATCGTCCACTCGCGCTCGGGCACCAGCGCGCCGACGGCGTGCTCGACCTTGACCGGGTCGTCCTCCTCGGTCCAGCCCCAGCGCCGCACCAGCCGACCGAAGTGCGTGTCGACGGTGATGCCGGGCACGTCGAAGGCGTTGCCGAGGATGACGTTGGCGGTCTTGCGGCCGATCCCGGGCAATGCGACCAGCTCCGCGAGCGTGCCCGGGAGCACCCCGGCGTGGCGCTCGACGACCGCGGCCCCCAACCCGATCAAGGAGTTGGCCTTGTTCCGGAAGAAGCCCGTCGCGTGGATCATCTCCTCGAGCTCGGCTCGGTCGGCCCTCGCGTAGTCCAACGCCGTGGGGTAGCGCGCGAACAGCGCGGGGGTGAGGGCGTTGACTCCTTTGTCGGTGCTCTGTGCGGACAGGATGGTGGCCACGGCCAGCTCGAGCGGGGTGTGGAAGTGGAGCTCGCAGTGCGCGTCCGGGTGGGCGAGGGCCAGCGCGCGCAGAATGCGCCCGACCCGGCGGGCCCGCCCCAGTGAGCTTTCCCCCGCGGCCACCCGCTTGGCCAGCCGCGTCGCCCGTGACGCGGGCGCCGGCCTGGAAGAGGTCACCCAGCGAGGGTACGGGCGTGGTCCGACACTTCACCGCGGGCCGCCCGGAGTCCCTGAGTGGCCAGTGACGAATGGGTAACGATGGGGAGACGCACACACCCCGGCATCTCCTCCCGGAACCGGGTGCGAGAGCATCGGCGGCGACATGACTGCATGGTTGTCCGTCCTCGTGCCGCTGCTGGTGATGTTCTTCGCGCTCGGAATGGAGCGGGTGGAGTCCCGGCTACGCCAGTCCACCCTCAGCCGGGACGAACTGGGTGAGACCGTCGAGCAACCGCGTCCGGACGAGGTGCGGGCGCCGTTGGGTCGGGCCGCCGGTCGCGCCCTCGACCTGTTCCGGCTGCGCGGCGGGGGGCTACGCGGCCGGCGGGCACAGCGCCGGAGCAAGGCTGTTCCGTCCTGACCGAACTGCTCGACACCGCCGGGTCGGGTAATGCGGGGGCAGGTGTGCATAGTGGCACAGTTCGGGCCGCTGGCCCCTAGACTCACGAGTCGGTGATTCCGTCGCGGGGTAGCGGCCAGGGGGATGAGGAGCGAGCTGTGGACGAGGTGTTGATCCGCGCAGGGATCCTCCAGGGGGTCGAGCCACACGCCGCCGATGCGCTGGCCGAGGCGCTGGAGCGAATCGAGTTCGCACGTGGACATGTCATCTTCGCCGAGGGCGAGCCCGGTGATCGGCTCTACATCGTCGGCAGCGGAAAGGTGAAGATCGGACGAAAGTCGCCCGACGGCCGGGAGAACCTGCTCATGGTGGCCGGTCCGTCGGACATGTTCGGCGAGCTGTCGATCTTCGATCCGGGTCCGCGCACCTCATCCGCCACTGCGGTCACCGAGGTGCGTGCCTTCACCATGGATCGCGCCGCGTTGCGTGAGTGGATCGGCAAGCGTCCGGAGATCGCCGAGCAGCTGTTGCGAGTGCTCGCGCGCCGGCTACGTCGCACCAACAACATGCTCGCCGACCTGATCTTCACCGACGTGCCCGGCCGGGTGGCCAAGTCGCTGCTGCAGCTCGCGCGGCAGTTCGGGTCGCAGGAGTCGGGCCTGTTGCGGGTCACCCACGACCTCACCCAGGAGGAGATCGCGCAGCTCGTCGGGGCGTCCCGGGAGACGGTCAACAAGGCGCTCGCCGACTTCGCGCAGCGCGGCTGGCTGCGGTTGGAGGGCAAGAGCGTGCTCATCCTCGAGCCGGAGCGGCTGGCCCGCCGGGCGCGGTGAGTGCTCAGCCCGCAGTGATCATCGTTTCGGAACCCGGAACCGCACTCCGCACGGCTGACGGTTCCCAGACATCGATCAAGCGCTCGGCACCCTCCGCCCCCCGGGTCCTGCACTACCAGCGAGCACTCAGCCGCGCAGATGGTCCAGCTGGGCGAGCACCGACCACTGCGCCGCGGCCCACAGCGCCTGGTCGACATCGGCGTAGACCAGTTCCACCACCTGTCGCGGCGTCGCATCCCGACCGAGCGTGGCCAGTGCCGCACGCACCTGCTCCAACCGCTGCTCGCGGTGCGCAAGGTACAGGCCGGCGGTGGCCGGGGTGTCCGGCAGCTCCGGGCCGTGGCCGGGCAGCACAGTGGTACCGGACGGGAGATCGGCCAGCAGCCGTAGGGAGTCGAGATAGGGCCCGAGGGCACCGTCCGGGTGCGCGATGACCGTGGTACCGCGGCCCAGGATGGTGTCGCCGGTGATGACGGCAGAGTGGACGCCGCCTTCCCCACCCGGCCCGTCCAGTACGAAGCACAGCGAGTCCGAGGTGTGGCCCGGAGTGCCCAACACACGTAGCTCGCACCCCGCCGCCGACACCACCTCACCATCCTCCAACGCCTCCCCGCCGAGCACGAGCGACGGGTCCAGCGCCCGCACCGGCGCCCCGGACAGCTCAGCGAGGCGACGCGCCCCGCCGGAATGGTCGTGGTGACGATGGGTGAGCAGGATCACCGCCACCGGCCCCTGCGCGGCCACCCGGAGCAGGTGATCCTCGTCCACGTCGCCCGGATCGACCACCACGCACTCCTCGACGTCGGGGGCCCGCAGCACCCAGGTGTTGGTGCCTTCCAGCGTCATCGGTGACGGGTTTTGCGCAAGCAGCACCGACGCAAGTGGTGTGACGGACCGCAGCATTCCGTAGGCCGGATGCGTCATGTCCGGACCATAACCTGGATTTCCGCGCAGCTCGTCCGGCTCAACCCCAGCGGCTGGACGGCGTGCCCAGCAAGTGGTTCGAGTCCTAACGGGCCCTGGGTCATGGGCACGACGGCGTTCGTCGATCTCCGGGAGCGGCCATCGGTCGTCGGGCGACCCGGACGCGGTCGGTCAGTCGGCGATGTCCGGGGGGCGTGCGCGCCGCCTGAGCGCGGCACCATTGGTGCCGTTGGTGTATGTGCCATCCGGGTTGCCACCGGGTCCGGGCCCGCCGACCCTGGGTCCGAGCTCGGCCTGTAACCGGGCGAGCAGGGCGCGGTCGGTATCGTTGAGCCGGGCCAGGGACTCCGGCCGCAGGCCCAGGCCGGTCGCGTCGATGGCCGGTTCAGTCGCCGGATCGACGGGTGGCGGTCGGTCCGGTGGGCACTCCGGAACCGGTCGGTTCCAGAGTGCGGGCCTCCGTAGTGGGAGCGACTCATCGTTGCGCGGTTCCGGACTCCGATATCCCGCCACCGGGTGGTCGCCCGGGTGGCGCCGCCTCGTCGGCGGTTGGGGATCGAAGAGTCCGGTCGTGGACGCCGTCCAGGAACCGGAGGTCGAGCGGCCGTCCTGGGCGTCGGTGTCCTCGTCGGCCATGGGCGCCGGCAGGTCACCGAGACCGAGGGGATCGTTCTCATCGATCATCGGACCGAGTCGCGAAGCGTGCGGTGTCTCATCGAGCGGACCCAGGACAGGGGTCACGTCCCGGGCGGGAGGAGTTGACAGCGGTGTGCTCGGCACGGACAGATGCTCGGCCGGATCGGATCGATCCGCCGGCGGCTGCTCGGGTGCGACCACCGGCTCGGGCAGGTCGACCTCGGCGTGTCTCGGCGCCACGGCTGTCGACCTCGGCGGTACCGGGGACGCGTCGCGCACCGTGGCCGTGGCGGCGAACAGGCGGGCGGTCCGCAGCGCTGCCTGGTGGTAATGGGGCAGCTGGGCCCCGGCGGTGAAGACCTCGACCGACGCGGGCGTGCCTGCGTGTTCCAGGGCGCTCGCGAACTGGTAGGCGAGGACGTCGGCACTGGCGGCTCGGCTTGCTCCGTCATCGCCGACGATCTCCACCAGCACCACGGCGTGCGGCAGCGGCCCCGGGGCCGACCCGGCCGGCGTGAGCCGCCAGGTGAGCCACACCCGGCATCCGGTCACCTGCCGGCTGAGCAGTCCGTGCAACGTGGTGGTGATCCCGTCCGTGCCGGCACCGGACCGCGCTGTGTCGAAGCGGTGCGCAGTGTCCGGCTCGCCGTCCCGCTCGTCCTCCCGCGCAGGGGGTAGGGCGAGCTCGGCGTCGAACTCGGTGCGTACGGTCCGTCCGGCCGCCACGATGGCGGCGCGCACGCGGGACGGCAGGGCGACCCGTTCGGCGATCAGGGTCGCGGTGAGCAGTTCGACGGCCCGGAACTCCTCCCCGACGGCCGCCAGCTCGCGGATCCAGGTGAGCAGGTCGTCGTCGACCCGGCCGGCCACCGCGAGCAACAGATCGTGCGTCGGCAGGACAGCCCTTGTGTCCACAGCGACCTCCGTCGTGATCACGTTCCGACCAGCTCGCGGGCTGACACCGCATCGATGCGCCACAGCGAGACCGACGCCGCGACGGCCGCCTGGTGGTACCGGAGCAGCTCGATACCCGAGGGGAGCACCTCGACGCACGGGGTGCGGTCGCCGTGCGCCCGCAGCACCCGCTGAAGCGTGCCGGCCAGCACCCAGGGACGGTCCGCGCCGTGCACCAACACGACCCGCTGATCCCGGCGACCATCGGTCCGCCGGGCGAGCCTCAGCTCTGAACACCCCGGATGCCCGCGCACGACGGCCAAGGTACTGAGCGCGGCGAGGTCGGCGGCCTCGGGATCGGGTCCGAAGGTGAAGCCGAGCTCGTGGGACACGTGGATCGGGAGCACCGCGTCCAGCAGTCGTCGCGGCGTGTCCCAGCCGCCGACAGCCACCCCAAGCAGGTCTCGTTCACGATTGGTGAGACCGACCCGATGGCGCAGCAGCTCGCGCGGCAGTATCGCGCTGATGGCGCTGCGGGGTGGGTGCGTCGACCGCTCGGTCGCGAGCCAGTCCCGCAGACGCCAGAGCAGCTGGTCGGGCAGCCGTCCGGCCAGTTGGACCAGCAGGTCGTGGCAGGCCCGGTCGGCCGACTCCAGGTTCATCCCGCGACCTCGACGACGATCTCGATCTCGACCGGCGCGCCTTTCGGTAGCTCGGCCACCCCGACAGCTGAGCGGGCGTGTTGCCCGGCCTCGCCGAAGATCGCGACGAGCAGCTCGGAGGCGCCGTTGACCACACCCGGCTGATCGGTGAAGTCGGGTGCGGAGGCCACGAAACCCACCACCTTCACCACGCCGACCACCGCGTCCAGCCCGACGAGGGCGTCCACCGCCGCGAGTGCGTTGAGCGTGCACTGCCGGGCGAGCCGGTGCGCGGCTTCGGTGCTGACGTCGGCGCCGACCTTGCCGGTGGCCTGCAGCCGGCCGTCGGCGATCGGCAGCTGGCCGGCGGTGAAGATCAACGATCCCACCCGCCTGGCCGGTAGGTACGCTCCCGCCGGTGCCGTGACCGGGGGCAGCGCGATGCCCAGCTCCCGTAGCCGCTCGCCCCGGGTGGCCATGTCAGCCGCCCTGGACCGGTCGTTTGAACCAGGCGACGAGCTGCTCGGCGTTCATTCCGGCCGTCACCGTGACCAGCTCCCAGCCTTCGCGGCCGAAGTTGTCCAGGATGGCCTTGGTGTTGTGGATCAGCAGGGGGGCGGTGAGGTATTCCCACTTGGTGACGGTCGTGCCGGGGGAGCCCATGGCCGAGAACTGTAGCCAGCGCCTCACTCCCACCGGCGGCCGGTCCGGCCATGCATCCGTAGGCTGGACGTCGTGACGACCTCCGGATGGCCGGACACGCTCTCCGGCGTGCGGCTGCACGTGGTGTCCGGCAAGGGCGGCACCGGCAAGACCACGGTGGCCGCGGCGCTGGCGTTGGCGCTGGCCACGGGCGGTCGGCGCAGCCTGCTCGTCGAGGTCGAGGGCCGGCAGGGCATCGCCCAGCTGTTCGACACACCGCCCTTGCCCTACGAGGAGCGCAGGATCGCGGTGGCGCCGGGCGGTGGCGAGGTGCGCGCGCTGGCGGTGGACCCTGAGGCGGCGCTGCTGGAGTACCTGGAGATGTTCTACCGGCTCGGCATCGCCGGGCGGACGCTGCGCAAGATGGGCGCGATCGAGTTCGCGACCACGCTGGCGCCAGGACTGCGCGACGTGCTGCTGACCGGCAAGATCAAGGAGTGCGTCACCCGCACCGGCGCCGACGGGCGCCACGTCTACGACACCGTCGTCGTCGATGCCCCGCCGACGGGCCGGGTGGTGAGCTTCCTCGACGTCACCAAGGCGATGGCCGAGCTGGCCAGGACCGGACCGATCCACAAGCAGAGCGAGGGCGTCGTGCGGTTGGTGCACTCCCCCCGGACAGTGGTGCATCTGGTCACGTTGCTCGAGGATCTCCCGGTCACCGAGACGCTCGAGACCGTGGCCGCGCTCGAGGAGGCCGATCTGCGTGCCGGTGCGGTGATCGTCAACCGGGTCCGCCCCCAGTGGCTGCCGGACCGTTCGGTGGCTGCGGCAGCCGGTGGCCGGGTGGATGCCGAACGGATCCGCTCGGGTCTGTCCTGCGCCGGGCTCGACCTGCCGGCGGAGGTCGTCGACGGCCTGGTCGCGGAGACCGTCGAGCATGCGGTTCGGGTGCATGCCGAGGCCGCCGCGTCAGCCCGGCTGGACGGTGAACCGGCTGCATCGCTACCCCGGCTCGAGTTGCCGCAGCTGGTCGACGGGGTGGATCTGGGTTCGCTCTACGAGCTCGCCGAGGCGCTGGTGGAACAGGGCGTCGAGGTACGCCGGACGAGTGGGGTGCGGGTATGAGCCCCGGTCGGTTGGCGCCGCGGCTGGACATCGACGCGCTGCTGGACGACGTGCGCACCCGGGTCGTGGTCTGCTGCGGGTCCGGCGGGGTCGGCAAGACCACCACGTCCGCGGCGCTGGCGATCCGGGCCGCCGAGCGCGGGCGGCGCACCGTGGTGCTCACCATCGACCCGGCGCGGCGGCTGGCGCAGGCGCTCGGCCTCACGACGCTGGACAACGAACCCCGCCGAGTCGTCGGTGTGCCGGCCGACTGCGATGCGCGGGCCACTGACGCTGCGCGCGGTGTCCGTGCGCGCGTCGGCATCGGCGTTGACTCCCGCCCATCCGGTGAGCTGCACGCGATGATGCTGGACATGCGTCGGACCTTCGACGAGATGGTCCAGGCGCACGCCGACCCCGACTGTGCCGAGAAGATCATCGCCAACCCCTTTTACCAGACCATCTCCAGCTCGTTCTCCGGCACACAGGAGTACATGGCGATGGAGAAGCTCGGGCAGCTCGCGGCCACCGGCGAGTGGGACCTGATCATCGTGGACACCCCGCCGTCCCGCTCGGCCTTGGACTTCCTCGACGCCCCGCAGCGCATGTCCACCTTCCTCGACGGCCGCATGATCCGGCTGCTGTCCGCACCTGCGCGCGCAGGCGGGCGGGGATTGCGCAGGCTTCTCGGCGCCGGGTTCGCCCTGTTCACCAGGGTTGTCTCGACGATTCTGGGCGGGCAGCTGCTCGCCGACGCGTCAGCGTTCGTGCAGGCGTTCGACACGATGTTCGGTGGCTTTCGCGAGCGCGCCGAAGCCACCTACGCGCTGCTCCGGTCGCCGGGCACCGCGTTCGTCGTGGTCGCCGCGCCCGAGCCGGACGCGCTGCGCGAGGCCGCGTACTTCGTCGACCGGCTCTCGGGGGAGGACGCGCCCCTGGCCGGCCTGGTACTCAACCGCACCCACCCGGTCCTGGCCCCGCTCTCGGCGGGGAGTGCCCGCAACGCCGCCGACGGACTGCGCGGAGCACCGCTGGCCGCGGCGGTGCTGCGGCTGCACGCCGACCGGGTCGACCTGGCCGACCGCGAGGTCAGGTTGCTCGCCCGATTCACCAAAGCGCACCCGGAGGTCGCTGTGGTACGGGTGCCGACAGTGGCCGGCGACATCGCCGACCTCGACGGGCTGCGCGAGATCGGCACCCGGCTGGCTGCGGGCGCGGCCGAGCCGCCGGCCGGCCCGGTCGGCGTCGAGACCCCCCTGCGGCGTGCCTTGCCTTGATCGCCGTCGATGACGAGCGCGGTCAGGCCGTCTCGGACAGCGGCTGACCCGCACTGTTGCCCCCCACCCCGGCCAGGCTCTCAGCGGTCTCGTCGGCGGCCGAGGCGTAGTGCGCCTGCCGGGCGTCAGCGAGCAGTTCCCACCACGACTCGACGTCCGGACGGCCGCGTAGCAGGACCCGCCGCTCCCGCTCGGTCATCCCGCCCCACACCCCGAACTCGATGCGGTGATCCAGGGCGTGCGCCAGGCACTCGGTTCGCACCGGGCAGGTCACGCAGAACCGCCGCACCTCGCGCTGCGCCGCGCCGGTAACGAACAGCTCCTCGGCGTCGTCGGTACGGCACCGTGCCGCCCCCCGCCAGTTCCGCCTGCCTGCCATGGCCACCCCTGTCCTCTGTGAAGTCGTCATGACCCGCACAGACGGATTTTCGAAGCCCCTGGTTCCCTGCGGCAGCCAGCAAAAATACTCAACTCCGACCAGCGGTCGGCGACGTCGCACCCGAGCTGACCTGACGGTGACACCGCGGCGCGTACGCTTTCCGACCGTGGACTTCCCGCACCACCTCAGGCGACCCATCGGTCTGCTGCTCGGACTGTGTGTGCTGGCCGGGGTCCTGGTCGCCGGGATGACCTTCCCCGTCGCCGCGGGTCTGGGGCTCGTAGCGGGCGATGCGGGCGACAGCGTCACCAGCGTGTCCACCGACCTCGTCGACGGCGCGCTGCCGCAGGCCACCACGCTCGTGGACGCCGCCGGGCAGCCGTTCGCGGCCGTTTTCGACCAGAACCGCACATCGGTGACCGCCGACGAGATCTCTCCGGCCATGAAGGCGGCGATGGTCGCGATCGAGGACCGCCGTTTCTACCAGCACCAGGGCGTCGACTGGCAGGGCACGGTCCGGGCGCTCATCGCGAACTCGGCCTCCGGCGACGTCGTGCAGGGGGCGTCGACGCTCACCCAGCAGTACGTCAAGAACTACCTGCTCTACGTCGACGCGCAGACCGAGGCGGAGCGGCTCAAGGCCACCGAGCAGACGCCGGCGCGCAAGCTCAAGGAAGCGCGGATCGCCCTGCAGATGGAGCGCACCGTCGCCAAGGAGGACATCCTCACCCGCTACCTGAACATCGTGTTCTGGGGCAACGGGGCGTACGGGGTCAAGGCCGCGGCGAGCACGTACTTCGGGGTCGCTCCCGACCAGCTGACCGTGCCGCAGGCGGCGCTGCTCGCGGGCATGGTGCGCAGCACGACGGCGTTCGACCCGGTCTCGAAGCCGGAGGCGGCGCGGGACCGGCGCAACCTGGTCATCCTGCAGATGCGTGACCAGCAAATGATCAACGAGGCGCAGGCGCAGGAGGCGCTGGCCACGCCGCTTGGCGTCGTCAACCCGCTCAACACGCAGGCCAACGGCTGCATCGGGGCCGTCGACGCCGGGTTCTTCTGCAAGTACGTCGTCGACTACCTGACCGAGGCCGGCTTCACCGAAGAGAAGATCAAACGGGGCGGCTACACGATCCGCACCACCCTGGACCGCGATGTCCTGAACCGGATGAAGGCCTCGCTCAACACCGAGGTGCCGGCCGCTCAGCCCAACGTCGCGAACGTGATGTCGGTGGTTGCTCCCGGCCAGGGCAAGCACCGGGTGCTCGGCATGGCCTCGAGCCGGACGTTCGGCCTGGATGCCGAGGCGCTGGAGACCAGTTACGGGCTGCCGTACGAGCCGGTGAACCTCGGTGCCGGGTCGATCTACAAGATCTTCACCGCGGCCACCGCCCTGGAGAAGGGCTTGGGGATCAACTATGAGCTGGTGGTGCCCCCCAGCGGCTATGCCTCACCGATCTACGTCGATGGCGGCGGTCGGCCCCTGCCCGTGCAGAACGCGGGCAGCTACGCCGAGCGGTTGTCGCTCACCGACGCGCTGGCCCTGTCGCCGAACACGGCGTTCATCAAGCTGATGGAGTTCACCGGGGTGCCCGACGTCGTCGACATGTCGGTGAAGCTCGGCATGCGGTCGTTGGGCACGACGTTCTTCGTCAACCCGAGGACCGGGCAACGCACCGACCGGACGATCGCCGAGGTCACCAAGGCGCAGCAGCAGGCCTCGTTCACCCTTGGCGTCAGCCCCACGAGCGTGCTGGAGCTGGCCAACGTCGGCGCGACCCTGGCCAGCGCCGGTGTCTGGTGCCCGCCGAGTCCGATCGAGTCGATCACCGACCCGGCCGGTAACCCGGTGCCGGTCACGGAGGCGCCGTGCGAGCAGGTCGTTCCGGCGGGTCTGGCCAACACGATGATGACGGCGCTGAGCAAGGACGACACGAGCGGCACGGCAGCGCGGGCCGCCGGGGAGGTCGGCTGGAACCGGCCGATGGCCGGCAAGACCGGCACCACCCAACAGAACAAGTCGGCGGCGTTCCTGGGCGTCGTCCCGGAGATGTCCGGGGCCGTGATCACCTTCGACAACTCCAGGTCCCCGAAACCGCTCTGTGACGGCGCCGGCTCCCCGTTCGCCTGCCGCAGCGGCAACATCTTCGGCGGCAAGACGCCAGCCGAGACCTGGTTCGGCACGATGAAACCGCTGCTCGAGGGCAGGCCGGTGCTGCCGCTGCCGCTGCCCGATCCGCTTTATCTCGAGGGCGGCGCGGAGTCGCAGGTACCCGACGTCGTGGGCCACGGGGAGAACGACGCTCGTGCGGTGTTGGAACTGGCGGGCTGGGAGGTCTCGGTCAGCACCGTCGACAACCTCGCCGAGCGCGGCACCGTCGTTGGTCAGAACCCGCGGGTCACCGCCCTGCCGGGAGAGACGATCCTGCTGCAGGTCAGCAGCGGCGAGGTTCCGCCGCCACCGGACGCACCGGGCGATGAGGAGGACGACGACGGTGACGATGACGATGACGATGACGATGACGGGGACGGGGGCGGGGACGGGGGCTGACCGGCTGGATGATCCAGCGCAGCGCCCGCAGAAGTTCTGCAGGGTCTGGATCATGCCGCTAACTACGTGATCGTTGATTGGGAACGCATCGCCGCGCTCCGAGCGGCTCCCCGTGCCAAGAGGTTGATCTCGGCAGGCCACTGCGGCTCCGGGTGGTGTCGTGATCAGCGCTTGGGAACCCGGAGTCGTACACAGCACCGTTGACGGTTCCGCAACATCGATCAAGCGCTCACCGGATCCCCGCATCACCTCCACGCGTGTCCTCGATCCCAACGGAACCCTGAAGAGCTTCTGCGGCGTTGCACCAGCGCGACGCACCGCGCTGCGCAGCGTCTGAGCGGGTGTGACCACCTAGAATCCGGGTCCATGACAGGCTGGGACGGTGACGTGCTTTTCGGCAAGGACGGCACTGGCGGCGATGTGGCCGGGGCCCACGTCTCGGACGGGACAGGTCCGCCGCCCCGGGTCGAGCTTCCGGTCGTTCAGCTGCCGGTGATCGGGCCGGACGGGACGGTCAGTGGGCTCGCGGGGTCGGACGGCGACCTGTGGCTCGGGATGGGTGGGGGTGGGCGGTCGGGGCCGGGCGGGCAGCCGGAGCGTGCGGACGCGGGGCAGCTGGGGTTTGCCGACGCGGGGCAGCTGGGGTTTGGCGACGCGGGGCAGCTGGAGTTTGCCGACGCGGGGCAGCCGGAGCGTGTCGACGCGGGGCAGCTGGGGTTTGCCGACGCGGGGCAGCTGGGGTTTGCGGATGCGGGGCAGCCGGAGCGTGCGGACGCGGGGCAGCCGGAGCCTGCCGATGGCGCTGGGCAACCGGCAGGTGGTGGCCAGGTCGAGCTGCCGTTGATCACCGATTCGGTACCGAGCGCCGCACCCGCGGCGGCTCCGCGTTCCCAACCGTCGATCAACGCCACCGCTGCCCCGACTCCGACCTCGAGCCGCAGCCCGGCCTCGGGCCCCAGCCCGACGCCGTGGCCCAACGCCGCACAGCGGGCCGCCCGGGCTGCGGCACGGGCCACTGCCGCGGCACCGAGCCGCCCGGCGCCCCCGTCGAGCGCGCCTGCTCCGATCCGGGAACCGATGCCCGCCCCGCGCCTGTCGGCTCGGCCTCGGATCGAGGATGAGCCTGGCCTGCTCGGCCTGACGCGACGCTCGCACAGCCGGGTCGGTTCCCGGGTCTTCACGCTGTTCTTCGTCCTCGTCTTCACGGTGATCCTCGTCCAGTTGGTGGTGGCCCTGCTCGGCGGTTGAGAACGCGCTGAGCCCTGCGGATGCCTGCCTGTCAGGCGCCCGACTACCCTGGCCACAGCGGCCGAGCGGCCCGGTGCTCGTCCCAGGCGGGTGTCAGTAGACCCGCCCGCCCTCGCCGAGGAGGTGAGCAGGATGGCCATCGGTCCCGAGCCCGGTCCGCCGAGCGCTCCCCAGCTCTCCGCGCCCACATCCCACCGGGTGCGCAGCGTGCTCGCGATCCCGGCGTTCCGTCGTCTGTGGCTGGTTACGGCCGTGTCCGCGACCGGCGACTGGCTGAGCCTGCTCGCGCTCTCCGCGCTCGCCACCCAGCTCACCACCGGCTATCAGGCGCAGAGCTTTGCGCTCGGCGGTGTGGTGGCCACGAAGCTGCTACCGGCCCTCGTGCTGGGCCCGCTGGCCGGCGCACTGGCCGACAAGTTCGATCGCCGCCGCGTCATGGTCATCTGCGACATCTTCCGCTTCGGCCTGTTCATCTCGATCCCGCTGGTGGGGTCGCTGTGGTGGCTCTTCGGCGCGACGTTCCTCATCGAGGTCTGTGCACTGTTCTGGATCCCGGCGAAGGATGCGTCGGTCCCGAACCTGCTGCGCCGGCCCGACCAGGTCGAGACCGCCAACCAGCTCGCCCTGGTGATGACCTACGGCGTTGCGGTGATCACTGCATCAGGGCTGTTCACGGTTCTGTCGAGCGCCGGGTCGCTGTTGGGCGGCACAGACTCCGAGCTCCTCACCGTCCACATCGCGCTGGTGATCAACGGCGTCGCCTATCTGCTCACCGCGATCACCGTCTGGTTCCGGATCCCGGAGATATCCGGGCGGGCCGCGGAACGGCGTGCGGCCGCGCCCGGACTGGTCGCCCTGTTGCGTGACGGCGCGAAGTTCGTCGTCTCCACCCCGCTTGTCCGGGGTCTGGTCACCGGCATCGTGGGCGCGTTCGCCGCGGGTGGCATCGTCATCGGGTCGGCCACCCTGTATGCCATGAGCCTCGGCGGCGGCAACGCTGCATACGGGGCGCTGTTCGTGGCGGTATTCGTCGGATTGGCCATCGGCATGGGCGCCGCGCCCCGGCTGGCCCGGCGGCTGCCGCACAACCGGTTGTTCGGCGCGGCCATCGTCGCCGCCGGTCTGGCGCTGGTCCTGGTGGCACTGGCACCGCACCTGTTCGTCGCTCTGGCGTCGGTCGGGCTCGTCGGCGCGTTCGCCGGAATCGCGTTCCTCACCGGGTTGACGATCATCGGTGCGCAGGTCGCAGACGAGGTGCGCGGGCGAATCGTCGCGTTCGTGCAGTCGATCGTGCGGCTCACACTGCTGGGTTCGTTGGCGCTGGTGCCGCTGCTGGTCGGCCTGGTGAGCGCGCGGACCGTGGAGGTGCTGGGGTACCCGTTCCTCGTCGACGGCACCCGGGTGGTGATGTTCGTCGGTGGGTTCGTCGCGGCCGGCGTGGGGATGCTGGCCTACCGACAGATGGACGACCGGCGTCTCGAGCCGCTGTTGCCCGACCTGCTCGCCGCGCTGCGCCGCGGCGACCGGCGGCACGGGGCGGGGGTGTTGATCGCGGTGGAGGGTGCACAGGCCGAGGAGACCACTGAGCAGGCGGTGCGTCTGGCCGCCCGGTTGCGCGGCGCCGGCCACGCGGTCGTGGAGGTCGACCAGGGTGGTCGGGATCACGAGCGGTGGGCGGCGGCCACCCGTGAGGCCGAGCTGTCCGGCGCCCGCGCGAAGGCGCTCGCGGCGGCGGCTGTCCGTGCCGACCTCGTCGAGCGCACGATCCGGCCCGCCCTCGCCGAAGGGTCGGTCGTCGTCGTGGACCGTTTCCTCGCCAGCCCACTCGTGCAGTTCGGGGTGGCCACCGACCGGATGCACGCAGAGCTCGACCATGGCGAGCTGGAAAGCCTGGCGGCATGGGCGACCGGTCGGCTGCGCCCTGACGTGTCGGTGCTGCTCGACCGGGCTCCTGCGAGCTCGTCGCTCGGCGCGGCCGAGGGGGAATCTTCGGTCGGGGCACCGCGTGGCATGCCGGGTGAGGAGCACCTTCGCGTCCGACGGCTGCTCACCCGCATGGCCGCCGCCGAACCGCACCGGTATGTCGTCGTGGACGCCGACGGCACGCCGGACGAGGTGGCCGAGCGCGTTTTCACCGGGCTGACGCCGTTGCTTCGGGCGCCGGACAGCATGCCTGCTGAGCCCTCGTCCGGTGTCGCCCGGGCAGCTCCGTGAACGTCTGGGATGACGTCGTCGGACAGCCGGCCGCGGTGGCCGAGCTGAGTGCCGCCGCGCAGGATCCGGCGTCGATGACCCATGCGTGGCTCTTCACCGGCCCGCCCGGATCGGGCCGTTCGGTGGCGGCGCGGGCGTTCGCGGCGGCGCTGCAATGCCCATCGCGCGGCTGCGGAGAATGCGCCTCGTGCCGCACGGTGATGGCGGGCACACACGCCGACGTGCGCGAGGTGGTGCCGGACGGGCTCAGCATCAGCGTCGGCTCGATGCGTGAGCTCGTGGCGATCTCGTCCCGCCGCCCAGCTACCGGCCATTACCAGATCATGATTATCACCGACGCCGACCGGCTCACCGAGGGTGCGGCGAACGCGCTGCTCAAGGCCGTCGAGGAGCCGCCGGAGCGCACGATATTTCTGCTCTGCGCCCCGTCGAACCATCCGGACGACGTCCGAGTGACGATCCGCTCCCGGTGCCGGGTGGTGCCGCTGCGTTCGCCGTCTCCCGATGCCGTGGCCGCAGTGCTGGTCCGCCGCGACGGGCTCGATGTGGAGACTGCCGCCTGGGCGGCGTCGGTGTCCGGCGGGCACGTCGGCCGGGCCCGACGCCTTGCCCGCGACGCTGCCGCACGTGAACGTCGCGAACAGGCACTGGAGCTGCCGTTGCAGATTCGCGGGCTGGGGGACGCGTTCGCGCACGCCGGCGACCTGGTGCGCATCGCAAGAGCCGAGGCCGCCGAGCTCAGCGAGACCAGGGACACGACCGAGCGTGAAGAGCTCAGCGTCGCCATGGGTGCTGGGGGGGTCGGCAAGGGCGCGGCGGCGGCGGCTCGCGGTGCGAAAGCGGCTGAACGCGAACTCGAGAAACGGCAGAAGTCACGCAGCACCCGCAACCAGCGGGACGCGATCGACCGCGCGCTCGTCGACATGGCCGGGTTCTTCCGTGACGCGCTCGTGGCGGGGAGCGGGGCGTCGGTGGCGCTGGCCAACCCTGATCGGGCGGCTGACGTGCAGCGGGCGGCGCGGGAGTGGCCGGCCGAGTCGGTGCTGCGGCGGTTGGAGGCGGTGCTTGCGTGTCGGGCGGCGCTGGAGCAGAACGTCAAGCCGGAGATCGCTGTGGAGGCGA